>DOHN01000171.1:8258-11635 GCA_003535195.1 Ruminiclostridium sp.
ACACAAGACTCCCCATTGGCGGCCACCATCCCGTGTCTGTGAGAAGCGTCGTAATAGACCGAATCCCCCTCCGACATGACAAATTCGTGATCATCGATCCTGACTTTCAAAGAGCCGCTTAAAATATAATCAAATTCCTGGCCGTCATGATGACGGAGCAGTATCTCACCCTTGTCGGCATCCTCATCATAAGCGGCTTCCACCAAAAACGGCTCCGCATTTCTGTTCTTGAACAGATAGGCAAGGCTATGGTATTTAAGGCCCTTTCTTCTTTCAATCCGCAGGCCCTTTCCCTTCCTCACGTGGGTATAGACCGAAAGAGTGGGACTGTTGCCCGTAATCAGCTCGCTGATATCAATTCCCAGCCTCGTCGCAACTTTGTAGAGAAAGGTAAAAGAAAAATCCTGCTTTCCCGATTCGCACTCCATGTATTCTTCTCTTGTCATTTCCACGATCTCAGCCATTTCATCGGCCGGAATGCCCATATCCTCCCGCAGTCCTCTGATTCGTTCGGCAATCTCCATAATTCTGTCTCCCATTACGTGATCCTCCTTCATATTTCATTTTTTTCATTACCTGGCCCTTGTTGTATTCACAATATAAAAAAGCCCATCCCAACAGTATTTCTACTGTTGGGACGAGCTTATAACTCGTGGTACCACCCAATTTCAGCTTTTATAAAAAGCCCTCCAGTCAGGTTCCATCAAACCCTAGCCTATAACGCGGCGTACGCAGTATCTTACTGTGCTCTTCGGATACTGAACTCCGGAATGATAACTATAGAACCGACCTGCCTGTTCACACCAGCCACAGGCTCTCTTAAAAGTCATTGGAAGCTATAGAAGTTCCTTCATCGTTTTATAAATAAATATTAGAATCAGCATACCTGCTAATGATTTAAAAGTCAATAGAAATTTATTTGAAAAGTTATTTATCCTTCATCTATTTTCAGCAAAATACTCCATCATTCTGGCCCAAACCCGTTTTGTCTCCATGAATTCATGATAATGCTTCTTTACATTCTTATTATATTTTTCAAGCTCCGGCAGTATATTTGCAAAATCAGGGCAGTCGAAGTATGCTGCAATGGCCGGCAATACCTCTCCTAATTTCCGGCGCATCTCCGCAATTTTTTTCTCATAGGAGCCGGGCTCTGTGATATACATCAAAAGCGGTTTATACCGGATCCAGCCCAGGCAGGCCTTATAAAAGCGGCGAATGATTTTTTCACTGTCGGCTTGGATGAACTTCAGCCGGATGGGCAGGACTCCCTCTAAAAGATGATGGTATGTGGAAAAACCGTCATGGAAGGTATAGCAGGGTATTCTTACAACCTTTCTGTCCGTCAGGCATGTGCTTAAGAAGGTATCCTCCCCTCTGGCCCCTACGGGGTTGTAAAACGGGAAAATGCGCCGGGGATCGGTCAGGTTAAGGCCAAGATTGGCCCCTGAGATAAATTTGGCATGATTTATTTCCTCTACTTCCCGCACTTCATCACCGATCAGTATTTTTGTATCCGCATAGGTCACTCCTCCGTTTTGCATGACCTTGCTGACATTGTCCCAATTAAGAATATCATTGCTGATCGCCTCTATAAAAGTGCGAAATACATTTTCGGGCATCACATGATTATATTCCACATAAGGGATGGGAGATATATATCCGCAGTGATAGCCGTGAGTAATGTCGGCCCGGGCTATATGCCTGATATGCGATGTAATGACATGTTGTCCTCCCCAGACGGCATATTCACGGGTTTTGGTCACAGCCACCGGATATTCGTCATCATCCAGAAAAATTAAGAAATCCATCCCGCTTTTAACGGCACTGTACAGAAGACCATTGCGCTGCGCGGCGTATCCTTTTCTGAAAATCATTTGGGCTTCACGATCGTCAATGATCCCTTTATCGGCCAGCTCCCTGCCCTCACGCTCAAGATCGCTCCTCCCAATAAATACAATATTGTCGATGCTCTTTTTCAGGTCCTCGTGAATATCAACATAATCCTTTTTCAGGGTTTGATTATAAGTCAGGTCATAGGCCACAAAAAGGTTTAATGATATGTTTCCGTTTTCGGCCAGGCCTGACTCCTCCCAATTTCGGATGTAGCTTCTGAGAACCTTCTGAAAGCTCTTTCTGCCCGTTGCAAAACCAATCCCAACCTTTATTTTATGATCAATATGCATAACACTCCTCCTTTAAAAAATATGTTTTAAACGCCTCAAAAATCTGCCCTTTTCGGAAATCTCCGCTGCACAACAAAAAAGCTGCAGGAAATTCTGCAGCGTCAACTCATTTCTACAAAAAATTTAAATGTATAGAAATTATATAGCAATGATAATAAAGCTGTTTTAAAATGAGGTGAGCACCCACTAAATTGTCTTTGCTAGATTATTTTATCATAAAAGACAATCAATCACAAGCAAGCCCCGCCCTAAAGCATCTATTGCAGGAAAAGGGCGGTTACCGTTCCTGTTTCCCCTTTACCTCCTTGATGATTTTGAGGCGTGAAAATTCCTCCCGGTCCTTTTCTTCCAGGACATTGGCAATGGAGGCCGTGATGTCCTCATACTTAGGGATCATAATATTTTTAAGGGCGTTTGTGCGTTTAACAGTCCGGCGGATATTGACTGCAAGACGGTAAACGGCATTTTCTATTTCAGCCAGCTCTGCCGTAAGCTCCTTTACATGCTCAAATTTTAGCCGGGCGATATCTAAGGGCGCATTGGTCATTCGAAAACCATACTGGGGCTGTATGGGAGAGGAAGTAAAGCTCACTCTTGGAATTTCCACCCCCATCACACTCTGTTCTCTTATCTGAATTCCGGTCTCTTCCGGGATGGCATAGCCGATTTGCTCAACCACAGAGATGCCCATGCTGACATTGGCATCCTGAAGAGCGTCGTACGCTTCCTGAAAAACCTGAAGAATTTCATCCTGTATCTTTTTAGCCTTTTCCACCAGACTCATCATTTCCCGGACCAGGATGTTCCGCTTTTTATCCAAGAGCTCATAGCCCTGGCGGCACAGGTTTAGAGTATTCTTTGCAATAATTAGATTGCCCTTGGTGGGGAACAGAGTCATGTCCATCTCTTATACCAGCCTTCATTTTCTTTCGGATCCATATAATATTTCTCAATGATTTCGGGCGACAGCCGGTCCAGCTCTTCTTTAGGAAGGAGGCCCAACAGCAGCCAGCCCAAATGAAGGGTTCCAGTGATATCCCTGTTTTCCTTAAAATCCTGGCTGACAAATTCAGCCTCAAAGGCCCGGCCGAAACGCATATACATTTTATCGGTGTCGCCCAATTCCTCCTCGCCTACGACAGAAGCCAGGGCGCGTGCTTCCTGGACCCTCGCATAGGAAGCAAAAAGCTG
>DOHN01000156.1 GCA_003535195.1 Ruminiclostridium sp.
GCTCACCCGTAAACGGGTCTATGTATTCTTTTAACGTAAGCTGATCGGCCGTTATATCTTCTTGTAGCTGGTTTTTTATGTACTCCCCTATCCTTTTCGCATTCTTGCCAACCGTGTCCACATAGTACCCCCGACACCAAAAGTGGCGATTCCCATACTTGTATTTTAGATTGGCATGTCGATCAAATATCATAAGTGAGCTCTTGCCCTTTAGGTATCCCATTATCTCTGATACGCTATACTTAGGCGGTATCCGTATTAACATGTGGATATGATCCGGACAACACTCGGCTTCTATGATTTCTATTCCTTTTCTATCGCACAACTCTCGCAGTATCTTGCCTATATCTGCTTTCAGTTTCCCGTATATTACCCGGCGTCTGAATTTTGGTGCCCACACTACGTGATATTTGCAGTCCCATGTCGTATGTGATAAAGTGTTCTTGTCCATTTTGGACATGCCTCCTTCTTAGGTGATGTGGTCGGCAAGCCTTCATCATCCTAACATAGGGAGGCTCTTTTTTCTTATATCTAAAGAATAGGGCCAACCCACCACCTGCATAGCAGGTGGTTTTTCCCTGCTAAAGCTACAAAAAAGGGCGCTCCCATATAGGAACGCCTCCGAGATCAGGTTGTTTTATTCAGTTTTTTTAGCCTCTTGATTGCCTCTAAACACTTAGTATCTCTGGGTTTCTTCAAAAATGCTGTGAGAACACTCATAATGTCATTCGAATTTGATGATTCCAATGTAGCGGCAATACCACCCTGCAATCTTCCGTGTCAATAAACCGATTTCTTTTTTCCTTGGTATCATCCCCTTCACTTCTCCCTATTTTTTTGCTACATAGGAAAGAAAGACCAACAGAAATATGCAAACCATGTCTCTTCTTGTTTATTCGAATTTGCGCAACTTATTGTACCTTACCAATCCTGCCCATGCTTACCCCTCCGTTTTTTTACAATCATGCACTTTCACGACCGAATCGCGGTCTTCCAGGACAAACAGATCCACGCCCAGCGCCTTCATTAGTTTTTTTACCTTTGCATCATTGAAGTCGGAATGGGGTTGGCTGTCTTGATAGACAAGTACAGCCTTGCGAAGGACAGTTTCGGTGGGGAGTTCAAAGTCAGCCAAAAGTTTTTTGGAATCCAAAATACGGCTGTAGGTGTCGATTTCCAACACACAACGCAGTAAAGTTTCCGTGCTGCCCAATGCCTTAAGCTCAAGGAGGTAGACGCATCCCTCCTCCTCATTCCAGGACAACAGATCGATTTTCCCGGCGGTATCGCTCAGCACATTTTTCAGCGGTGTTTGGTAATCGATAATTTTGCCGATACCGTTATAAGTATGATCCATCATGCTACGGGCGATATGCTCTTCCTTGCGAGGTGAGCCCGGGTCGATGGGATGCCACTTGTGGCCAGGTGTCTTGTAGGGGCCGGCCTTTGTAATGCGCTCAATGTTTTCGAGCGCGTCCAGACTGTCCAAAAGCTGCTCTGCAATGACCTCGGTGTATTTTTCTTTGGTGTCGGAAGTAACCCCTCTGTAATTTACAAAGCCTTGCTTGTAGAACTCCGAGACTGTCTCGGGATCCAGCCATTTGTCAACCTCTTTCAGAATATTCGCTTTTGTATAAACGGTTCCCATAAAATGCGCCTCCTTGTCTTTTTTATTTTCAGTGACTCGTCACATGATCCCCTAAACAAAATATTCTTTGTTGCATCTATGACATTGATAATGCTCGTCAAAGGCTATGGTTTTTTGACAATCTTCAAGTCCGAAGGCTTTGAGGATTTCGGCAATGTGCTCCGGCGTGTCCAAGCACCGGTCAATATAGACAATGTATTTCCTTTCCTTCCTGTTGTAAACCACCCGTCCCCGGGGGAAGTAGTCAAAATCAACGGGGCGATTCATGCCAACACCCTTGTGCCATACCGTGTCGTGAGAGACGGGGGAAGTCAGAAAATCACCGTAAACCTCCGCGTCTTCCAGTGCGACCTTATAGGCGAGCAGCTTGCCCTCTATATAGAAAAACAGACCAATCATCGGCATAGGATCACCTCCCCGTTCTGCACAATTCGCACTTTGCCCGAAAATTTTGCAAAGCCTTGAGGCAAAGACGTGTGAATGGGTATGATCTGTTGGGGGTTTAGCTTGGCCAGTAACCGCTGCAACGTCTCAGTGTCTGCGTGGCCGCTGGTGTGTGCCTCCACAAACTCAAAGCCTCGCTGGGAGAGAAACGCCTCCAGTTCCGCCTGTCGCGGTTCATCCCGATAACCGTTCCAAAGGGAGTAAAAAAATACACCGTTTTGGATTTCATCGTCCGGCAAAAGCTCCGACAGCATGGAGGGACGCACCAGCATAAGGGCTTTTTGCGGCTCCTGTGGGCGGTAAATGCTCAGATTGGAGTGGGTTTTTGCCGTCGGCAACTTGTTCCCCGATTTCCGCAGTTCCGCAAGAATTGCCGCCGTATAGCAATCAACCACCATCCTTCGCCCCGATCGTCGCGCCGCCCGATAGAAGGTCACAAGGCGATCGATGTTTTGAGAAGCGCATTGGAACAGCGCGATTCCATCCGTATTGTTTAGCTGCTCTGCTATTTTAAGCTCTAGCGCCTCCTCCGTCTGGGCAGGCGCAGTCTCGCGTCCCAGTGTCGTCCCCTCGCAGAGAAGGATGTCCGGAGAT
>DOHN01000178.1:0-1539 GCA_003535195.1 Ruminiclostridium sp.
ACCGGCCCAACCGGCCCCACTGGCCCTGCCGGAATGTCCGCTTGCCCATCATCCGGAGAGTTGGTCGTTAACGGCGGCATGGAGGAGTTTACAGGAACTGTGCCGACAGGGTGGACTTCCAGCACACCTACCTTGATATCACAGGCTACCGCTCAAGGAAGGGTGCACACTGGGCTTTCAGCCGTTAGCTTAGAAAACGGTGCTACCCTGACCCAAACCATTACTCCCATTAATCCAGAGTGCTTTTATGAGTTTTCTTTCTTTGCCAAAGGAGAGGGGTCGCAAGTAGGATTTGTTGCTACCGTTTACTTTTTGACTCCTGGCGGTGACGTTCTCGGCGCTATGATTACCGCAAGAGAACAAGATGTTCCGGATTCCAATAGAAACTTTTCTTATTATCGAGCATTAACTTCCGCCGCGCCAAATGATGCGACTGGAGTACGCATTGACTTTACCGTCACAGCGCAAGGAGGGCAATCTTTGGATCTTGACAATGTTTCTTTTGGTTCCCAATAACAAGTTTCCATTCTTTGAATTATAGAATCGGGTTTGCAAATGGCAAAACATTTTACCCTATCGCCGACTACCATTGAAAATATAAAACCTCCACAGTCCGGGAGCTGTTAGCAGCGGCAATCATGCTAAGACTGGTGGGAGTGTCGCGACCCGTGATTGCATCATGATTGTAGAAGAGCTTACAGGTGTTATCTCCTTGGCAAAGGCAGGTGGCATTTTGTAAGCTCTTGCTTTTTGTTTTAGTGCATTCCTTTTATTCAGCCAAATCTATGTGTGTGTGACCGGCAGGGTTTGCTACAGACGAAAAATCCTCCCTCTGGCGATGCAGCGGGAGGACGGAAGGAGTCTTAAAGTTGAAGGATTTTGGATGTATGGGATTAGGTACATTTGTCGCGCTATATTCCTTAAGGAAAGCGGTGATTTGGAGGAAAAACCCGAATAGTTAATTGTCTGGATTGATTTGCAAACCAAACCGAACCCTTAATTATGATATTACGTTTATGCACCAATCTTCGAAGAGTGGTTTGAAACGGTCGATATACAAACGGCTGCAGAATGGATGTAAATGCTGTCTATGTATTTTTACTCTATTTAAACTGTTGAGAAAACAGTTTCACAATACCTTGAGTCATCGTATCGGCCATCAGCAAGGCCTGCTGCTCGATCTCGTCAAAGATGCGAATACTGTCCTCATATTTTTGGCCCAGCATATGGACGGCTTCTTCTTTCGTCATGGCAAGATGATCGTACAGCAATTTTTGCCACTCCTGCACTGACCAATACGGATTAATACTGTTTAGAAAATTTGCAATTTGATTTGCATTTACATACCATCGCCTTTCGGCATCGGCAGCCGCAGAACTATTACCGGCTTTTCCCGCCTCAACGAGTTCGGCAGCAATTTTGAGATGGCTGGTGAATAGCTCTACAAATTTTGAAACAACATCTTCCCCATAGAATTCCCGCAGTACCATCGCAAAGTCTGTGGGATTACGCAAAAGGCGTTTTGCAACAAATTCTGTA
>DOHN01000178.1:1640-3259 GCA_003535195.1 Ruminiclostridium sp.
GCAACAAATTCTGTATCCGGCAATCCAAAAACGATGCTGAGGATAAGTTGTCTTGTCCAATAAACATGCTGCCCCCATAATAATCGAAAACGGTCGCTCAACAGCTGCTCCGCCTCGAGAATGCAATGAGAAAATGGCCTTGGGAGAGATCCTTGTCTCCGAGGGATGCAAATGACTTGCCCAATCCGCAGGTTGTTTTCGTTAAGCATAGGATTTTCCAGCATAATCGCCGGGACAGTCGTATGGAAGCTTTGCGCAATCAGCCATAGCGTATCTCCGGGTTGAATGGTATATAAAAAGCTTCCATTGGAACATGTATACATTGGTCTCCTTCCTTTCCATATAATACCTTGTTTTTTATTATATGGCTTTTTAAGGAAGATGTTCCTGTGATAGCAATGCCAAGATTTGGGGCTGGTTGACAAGCACAAAAGGGTGTAAAGCTGGAAATGCACCGAAAGCGCTGCGGATTGATGCTGCAATCCCCCATATAGAAGATGAAAAGCCCTCCGTTTAAACTGAATGCTTAAGCGGAGGGCTTTTATCAGCTTGGCTGTGCTAGAACTTGCGGTACATGTACACTACCGAAAGCACCAGCACGGGGGAGTCGTTTTCGTTGATGAGGGTGTGGGGCTTCCTGGAATCAAAATAAAAGCTGTCCCCTTCCGAAAAAAGGTACTCCACATCTTTATACCGCAGTTTAACCGGACCTTTAACCACAAAGTTAAACTCCTCGGCATCGTGTTCAAAGGTATAGGTTCGACCCGGGGGAATGTGCATCATAAAGGGAGAAATACACCGATTGGAGTAATTGTTGGTCAGGGGGATCAGGGTATACCCCTCCTCGGTGGGGGGCATGATCTGATCGTGCTTGCATCGGAAAATGGTGATGTCGTTATCGTCGCACACTCTGGGATTGGAGGGCTCGTACCCCTCCAACAGCTCGCTGGCGCTTACTTTTAAGGTCGAAGCAATCAGCTGCAGGGTAGAAAGCGGTGGAACCTTGTCGGAGCGCTCCAGTTTTGACAAGTAGCCCACCGACAGCCCGGACTTTTTCGAAACATCTTTTAGCGTATATTTCTGAAGCTTTCGATTCGTCTTGATTCTACTGCCCACCGTCATACCATCACTTCCCTAAAACCGTATTACGCTTTTAATTAATTTTATCATAAATCCCAAAAAATATCAACGAGCATAAATTTGAATCAATTATCCTATCAGTAAAACAAAATTTTCATATTATGATAATTGTATAAATTTACCAACCATAATTAATGCATAATAATATAGGGCATAATTTGTAATTACTATAAAATTAATGAAAATACGTTGACATTTACTGTGAGCTGTGATATTTTTGATGCAGAGAAAGAATTAAATAATTTTCCTAATAGGAAACATAAATTATCTAAATAGGAATATTATTTAAACAAAGAGTCTTGCGAATGTCCTGCGTTGCCGGCCGATTGTCAGCGTCAGATTTTATTGAAACAAGGAGATGTATTATGGAATGCAAGATTAAGATCGAAAAAGGAAAACATCTGGAACTGTTCACCTTGATGAACCGAATCCGCATGTTCGAGCAAATTGCCGAGGAACTTTTTTTGCACGGTGAAGTC
>DOHN01000178.1:3396-3590 GCA_003535195.1 Ruminiclostridium sp.
AGTCCCCGGCTTTTTGCACTCCAGCATCGGACAGGAAGCTTCCGCAGTGGGTGTGTGTGCTGCCATTGGCAACGATGACTACATGGCCACAACCCACCGGGGCCACGGTCATGTGGTGGCAAAGGGCGGCGACGTCAACCGCATGATGGCCGAACTGTACGGAAAAGTGACAGGATATTGCCGAGGCAAGGGCG
>DOHN01000178.1:3727-4062 GCA_003535195.1 Ruminiclostridium sp.
AAGGTGACCGGATATTGCCGGGGCAAGGGTGGTTCGATGCACATCAGCTGCCGGGAACTGGGAATTTTGGGTGCCAACGGCATTGTAGCGGGAGGCATTCCCATCACCACCGGGGCGGCGCTTTCCGCAAAGATGCGGGGAACCGATCAGGTGGCGGTCAGCTTCTTCGGCGACGGAGCTTCCGATGAGGGAGCCTTCCACGAAAGCCTCAACATCGCCTCTATCTACAAGCTGCCGGTTCTTTTTGTCTGCGAAAACAACCACTACGCTGAATCCAATCCGCAGGCAAAGCATCAGAACATCAAGGATGTTGCGGTGCGGGCCAAGGCCTACAT
>DOHN01000018.1 GCA_003535195.1 Ruminiclostridium sp.
AGTAAAAAAATGGATGACAGCTTTGATCGGTATTTTGATGGAAAAGAAGATCTTAATCGGAAAATAAAAAATAAAAAAGGCAAGTACCTTCATGCGTATCATATTCAAGGGGTAAGAAACGATGAAAACAGGATGCAGATTATTGAGGGATGCATGCCGGTCAAGGCATTATTGGATATGGCCCACCAATACAACACCACTTTGACCATATTTATTGCGTCTTTGTTTATCTATTCTATTTTTAGCGAAATGTCGGCCAATGAAAAAAAGGTTCCCGTTGTCCTGTCGGTTCCCATCAATTTGAGACAGTTTTTTTCTTCGGCAACTGCAAGGAATTTTTTCAGTACCATGAATGCGGGTTTTTCCGCAGATAAAAATACTGCCGACCTGGCCGAAATCATTCAAAATATCAGTAAGGACTTTATGGAATCACTGACCGAGGAGCGATTGGTTCAGCAGTTAAATCACTTTATGTCACTGGAAAAGAAGCTGTTTACGAGAATTGTGCCATTGCCGCTGAAAGACCTTTTTCTTCGCCTGGCAAACCATATGAACGATAGGGGAATTACAGCGGCTATTTCCAATATAGGACAGATTTCTATGCCTTCCGAGTTTGACGGCTATATTAAATTGTTCAGCATCTTTACCAGTGCCAGAAGACCTCAAATATGCATGTGCTCCTATAAGGATAATCTGGTTATCACCTTTACTTCACCCTTTCGGGAAACAGAAATACAAAGGACTTTTTTCGAGTTTCTTTCTTCCAGGGGGATCGAAATTGAGATATCAACCAATATTGATAATGCGGACAGAAATGAATGACTTTTTTGATGTATAATGCCTTTCAAGGCTAAGGAAAAGAGAAATTATGAAATATTGTAATCATTGTAAAGTTCATATAAGAGGAAACAAGCAAAAATGTCCCCTTTGCAGAAATATTTTGTCAGACAGCGGCCAGGACCGTAATGAAGTATATCCCAAAATACCTCCTGCATATGAAAGGCATTTGCTGATCCGGATTATGATTTTTATCTCCATTGTCTCCATTGTGGTCAGTTTTGTGGTCTACAGCATCTTCCCATCGGATATAAACTGGCCCATGCTTGTAGTATTCGGTCTTTTGAGCATGTGGCTGAGCCTTACTCTGGTCATTCGGAAAAGACATCATATCACTAAAAATATCATGTACCAGGTAACAGTCGTTTCAATGCTTTCTGTTTTCTGGGACTGGAGAACGGGCTGGAGGGGCTGGTCCCTGGACTATGTGATTCCGGTAGTATGTATAACGGCAATATTTGTCATGTATATCATGGCTAAGATCATGAAGCTGAGCATCAGGGATTATATTACCTATTTATTTTTATCGGCGCTTTTCGGGTTCATTCCTGTTCTGTTCATTCTTTTTCACTGGGTAAATGTGATTTATCCGTCTATGATCTCGGTTGCGGGCAGTATTATATTTCTGTCGGCCATACTCATTTTCCAGGGTGAAAATATAAAGGCCGAGCTAAATAAAAGAATGCATATATAAGCAACGCCGGGGCCGCAGCGGGAAGACAAGACCTAAAGGTCATAGTATAATATTAAAATGACTATTAAATTAACGATATGGAGACTCTTAAATCAAAGTGAAAATACAGCAACGACAGAATGAAACTTCAGATAAACCCAGGAAGCAAGCTCAGATGGCTTTGGATCTGGTGGAGCCGGGCAACGATGATGAAAACTCCCATGGCAAGAAGGAACGTGTAACCAGACATTTGCCGCCGGGAATAAATTCCCGGATGTTATACAAGGATATCGTATATATTGCATGGCCTTCATTGATAGAACTGACGCTCACTCAGCTGGCATCAATGGTAGATATGATGATGGTGGGAAAGTTAGGGCCCTGGGCCATCAGCGCAATAGGGCTTACAACTCAGCCCAAATTTTTGATGATGGCAACTTTTTTAGCTATGAATGTGGGCGCTACAGCTTTGGTTGCCAGGTATAAGGGATCGGAGGAACCCAAAAAATCCAACCTTGTATTCCGCCAGGCGCTGCTGCTAACGCTCGTTTCATCGATTATTGCATCCATTGTGGGCTATATATTTTCAGAGCCGCTTATCCGTTTTATGGGAGCTGCTGATGCCCAGACGCTTCGAGGGGGAACCGTATACCTGGAAATCCAGATGATAGGCTTTGTTTTTATGGCTTTAACAGCAACGGTAACGGCGGCCTTCAGGGGCATAGGAAATTCCCGGATAGCGCTTATTTATAATATGACGGCAAATATCGTCAATGTGATTTTTAACTATCTGCTTATAGAAGGACACTTCGGCTTTCCCAGAATGGAGCTGGCCGGTGCTTCCCTGGCAACTATTATCGGGCAGTTTGTAGCTTTCATACTTGCTATGATCGCTGCCCTACGGGGAGATGAATATGTGCATCTCCGGTTTAAAGACGGATTTAAACCCCATAAAAAATGCCTTGCGGACATATTCAAAATAGGTTTCCCTGCAATGGGGGAGCAATTGATTTTGCGTGCGGGAATCATTATCTATTCCATAACCGTCGCATCCTTGGGAACAGTAGCTTTCGCGGTTCATCAGATCGCCATGAATATTCAGGCCATGTCCTTTATGAGCGGTCAGGCCTTTGCAGTCTCGGCCACTGCGTTGGTAGGGCAGAGCCTGGGGAAAAAGCGGCCTGATATGGCACAGGCCTACAGCAGCAATACAAGCCGTGTGGGCATGGCCATTTCCATTTTGCTGGGCATCATATTCTTCTTTTTCGGAGAGCCCATCGTGGCCCTTTATAACAGTGAGCCTGATATTGTAAGGCAGGGCGGGGAAATACTGATGCTGATCGCTTTGATACAGCCGTTCCAAACCTCCCAGTTCATCCTGGCCGGTGCTCTGAGGGGGGCGGGGGATACCAGAAGCGTAGCCATCATCACCTTTATCACTGTTTTACTCCTCCGTCCGGGATTGGCCCTTATAACGGTCAAGGCCCTGGGCTGGGGACTTAAAGGCGCATGGTATGCGCTGGTGGCAGATCAGCTGCTAAGGTCCCTGCTGGTAAAGCTCCGGTATCATTCGGGCGTATGGAAAAGAGCATAAAAATAAAGGAGTGCAGTTCATTTCGGCACTCCTTTTTTAAAGTCGCTTTAATAGGTTGAATCGCTCTTTTCCTGGGTCAGTATGGAAATGGCAGAACTGGTGCC
>DOHN01000076.1:0-1733 GCA_003535195.1 Ruminiclostridium sp.
CTTTTTCGACATTTTTAGCCAAATTATTTATATCTTGACAAGGTGGAAATATAATGCGATAATTAATTTATCCAGAGGACAAAATAATTAAATATAGCCATTATTAAGAGAAGGATGGTACTTCAAATGGACATGCTAAGCGCTTTTCAAGGATCGTACTTTTCAGAGATTTTTTCTAGGGGTTGGGATATTGGAAAGGTTAAGACCTGCGTTTCCAACGATCCCGGGAGTGTCTGCTGACCAGTTTCCGTTCCAAACTGGTCGCTTATTTCCTGCTATGCCAATACCATCGGGCCGGGCATCATTTTCGGCTCCGATTACTGTATCGGCGGCGAGGATGGCACGTTAGGGCGGAAATGCAGTGGCAGGGCCTGAGCCTATGGATGACGCTCCGCTATGGTCCTGATAAAATGTCACTTCCAGTTTTATTCCCACTATGCCGGGCAGGCTGTTTTCCCTGAAGGAGCTTGCAGGCCCGCTCTGTCCGGGCACAAATTGAATTGTACGGTAAGCAAATATAGTTGTGCCGGCCATGACAAGAACACCAGCGTTTTTACATAAAAACAGCCTATTTTAAAGGAGGGAAATGATGAAAAACATTTTTGCTGTCAACACCAACACTTATCATGGCTTTACTGTTGATGAGGCACTTGAGGGGATTGCGGCCGCAGGTTTCAAGTATCTTGAGCTGGCTGCGGTTCGAGGCTGGACTGAGCATACCATGCCCGATATGGATGAAGCAGAATTGACGCGGATCCAAGAGAAAATGAAGGACTTAGGGCTGGAATGTGCAGCTGTCAGCGGTCATTGCAATCTCACCGATAAAGACAGACTCAATGACTTTCGTGCAAACATGAAGCTTGCCAGTCGTTTCGGGGCGAAATACATTATTTCATCCACCGGAGAAGCACACTTCGGGAAAAATGAAGAATTCACAGACGAGGTTTTGATTCGGAACATCAAGGCGCTTGTACCTGATCTGGAGGCCAATGACCTGATTCTTGGTATTGAGATTCATGGTGAGTACGGAACGGGTGAATCCATTGATAAAATTGTCAATGGCGTGGGCAGCCCGAGGGTCGGTATCAACTACGATACGGCAAACGTGGTATTCTATGGCGGCAAATCTCCCAATGAGGATGTTAAGACCTGTGTCAATAACGTAAATTTCGTACATCTTAAAGATAAGGTCGGCTTTGATAAGGTCTGGAATTTCCCTGCGATCGGCAAAGGTGAACTGGATCTGCCGGGCTTTATAAATTATGTCACACAGCATGGCTATCAGGGACCTTTCTCTATTGAAATCGAGCATACACAGGAATTTACAATGCGTGAAAAGGCCGCAGGCGATATAGACTTTGTGAACCAGGTACTGAAAGACTCCTATACATATCTTAAGCAGAACGACTTACTCTGATCTGTTGATTTTGGGCAGACCGTTTATAAAAATATTTTTTGGAGGGAAAATAATGGCTAAGAAATTTGTGTTATTTATAACAGTTGTTCTGATGACCTCTATCTTATTTGCCGGCTGCGGCACGTCACAGACCACTCAGCCGCAAGCCAGCTCACCGGCTGCCACCAATACCGGAGAGGCAACAAAAGCACCTGCCGAAAAAGACAAGCTCGTTTTCGGCTACATCGCTTATCAGATGGCTGATATTTGGAACGAGTACTCCTCGAAGTCTTTCAAGTATGCCGCTGACCAAGCGGGTGTTGATGCCGTCATTCCT
>DOHN01000076.1:1892-2820 GCA_003535195.1 Ruminiclostridium sp.
ATTCTGGATTCTCAAAATGATATCGGACAGTCTGTCGCTGCGATGGAATCCCTGATCCAGCAAGAAGTAGACGGTATATCCATTTTCCCTATTTCACCTGAACAGGGCGCTCAGCTTGTCGCCATGGCCAATGAAGCGAATATCCCCATTACCGTAGAAAATATCGATGTAGCCAACGTGTGCGAAAAGGATCAATATATTGCTGCTGTCGGCTGTGTCTACGGTGATATTGGTTATGCGGCCATCAAATGGCTCTCTGAGAATGTTAAGGATGCAAAGGTCTTCTATTGTGCCGGTGCTGTTGGCGGCGGCGTGTTTGAAGCTTACAAGGTTGGTGTTGATAAAGCCCTTTCGGATTTCAGTAATTCCATTGAAATGGTTGGCCTTTCCAACTCTGAAGCATGGTCCACGGAGGACGGCTTAAACCTCACCCAAAACTTTATTAATTCGGGCGTTGAGTTCAACTGTGTGTTTGCAAATAACGATCAGATTGCACAAGGCTGCTATCAGGCATTGACCGAAGCAGGCATGGGAGACATCCCCGTTGTTTCCACCGGCGGATCTCCCGATGCGTATAATTTCCTGAAAGACGGCATAGAGGCCGCAAACATGACTGCTCCCGTATCCATTCAGGGTGTTCAGACATTCAAAAACCTGTATGACTATGTTGCAAATGGCAAGGTTCCTGCTGAAAAATTCCAGAGCCTGCCGGTAGTGCCTGTCTCCGGAAAAGATCTGTCCGCATGGATCGACTGGTCAGACTATGCCGGGGCTTATAAATATGTATACGGCAAATGATGCCTTATGTCGTGCCCCATATAAAATGTGGGGCACGATATTCTCGATATTGAATAAGGATGGGGCAATATGAAAATTGATACCAAAAACGCAGTACCAATTATTAAAATGCAGGGTATCATCAAGGAAT
>DOHN01000025.1:0-2476 GCA_003535195.1 Ruminiclostridium sp.
GAACAATCTGACCACTAATTAGGTCAGGAGTATCTCATAATGATCAAGTTTAAAAGGGAAACTTTTAAGACAATACTTCTTACCATTTTAATAATAGCAAGTATGATTCAAATGGGAATCCAGTGGAGTCAACAAGTCCAAGGGTTCCTATTTCCTTTCATCGCCAAAATTTTCAACGGCAGGGATAAGTATGTCGCTGAAAATATCGATATACTTAAATACCGTTATTTTGTGCCTGAAAATGTTATTGTGTCCATAAGCCCCACCACCTCTCTATGGAAGCTGGATCAAAACGATTCATATTTTAATAAAATTTGGAACGACATGAAGGATAATTATTTCCCTGCAATGATCGGGAAAAAACCTGACAAGGTTATCTCAAAGGCTCAATGGGAGGAAATAACCGATATACGCTGCATTCGTATTGATTTTAGGGTAAATTGGCCCAGTGAGATTATACTTCCTCTGGAAAGTGCCAATTCCAGTGATTTTAAAGGTTTCAGTTCGGTGAAATCAATCGCTGTTTTACCACAGGCTGATGTCAACGAGACCGTCAATATGGTATATGTTTATGACGGCGCCCAGGCTTATCAATATCAGGTGCATATTGGAGATGGGTTTTTGCCAAAATCCTTTTATCTGAAAATTGCCGATGAACTGGATTCCCAGAATAAGTCCAGATTAAGTATTTTATCAGCTGTAACAAATTTTGAGTCTCCCTCGGATATACTGGTCTCCCTAAACAGGGAAGAAACCAGCTGCTATTCTGCGCTTAAACTCGATATTCCTCCCTCTATTATTCTTAACATGTCCAATATTGACAGCATACAGGATAAAATTTTATTGGATAAGAAAGATACTTTGGTGGCGGAATACAATGAATCGGCGGGAGAAATTTTATTTACCGACACCGAAAATCTCTATAAATTGTACAATAATGGCGTTTTTGAATATCAATATTTACCAACCGGCAGCAAGCAGGCAGGAACCGTGTCGGCTGCTTTCAGCCGGGCAATCTCCTTTATAGAATTGCGCCGGGATCTAATGGAAAATGTCGATATTGTTCTTACCAATATTGAAAAAGAAGACAGCTATTATGAGATGCATTTTGGTTACCGGCATGACGGCGTGAATATCTATTATACAAAAGGGAGCTCGGGTGAAAGAATTTCTTCACCACTCATTATTAAAGCTAACGCTGAGAGGGTCTTAGACTGCAAATGGGTTATCCGGGATATTACAAAATCAGAGAAGCCAAAAAATTACAGCCTTTATTTCATTGATCTTATCAATAAAATTCCTTACCTATACCCTGAAATATTCAAAAGGGAGAAACCATATTTTGAATGTATTGAGCCAGGCTATATTTTCGGTCCCAATAACCACGGAGAGCTTATCTCTCCAAGCTGGATCATCAGTACTGATTTGAAGGACTATTTTATCCCCCTTTTAGAAAAGGAGGGTTAAGCAGATGGACTGGGCAAAGGTAAAGACAATCCTTATTGTAATCTTTCTTATTCTGAACGTTTTTCTGTTTATAACAAATTTATATACTGATTATGATCTTGGATTCCAATCCGATTATGCAAGGTATGCCATAAAATACCTGGAATCACGAAAAATCAGAATTGATACGAAAATTCCTGATCGTACCAATCAGTTGGGCACTTTGGTTTATATAGACAAAGATCTTGATTTTACTTATTTGACCAGATTTGTTTTTGGTCATGAGATCCTTGCTTCCACTACAGGCGATTCTGTTTTTATCGCTGAGGGAATCCAGGCCATTAAGTTATCCGATGATGAACTGACATTGGTCGATAAAATAACCTATGACGGCTCCGGAGCTACGGATCCGGACAGCTTTTTAAAAGAAGCATACATTTATCTTGAAGGCCTGGGATACCGCAAGAAAGACCTGCTCCTTCAGTCCCAAATCGATGACGAAAACGGGAAAACGATAATTTTCAACTTGAAATATAAGGATTACGTGCTTTTTGACAAGACCATAGTGCTTACTCTCGATACCGGAGGCATGATATCCGCGACCATTCCCGCAATTGAAGGAAAGTCCATTAGCAGCACCACCAAAGATATTTTATCTCCTTACCAGATCCTGGTTATGAGCGAGATACCTGGGGGCTCTGTTATTAACAGTGTTTATTTGGGGTACAAACATATTCATGAAGGGGAGTTATACGCTATCCCCGTCTGGCGTGTGACATTGGCCGATGGGACAATATTCTTCTTCAATGCCTATACAGGTGAAGAACTCTAGAAAAATGGTTACAATTACAATAGAGGTAATTGAATTTTNNCTGGTAAGGAGATAAAATATCTTTGGCATGATATCCGCGACTATTCCCGCAATTGAAGGAAAGTCCATTAACAGCACCGCCAAAGATATTTTATCTCCTTACCAGGTCCTGGTTATGAGCGAGATACCTGAGGGCTCTGTTATTAACAGTGTTTATTT
>DOHN01000025.1:2667-5927 GCA_003535195.1 Ruminiclostridium sp.
AGGGCAAAATAAAAAAATATTTTTACAAATTAAGGAATTGTTTGCGGCTATGTAAGTTTAATGTTATAATAATTGCTTGGATAATTGATATGACTAAACTACACAAGAACACCGGAAGGTTGGTGAATGAGTGGACAAGCTTATCATCCACGGACAGAAGAGATTAAAGGGTGAGATTACCATAAGCGGAGCAAAGAATGCGGCGCTGGGCGTCCTGCCTGCAGCCCTTTTGCTTAAAGATACATGTACCATTGAAAATGTTCCGGATATCCTGGATATTGCAATTCTGAAAAAAATCATGGGATCTCTTGGTGCCCGTTTTGAAGATATAGATGCGAATACCCTTAAAATAGATACAAGAAATGTTAACTCCTATAGAGCAACTACTGTGGATATGCATAGGCTCAGGGGATCCTATTATCTGATGGGAGCGCTTCTCGGCCGTTTTAAAAAGGCTGTTGTTACTTTTCCCGGAGGCTGTAACCTTGGAACCAGGCCCATTGATCAGCATATTAAAGGGTTTGAGTCTTTGGGTGCTAAAGTCGAAATAGAACATGGCTTTATAAAAATGAGTGCCCATAAACTTGTGGGGGCCTCTATTTATTTGGACGTAGTAAGTGTCGGGGCCACCATCAATATTATGCTGGCGGCTGTAAAGGCAGAGGGCGTCACCACCATAGAAAACGCTGCCAGAGAGCCTCATATTGTGGATATAGCCAATTTCCTGAACGCTCTGGGAGCTGATATCAAGGGTGCGGGCACCGATATCATCCGCATCCGCGGCGTGAAAGAATTAAAAGGGAATGTGACCCACAGCATTATACCCGATCAGATTGAAGCCGGTACCTTTATGATTGCAGCGGCTGCAACAAAGGGTGATGTACTTGTTAAGAATGTGATTCCCAAGCATATGGAGTCGTTGACGGCAAAGCTTATGGAGATGAATGTCAAGGTAGAAGAATTTGATGACAGCATTCGCATCTCTTCCAGGGAAAAATTGACGAAGATCAATATCAAAACTCTTCCATATCCCGGGTTTCCTACTGATTTGCAGCCTCCCGCCGCGGTTTTGCTGCTGAGAGCCGACGGAACCAGCACCATAACAGAGGGCATTTTTGACAGCCGCTTTCAGTATATTGAAGAGCTCCGAAGAATGGGCGCAAAAATCCGCGTAGAGGGCAGAATGGCCGTTATAGAGGGCAGGTCAAAGCTTACAGGCGCCCCTATTAAGGCCCTTGACTTAAGAGCCGGTGCGGCCTGTGTGATTGCCGGCCTTATTGCGGAAGGCGAAACCGAGATTACAAATGTCCATTATATCGACCGCGGGTACGAAAAAATGGTCGAGAAGTTTCAGCAACTGGGAGCTGATATAAACAGGGTGAGTGATAATTAGGGGCGGAAGGCATGATTAAGGTATGCAGTTTATTCAGCGGTTCAAGCGGAAATTGTATATTTGTTTCATATAACGGAACATCTATTTTAATAGACGCAGGTGTCAGCGGAAAAAGAATCGAAAAGGCTCTGGAAGGGATAGGGGAATCCTTTGAAAATATCAAAGGGATTTTTATTACCCACGAGCATAATGACCATATAAGCGGCGCTGGAATATTATCCAGGCGTTATAAAGTTCCTATTTATGCAAATGCCGTTACTTGGAATGCCATGCGGCCTTTTTTGGGGAAGCTTTCTCCCGAATATACCAGGCAGATCGAGCTAGAGGAATCCTTACTATTGGGGGACATCGGCATTAAATCCTTTCCTATTCCTCACGATGCCGCATGCCCGGTGGGTTATAATTTCTTTATAGACGGTAAGAAGCTGACCATAGCCACCGATATAGGGCATATGACGAAGGAGCTCATAGCCAATCTTGAAAAAAGTGATATGATTCTGCTGGAATCCAACCATGACATAGAAATGCTGAAAACGGGCCGGTACCCATGGCCGCTGAAACAGCGGATCCTTGGCGAGAATGGACATCTCTGCAATGATATGGCCGGTAAAGTCGTGGCCTACCTTGCTGAAAACGGAACGAAATCCTTTCTGCTGGGACATTTAAGCCAGGAGAACAACTTTCCGGAACTGGCCTACCGGACGGTATGCAACGCCTTGATGGAAAAGAATATTAATCCCAGGGAGGATGTATATCTGGAGGTGGCCTTAAGGGACAGGGCAAGTAAAGTGCTTTACATATAAGACATAAGGAGTCTATGCGTGACAATTAATATTATGGGTGTGGGAAAACTAAAGGAAAGCTATTTAAAAGACGCTCAAAAAGAATATTTGAAGCGTCTTTCACGTTTTTGCAGAATGCGGGTTCTGGAAGTGGATGAGGAAAAAGCGCCCGACTCGGCCAGCCCGGCCCAGGAAGAAAAGGTCAGGCAAAAGGAAGGGGAGCGGATTAAAAAAGCCCTTAGCAAAAGCACCGTTGTAATCGTTTTGGCACTGGAAGGACAAGAACCGGATTCTGTTGAGTTCTCCGACCATATCCGCCATCTCATGCTGGAAGGAAAAAGCGATATCACCTTTGTCATAGGCGGGTCCACAGGCCTCGATCCATCCATCATCAGAGAGTCGGATTACAGGCTCTGCCTGTCCAAGCTGACTTTTCCCCACCAGCTGGCGCGTATTATACTTCTTGAGCAGATTTACCGGGCGTTTAAAATTCTCAATAACGAAGTCTACCATAAATGAGTTTTGTGGTGTATAAAGAATTTTTTCAGATATCCGATGTATATTATAGAAATTTAGTTTTATATTTGCAGAGGTACAGTGATGAACATTACACCGGTTTCTATAAAATCTGATATCAGCCCTTCACCATTTCGGGATAATAATGCCATAAAGCTGCTTGAAAAACAGAAGGCGCAATTACAGGAGCAGATACAAAAAACGAACGAAAGTAAGATGGATAATAAGGTAAAGCAGGATAAAATTAAGCAGCTGCAAGACCAAATACAACAAATTGATATGGAGATATTGCAAAGGCGAAGAGAAAAGCTTACCCCAAAAAACAACCGGCAGGCTGTCGATAACCAATCTGGCGCAAATAGTCCTGCCGATCATGAAGACGGTCATTTAGCCGGCATGTCTGATTTAATACAAGCAAGCTCCGCCCACTCCCAAGCTAAAATTCTGAATGGCACAAAAAACCATTTAAGTGGTATAAGCAGAATTTTAAAGAAAGAAATTGAGCTGGATGAAGCAAGAAGCCTTTCAGGAAATAAAGCGGTATCAAAGAGGCAAGAGCTTCAAAAAAT
>DOHN01000087.1:0-3132 GCA_003535195.1 Ruminiclostridium sp.
CAGACTGTCAAAGAACCCCGATTTTCTACAATGAAAATCGGGGTTTGCGCCATCTGTTCGCAAAAGAATGCAAGAAAAAAGGGCCTTTCTAAGCCCACATAGCCAGCTTTTTCAGATTCATGGCAGCAAATTTAAGCCTGACCCAGTTTCGCACCCGATCAAGCCCCTTGTGCAGCGTGTAGCGCATACCATGCTTCTCCTTGGCATCCGCAAACACCCTCTCGATGGTCCGGCTTCGCAAGCCATAGCTTTCCCGCCCGGCCGGACTGTGGCGAAAGTCTTCCGCTGCATCAATGTGATGCTCCCAAATGTGCTTTGTCACCACCTTTTGGTGATTGGCACTCTCGGTACAGCGACTTAAATATGGGCAGGCAGCACAAATCTTGGGATTGCTCTTAAACTCACGGTATCCATCGCGATTGGTGGTGGAATATCTCAAAACCTGATTGTTTGGGCAAAGTACACAGTCATAGTATTCATCGTAGACATATTCATAACTGCGGAAAAAACCGGGCTTGCTCATGGGTCGTTTGTATGCGGTGGAAAAGTTGCGCTCATCCTCCTGTACTTTTTTGCAGATCCACGGCGTTTTGTAGCCGGCATCCGCCGCTACCGTCTGTACTTCTTCAAACCTCTCGACAACCTTCTCATACACCCCATCGAACACTATGCTGTCATGGACGTTTCCGGGTGTTACCTCGCAACCAAGGACAAAGTTGTTCTCATCACAGGCAACGTGGGTGGTGTAGGCAAATTCCACCTTGTGATCTCCCTTGCGAAACAGTCCGCTCTCCGGATCAGTGGTGGATTTGCTCACTTCCTTCATTCCGCCTGTGCCGGGTTCATTGTCGTCATCCTTCCGGTCTCGAAGAGCCTTCTTCCCATGTGCCTCCCGATCCGCGTTGATTTCCTCCCGAAGCTGTTCATCATATACGCGCGCCGTCTTTTTTGCCAGCTCCTTGCGCCGTTTGTTCCGATTGGCATTGGCTTTGATGTGGGTTGCATCAATAAAGATCCGTTCCGCCTTGACATAACCCTTCGCCACCACCGCCTCCAGAATCCACGCAAAGATCGCCTCAAACACCTCGCTGGGAAACCGGCTCGCAAACGCATAGCTGATGGTTGCGAAATGAGGAACCGGCGTGTCGATGTCGTAGCCGATGAACCAGCGGTAGGCGATGTTCATATCTACCTCTTTCACCGTTTGCCTCAACGATTTGATGCCATACAGATGCTGGAGCAGCACCATTTTTACCAGCACCACTGGGTCAACAGCGGGGCGGCCGTTGTCCTCGCAGTAAAGGTGTTCTACCATCTCATAAATTTCACCGAAGTTGATCACCTTTTCGATCTTTCGCAAAAGGTGCCCCTCGGGAACCAGGCTATCCAGACATGCAAATTTTGTTGTATACCTTAAGTCTTCTCGACGCTCAAGCATTTTCATCACCATCCTTATTATAGCAAAAAGGCCGCATCATGGCGACCTTTTTTGACAGTCTGGGCCTCCGGTATATACCGGAGGCTTTTTTATAGGCTGGGAGCTTTCTCTCTCCCCTGTGTTGGACTTGGGTTAAGACCTATCAAAAAACGCGGGTACTTCCAAAGGCAATAGATTTCGAAATCCAAGGCAACTATTTTCACATATAAAAAAGTGGGAAAAAGGTTTTCGGTTATTTATGTCTGTATCAGGCTGATTGCACTCTATCGTTACGATAAACGGATTTCAAATAAATCCCCAAAAAGGTCAAGGCAACCGCCAGGTACAGCACGGAAAATACCGCAAAGAAATAAGCATCATCTGGGCAGAAGCTTATCGAAACGTTAAAGCAGAAGTGAACCCAGAACGCTAGGAACAGGTTCTCGGATTTCTTCATAAATACGGCCATTATAATCGTTAAAGCCGTGAGTACTATTACATTCTCAAGGATATAGATTAATAACTGCAACCCGCTGTAATCGGATGACACAAACCAAAGTGGTGCATGCCAAAATGCCCAAATTACGCCCAAAATAAGGTTTCCTTTAACAAACCCGTACTTTTTTTCCAGTTCCGGACGCAAGTATCCACGCCAGCCGGACTCTTCCCCGGACGCGCCCTGTAAAACCGCAAAGAAAATCGTGCCAAACAGCGCGGATGGAACAAAGATAAGCTGCTCAGGGAAAGATGCTTTTTTAACTGTGGAGAAAATCCATGCCGTGAGCAGAGGAACACCTGCAGCTATAACGGGGATACTTAAAATGGAGCCTATTTTCAGTTTGTCTTTAAAAGCCTTCTTATAAAACCCCGCAATCGTCATATCCGGCTTCAGTCTTTTCAGCATGATGAGGAACACTATGGTTGGGGACCAGCTACATAGTACCACAATCCATTGCATATCAGTAGGTGTGGCACAGAACACCATAGACGCCAAACCGCCAAGGCCTAAAACCAGTACCCAAAACAATATGTAGGTATTGATCACATACTTCCACATCAAGTTAAGCTTCTTTACTGTCATAATGGACCTCATTCTCTCTCGGTTTTTGTTAGTATAATACCCCAAAATTCTCGACTTTATTTTTATTATACTTGGTTAAGGGCAAAAAAGGAACAGACAAATCCCCTATCGAAATTTGTCTGTTCCTTTGTAAACACCGTGGAAAAATGTTTCTGTCCGGTTGAAAGTAGGTGATTGCGATTTCAGGATGCTTTTTCATCCGATCCGCTATGACTTGCAATTTATCGCTTAAAGTATCCTTCATATATTCGTCCAAATCCACTCTTTTGTCAGTCAGCCTTGCAGTTTCTTTGATGGCTGCATCGTAGCCGGTCAAAGCTGCGAAGGGGGAAAACTGCGCCGCCCGGTCAATTACCGACATATGAGGACGTGTTGCGGAGACATGGTGGGGATGGTGGATGATGTCGTCATAGGAATTTGTCATGCCTTATGTCCTCCAATCTGCTTGTTCCGGTCTATGGTGGTAGCACCTTCTTCCAAATTCATACTCATTAAGATGGCGTTTTTTCCGTATTTCTTCTTTACCTCCAGCACTGCCTTCTGCATTCGTTTTTCTCGGATGAGTGCGGCTTCTTCGGCTTCTTTTTTTGCTTGAGCAGCCGTGTAATCGGTAAAGAGATCAAGCTGTTCAAAG
>DOHN01000087.1:3333-3553 GCA_003535195.1 Ruminiclostridium sp.
GCACCAGAAGATTTTTATCAACGATACGCTCGAACAGCTCCATTGCTGCATTCAGAATCAGCCTTGTGGAAGAGGTCTGTCTGCCAAGGTTTGCTGAGCCATGAGCAGATTTTGGAACGGACCGTCCGTAGTGGTCGGTGGTGATCGCCCCATGGTATGATTTCTTTATCTTCGGGCCTGTCAAATTTTCAATATCGTATCCGACCGTCAAAACAAGCTG
>DOHN01000087.1:3724-4326 GCA_003535195.1 Ruminiclostridium sp.
TCCACCAGATCAAGCACCAGCAGATCCGTCATTTCCCGCAAAATCAGCTTCGCCTTGTCAAAGGTATAAGCATGCTGTAGAACCTGCCCCGATCCAATGCTGTTGGTGCTTGGTTTATACGCTTTGATATCGGCAATTGTACACGGTTCCCATCCCCATGCGTGGTCGATGAGCAGCTCCGCATTGATTCCAAACAGTTTGTACAGCAAATCCTCGTTATAATAATCGGCGGGTTTGCCGAGAGAGCATCTTGCGATATCTCCCATGGTGAACAGGCCTTTTTCCTCCAGCTTTCTGGCATATCCTTTGCCAACACGCCAAAAGTCCGTCAGGGGCCGGTGTGACCACAGCAGACGGCGATAGCTCATTTCGTTAAGCTCCGCAATTCGGACGCCATTTTCGTCTATTGAAATGTGCTTTGCCCGAATGTCCATAGCGATTTTTGCAATATATAGGTTTTCTCCGATCCCCGCTGATGCCGTAACGCCGGTTGTTTCAAGTACATCAAGGATCATTTTCGTTGCAAGCTCGCGGGCTGTAAGATTGTAGGTGCGAAGATAATCGGTGGCATCAACGAATACCTCGTCGATGGAGTAGACATG
>DOHN01000024.1:0-3311 GCA_003535195.1 Ruminiclostridium sp.
CTTTTTCATGGCTGAGGGTCTTGTGCAGGGGTGCTCCGTAGTCGCTGTAGCTCTCCTGAGGGGCGTCAATGGGCAGCAGAGTGACCTTTTGGTCATTGTTATGCAGGTAAGTGCGGATAAGCATGGCATGGTCCCGCTCCTCCTGAGCCTGAATGTAGAACCAGTTCTCAAAGCCTTCTAGGCCCCGCTCATTGTAGTAGTTGGCCATATCCAGATACAAATACCCGGAATACAGTTCCTTCATAATCTGCTCGTTAAGCAGGTTGGCAATTCTTTCCGTCATACGATCCTCTCCTTATTTTGTAGTTTGCGATTTGCGGCTTACACAGCCAGCATATTCAGGATTTCTTTTTTAGGGCGCACTCCCATTACGGAGTTTACCACCTTGCCTTGGTTCATAACCACCAGAGTGGGGATGCTCATCACCTGAAAGCGTTGAGCCAGCTCCGGCTCTTCGTCAATGTTGACTTTGCAGATCTTGGCATTGCTGACCTCGTGAGCGATCTCCTCAATGACGGGGGAAAGCATTTTGCATGGCATGCACCAGTTGGCATAAAAGTCGATCAGAACCGGCGTGGAGGATTCCAGCACTTCGCTCTTGAAGTTATCATTGGTTACGTGAACTGTCATTATGTACACTCCTCTATTGCTTATATATTCCCGTTGCGAATGATTCTTTAATGGTATTGTACCCCATAAGCAGAACTGCTTCTGTGATTATATCACAATCTTATAGTGACTTGGTCACTGATGACAACTGGACCAAAATGATATAGTTTACCTAGTAGTTCGCCGGGGCTGGAGCAAACCAGCAGACGGCTCCGGTATCATAGGATACAACCATAAAAAAAGAATGGAAGGAGTCATGTGAAAATGGAACAAAACGAATATAACCGTATGCCGCTGATTGGAGATGCTGCTCCCAGCTTTCAGGCTGTCACCACTCAGGGGGAAATCAACTTCCCTGCAGATTACAAAGGCAAATGGGTGATTTTGTTTTCCCACCCCGCAGACTTTACCCCGGTCTGCACCACTGAGTTTATGACCTTTGCCTCTATGATGGATGAGTTCAAAGAGTTGAACACCGAGCTGGTAGGCTTGTCTGTGGATTCCCTCTATGCTCACATTGCCTGGTTGCGCAAAATTCAGGAGCTGGAGTGGAACGGCAAAAAGAACATTGAGGTTACCTTCCCCCTGATCGAGGATATTCGCATGAACGTCGCCAAACAATATGGTATGATTCAACCGGGCCAATCCAACACTCAGGCAGTCAGAGCGGTGTTCGTAATAGATCCCAACGGAATCATTCGCACCATCCTCTATTATCCTCTGTCCACCGGGCGGAACTTTGACGAGATCAAGCGAATCATTCAGGCCCTGCAGAAGGCGGACAGCGACAGCGTAGCCACTCCCGCCGACTGGCGCCCCGGTGACGATGTAATTGTTCCCACTGCCGGCTCCTGCGGCGTNNAGTTCATGACCTTTGCAACCATGGCTGATGAGTTCAGCGCACTGAACACCGAGCTGGTGGGCCTGTCGGTGGATTCGCTGTATGCCCATATCGCTTGGCTGCGCAAGATTCAGGAGATTGAATGGAAGGGCATGAAGAACGTAGAGGTTAAGTTCCCCCTCATTGAAGACATCCGTATGGATGTTGCCAAAAAATATGGGATGATTCAGCCGGAGCAATCCAACACCCAGGCTGTCAGAGCCGTGTTTGTCGTCGACCCTGAAGGAAAAATCAGAACCATTCTGTACTACCCCCTTACCACCGGCAGAAACTTTGATGAAATCAAACGAATCATCCAGGCGCTGCAAAAAGCCGACAGCGAAAAAGTGGCCACCCCCGCAGACTGGCGGCCCGGCGATGATGTGATTGTCCCCACCGCGGGTTCTTGTGGTACCGCCAAAGAAAGAATGGAAAATCAGGATGATGATACCTATTGCCTGGATTGGTTTATGTGCTTTAAAAAGGAGAAAAAGTAAATGAAATTTTATCGTTGTGAAATGTGCGGAAACATAGTAGTGAAGTTGGTTGATGGCGGCGGTCCTCTAAGCTGCTGCGGCAACGACATGAAGGAGCTCAAGGCCGGCGTAACCGATGCAGCGCAGGAAAAGCATGTTCCTGCCTTCCAGCGGGAAGGGGATACCCTGTCGGTTCAGGTTGGCGAAGTGATTCACCCAATGACTGCCGAACATTACATCCAGTGCATTGTAGTGGAGCAGGGCGATCAGGTCCAGTATGTCACTCTGGATTCCACCGACGAGCCCAAGGCAACCTTTAAGATTAATTCCGAAAAGCCTGCCACCATCTACGAGTACTGTAACCTCCACGGTTTGTGGAAGACGGAAGCCTAGTCTTTTACCCTTTTGGTTACTAAAGGGCCACCCAACACGGGCGGCCCTTTTACCATGTTACAGCGGATGCAGCAGACCGGCGCAAAGGCGGTATCTTTTTAAAGAAAAGGAATCCTACGGCGAATTGCGAGCTTTTCTAGTTGACAAAAGCTCCTGCTCTGAATTATATTAGAAGTACTGAAAGTACCCTAAAATAGGAGGCTTTTCTGCTAAAGGCTGCTACTTCTTTGCCAACGATGGCAACTTTGTGCCAAATCGCGATCAAAAAAGCCGTCACCCTAAGCCTTTCTCCTGAAGCGGTGAGCGTTAGGCGGATTGATAGGGCAGGCACCGCTCCACCGGTGCAAGTTATGGGAAATATACGATTCTGGAGACATATAATATGAATGCATATTTTGCCCGGCAGCCAATTTTAGATGAGGATTTAAATCTGTTTGGTTATGAGTTGCTTTTTCGACCCAATCCACAGACCAACACCTCCGGCAAGAACATTGTTGTGGATGGAAATAGCGCCACTTCCAGTGTGCTCAACGCCATCGAGTGGGGCGGAATCGAAAAAGTGACGGGGGGCACCCATGCCTTTGTCAACTTTACCGAGCAGCTGCTGTTGGCAGGGCTCCCCACCCTGTACCCCAATCAGCATTTGGTGGTAGAGGTATTGGAAACAGTGCGGATCAACCCTCAGGTGCTGGAGGCCATTCGCCAGCTGAAGGAAAAAGGCTACATCATTGCGCTGGATGACTACGAGTACCGCGCCAATGACCAGTATCTGCTTTCGCTGTGCGATATTGTCAAGGTGGAGGTAGATGGTTCGGCCAAGTCTTTTCAGAATCTCCAGCGTGTGGTGCAGGCGGTCAACCTGCAGCAATGCCGGGTTCTGGCGGAAAAAGTGGAGACTCAACAGGATTTTGAAGAGTCCAAAGCGTTGGGGTGTACCCTGTTTCAGGGTTACT
>DOHN01000024.1:3440-3950 GCA_003535195.1 Ruminiclostridium sp.
GTACCCTGTTTCAGGGTTACTTTTTTGCCAAGCCCAAGGTGGTTACCGAAAAAACCATCAATCCCCTCAAGATCAACCAGATACGTCTGCTTCAGGAGGTTGCAAAGCCGGGGGTAGATTTTCAGATTCTGGCCGGTATCATCAAACATGACGTGGCTCTTTCCGCCAAAACCTTGCGACTGATCAACTCCGCATACTACGGCTTGCAGCACGAAGTAAAGAGCATCGGGCAGGCTTTGACTCTTCTGGGGACCAATGAACTGCAGCGGTGGCTGACCTACTCCTCTTTAACGGGATTGTGCGATAACAAGCCCTCCGAGCTGATCATCCTGAGCATGACCCGGGCCCATTTTTGTGAGAGCGTGGGGACGGCGATCAAGGGGTACGACAATGCTGACGCTTATTTTCTGGCGGGGCTGTTCTCGCTGCTGGATACCCTGACCGACTGTGATTTGGCTCAGTGTCTGGAGCAAATGCAGATTCCCAAAGTCACCAAAACCGCCTTGCTGT
>DOHN01000024.1:3986-5539 GCA_003535195.1 Ruminiclostridium sp.
TTGACGGGGCTGTTCTCGCTACTGGATACCCTGACCGACTGCGACTTGGCCCAGTGCCTGGAACGGATGCAGATTCCCAAGCTTACAAAAATCGCCTTACTAGAAAGTGGAAATCACGGGCGCTACATACTGGACCTGATCATCGCCATCGAAACTGGAAACTGGAAAAACGTTACTCGTCTCTGTCAGGCTCTGGGCCTGAAAGAAGTGCTGGCCTACCGGTTTTATCTGGAAGCGATCGAGGCAGCTCAGCGCTTCTTCAATGCAGACCAAGCGGAGGAACAAGTGGCGGTAGGCTAATATAAGGGGCATTAAAAAAGGAGTCTGCCAAAGGCACAGTCCCATAGGGACAAAATTAGAAACGCAAACTGGATATGGTAAAATGAGCGATTGCTAAATATGCAGTCGCTCATTTTTTATTTATCGCAATTTGTCAAATAAACATCTTGTATTTTTCTATATTTTGAAATATAATATAATAGAGTATTTATAAGTTGGAGGTGCATCGTTTGATTGAATATTTAACTGTAAAAGAAGCTGGCGAGAGATGGAATGTTTCTGGTAGAATGGTCACTATTTACTGTAATAATGGAAAAATTGACGGTGCAATTAAAAAGGGAAACCTCTGGTTAGTGCCAATAAATGCAGAAAAACCACTTGATGGGCGAACCATAAAAGCGAAGAAAGCGAGGAGCAATAATGAACAAAAAAACGATGTCTGAACAGGATATACGAACAAAATATATTACTCCGGCTATTCTTGCAGCAGGTTGGGATAGAGATTTACAACTGCGTGAAGAAGTATCTTTTACAAAAGGTAAAATCACTGTTCGCAGAAAGACTGTAAAGCGTGGCGAGCAAAAGAGAGCGGATTACATTCTTTACTACAAACCCAATATTCCTCTTGCTATTGTTGAAGCAAAAGATAATAACCACAATATTGCTGATGGTATGGAGCAAGCTTTAAACTATGCAGAAATTTTGGACATACCATTTGTGTTTACTTCTAACGGAGATGGTTTTTGCTTTTATGATAAGACTGTTAAAGATACAGATTTACAATCCGAATTAACGTTAGAGCAATTTCCTTCACCAGATACACTTTGGCATAAATATAAAGCGTACAAAGGTATAACTGAAACAGCTGAAAAGGTTGTATCTCAAGAATACTACTACAATCCAAATGATGATAGAAAACCACGTTACTATCAATGTAATGCAATTAACCGTGCTATTGAATCTGTTGCGAATGGAGAAGATAGAATCTTATTAACCATGGCAACAGGAACAGGCAAAACATATACAGCGTTTCAAATTATTTATCGCCTTTGGAAGTCAAGAACCAAGAAAAGAATACTTTTTTTAGCAGATAGAAATGTACTTGTTGATGATCCCATGAGGAAAGATTTCAAGTTTTTTAACGCAGATAGTAATAATCGAAAAATGACTAAAATCAAAAATAAGGAAGTAGACAAAGCATACGAAGTATACTTTGCAATTTATCAAGGAGTAACAGGGCAAGAGGGCTTTGCAGATACTTACAGAGAATTTTC
>DOHN01000024.1:5677-7494 GCA_003535195.1 Ruminiclostridium sp.
GATTTAATTATTGTGGATGAGTGTCATAGAGGTAGTGCAAAAGATGATTCCGCATGGCGGAAAATTCTTGAATACTTTAAAAACGCTACCCAAATAGGTATGACAGCTACACCAAAAGAAACAAAAGATACTTCAAACATTGAATATTTTGGCGAACCAATATTTACATATTCGCTCAAGCAAGGCATAGAAGATGGCTTCCTTGCCCCTTATAAAGTTGTGCGTGTGGGTATAGATAAAGACCTTGAGGGCTATCGCCCTACTAAGGGCAAAACAGATAAATACGGAAATGAAATTGAGGATAGAGAATATAACATTAAGGATTATGATAAAAACTTAGTCCTTGAAAAACGAACTGAGCTTGTAGCAAAGCGTGTATCAGACTTCTTAAAGAAAAATAATTCTCGATTTGCTAAAACAATTTTCTTTTGTGTTGATATTGATCATGCAGGCAGAATGGCACAAGCTCTTAGGAATGAAAACAAAGATTTAGTATTACAGAACCCTAAATATGTCGTTCAAATGACAAGTGGCAGCGAGGGTGTTACTGAATTAGAAAACTTTATGACAGCAGATGAGCCATACCCTGTTCTTGTAACAACCAGTAAGCTATTGACCACCGGTGTCGATGCGGACACTGTGAAATTTATTGTATTAGACAGCAACATTAACAGCATGACAGAGTTTAAGCAAATCATCGGTAGAGGAACCCGTATTAACGAAGAACACGACAAGCTGTATTTTACAATCATTGATTTTAGGAATGTTACAAAGCTCTTCGCCGATAAAGATTTTGACGGCGAGCCTGTAAAGGTAAAAGAAACCGAGGGAGAAATTCCAACAGAGGAAACAGAAGATCCTATTACAGAGGATGGGCAAGATTTCCCTCCTGAAGATGGACATGAAACTCCTCCGGATGTAACTTTTGACCCTGACGACGGCGAAAGCAAACGAGTGAAATACTATGTGAACGATGTGCCGGTATCGGTTATCAATGAGCGTGTGCAGTATTTAGATGCAAGTGGAAAGCTGATCACAGAAAGTCTTGTGGACTATACAAAGAAAAATATTCGTAGCGAATACGCAAGTCTTAACGAGTTTTTGCAACGTTGGAACAGTGCAGAAAAGAAAACTGCAATCATTGAAGAATTAGAACAAAAGGGTATTTTCTTTGATGAACTCAAAGAGGAAGTTTCAAAAGACTTAGACCCATTTGACCTTATTTGCCATGTTGCCTTTGATATGCCACCGCTGACTCGCAGAGAACGAGCAAACAACGTGAAAAAGCGTGGTTACTTTGGCAAGTATAGCGAAACAGCAAGACAAGTGTTAGAAACATTGCTTGAAAAATATGCTGACGAGGGGTTGGCAAATTTAGAGAGCTTAGAAGTCTTAAAAGTACCCGATGTTGCAAAATTCGGTACACCGGTTGAGATTTTAAAACACTTTGGAGATAAGAAAAAATTTATGAAAGCTATTGCAGAACTGGAAAATGAACTGTATGTAGCGTAGGAGAATAGAAAATGAGTATATCAGCTACAATCAAATCAGTGCAGGATATTATGCGGCAGGATGCCGGTGTAGACGGCGATGCACAAAGAATATCACAACTTGTATGGATGTTGTTTTTAAAAGTGTTTGACTCTAAAGAAAAAGAGTGGGACGCTATTTCTGACAACTACACATATATTATTCCCGATGGTCTGCGGTGGTCTGATTGGGCTGAAGATGATGAGGGCATCACAGGGGACGAGCTTTTAGATTTTGTAAACAACACTCTTTTTAAAACATTTAAAGATTTACAGCTTACAGAAAAA
>DOHN01000204.1:0-893 GCA_003535195.1 Ruminiclostridium sp.
CAAGTATATAATCAGACATAACTTCACTCCCGCCTTTTTTATAAAATCAATCTCAAATAATCAATTTAAAATCCATGCGGTGTTTTAATTGTTTTCATTTATGTTCTTTTGTGTTCATTTATATATATTCGATGTTCTTTTTGAAAATCCTTCTGAGATAAAAAATAAATTAAATAAAAGCGCAGAAAAACCTCATCGCTTTTCCTGGTGCAGATGAGGCTGCAGAATTTTGGAATATCATTTTTGGGGCCAAACCCGGGCAAAGAGCTTATGGGACAAAAGTCTGTTCATAGTTACTCATCAGCCTCCTTGTCTTCCCCTCCTGAAGCATAAAACAGGATTTTGGCTTGAGAAGCCTCCTGCTGGTTAAAGATTTTCCGTATCTCACCGTTAAACATGACCGCAATTCTGTCACACATACCCATTACTTCTGAAAAATCCGATGAATTTATAATGACCGCTACCCCCGATAAGGCCAGCTCATTGATGATATTGTATATGTCTACCTTTGACCCTATATCGATGCCGGCTGTAGGCTCGTCTATAATGATTACCTTTGCATTTGTAAACAGCCATTTGCCGAATATGACTTTTTTCTGTCTCCCGCCGCTTAAATTACCTGCCATCTCTTTTCTGTCTTCATTGATTTCCAGCCGGTCAATCAAATCCTGAGCTTCTTCTGCCTCCAGCTTTCTGTTTATAAATCCCAGCCTGGAAATACGCCTTAGGTTTGCCAGAGTGATATTTTCCTCCACTGTGGCATTGGAGATGATGCCCTCATCATTACCTATTCCGGGTACATAGCATAATCCGTTGTATTTTGATATGTACGGGGTCATTTGTTTATATATTTTTCCGTTCAGATAGATCTGCCCGTCATACGGGCCTTCTAT
>DOHN01000204.1:1008-8341 GCA_003535195.1 Ruminiclostridium sp.
AGATAGATCTGCCCGTCATAGGGGCCTTCTATGCCAAACAGCACTTTGGCCAGCATGGTTCTTCCCGATCCGCTGAGTCCTGTAATACCCAAAATTTCACCTTTTCGCACCGAGAAATTAATATCCTTCAGAAGCCCTGAATAACCGAGGCTCTGAACCCGTAATATCTCTTTGCCCATTTTTATTTTAAGCTTCGGGTACCGGTCTTCAATTTCCTTCCCGACCATGGCCTTTAGAATTGTATTGATGCTTACACCTCTTGCGTCATATGAATCAATGACTTCACCGTCTCTGATGATGGTAACGGTATCGGCGATCCGCTTAATCTCATCAAGCCTGTGCGAAATATAAATAATGGCCACTCCCAGTTTTTTTGTATCCTTTATAACATTGAACAGCAATTCGACTTCGAACTCTGTCAGCGCTGCAGTGGGCTCATCCATAATAAGAATGCCGGCTTTTTGAGACAGCGCTTTTATAATTTCTACAAATTTTTGCTGAGCGATACTAAGCGTATTCACCTGAGTATGAGGGGTTATTTTTAAACTGAAATAATCCAGATATTCTTTCGTCTGGCTGTATACCTTATCCCAGTCTATATGATTAATACCGGCTGTTTTTTGTATCGGTTCCCTCCGAATAAATATATTCTCACCGATATTCAGATCGGGGAACAGGCATATATCCTGGTATATCATTGCGATGCCCAATTCCTGAGCCTGTTTTGGACCGGCAATACTCACTTTTTTGCCATCTATGAAAATCTCTCCCGAATCCGGCGGATACAGTCCCGAAAGAATTTTCATCAAGGTTGACTTGCCGGCGCCGTTTTCACCCACAAGAGCATGGACCTGACCTTTGTCAACGCAAAAATCTACGTTGTTTAATACCACATTACCGCTGAATGATTTTGTGATTTTTCTCATTTCCAAAAAGCTGGCCAATTTTCCTACCTCTCTTTGCTAAGGAATGTGCCTTTTTTTGAATGGCAGACTTATTCAAATTCAAATGTGGTGTAAAGTTTGATCTGATGCTCAAAGAAATATTTTTTATATTCGTTTGGTACCTGCTTGTTTGTAATCACCTTTTTAGCCATTTGCAGATCTCCCAGACGTGCAAAGGCAGTCGAATCAAACTTGCTGTGATCCCCTACGATAACAATCTCATTGGATATATTCCTGATTTGCTGTATGACCATGACCTCTTCATAGGTCTCCACGGTATATCCCGAAGTAAAATTTACACCCTTCACACCAATAAAAGCCTTGTTGATAAAAATTCCTTTCAGGGCCTGGAGCGCAAAGCCGCCAACCAGAGTGGTCGTCGACTGTATAAGGTCCCCTCCTGTGACAATCACTTTTATGCCAATGCTTTCCCTCAGCTCATAACCAATGAGAAGATCATTGGTCACCACGGTTATTTTTTTATTTTTTATATTCCGTGCTATTTCAAGACAGGTGGTCCCCGATCCTAAAAAAACTGCTTCACCGCTCTCAATCATCTGGGCAGCGATTTTCCCGATCATTCTCTTTTCCTCTATCATGCTGTCTTCATAATCCTGGGCCAAAGGATTTTTGAAGCTATCCTCATTAATAACCGCCCCGCCATAGGTCTTGATTAGAAAGCCTTCCTGCTCCAGCTTATCCAAGTCCCTGCGGATGGTAACCTCCGTCACTGAAAAAAGCTCGCTCAATTCAACAACATCGACCCGTTTCTGTTTATATAAAATCTCTTTTATTTTGCTCAGTCTCTCAATTGCAAACATCCCAAATCCACCTTATATTAAAGAATAAACAGTAAAAAACATAAAAGAGCGCAAATATCAAGTAGTATTATACCATACTTGTTCTTTTATGTTTATGTCGATATTTTTGAAAAATTTTCAATTCATAATATGAAAAATATTTCGCCCTAGATTTCATCAAAAAATTTAAAAAAAGACTATACGCCAAATATTGAAGGCGTATAGCCCCTTATCACAAAATGATTCTTTTTTACCGGCCCAGCCCCTTTACAAGACTCTTTCTGTAAGCTTCGCTTTCCCAGTTCTTTATAAAATCAATCTCTTTTTCGGACATGGTCTTTAGAGGAAGCCCACTGCTTTTGATGCCGTTTATTACATAGATATAGGCCAGCAGGGTCTCCTCCATGGTCTGGGCTTCGGAGAAATTGGTTTTATAAGTGATTTGGCCCGTTGCAGAATTGATGTTCAATTTCTTGTCCATGGTGTCAACGGCGGCATTTCCGTTTAAATACACCAATTGATCGGGGTAAAGAACGATTTCATCAAAAAAGCCGGTGTACATTTTATGGTTTTTGAAGTAATCCGACAGGAGCGCCGTTTTGCTGATAAAGGTACCGTCATCCAGCTGGGAAAGTACGATATCAGGAAATTTCTCCCGAATCCCCAAATAGGCTTTTATGCCGTCATTGACCTCCTGGTGCAGCGCCACACACTCACGGCTGTCATCGGTTGTAACAACAAGGCCGTGATTTTCCATAAAAATGACTTCCGGATATTTGCCCTTTTCCGCCGCGAATTTTCGGATCTCATCCTGAATCCTTAGAGTCAGACAAAAACCAGGGTTTATATAAGGGATCCAGACAACTCCATATTCCTTGCCGGCAAATATTTTTTCCATGGTTTCCCGGCCGTTTTGAGTGCAGCAAACCATATTGGCATATACCGAGTGAGTATGTATTACATATTTTTTTAGTATGGAATGAAAGCCCGCTTCCACGGAGGGCCTTAAGGTTTTAAGCCCTTCTGTCTCCACGATATTTTTTTTGACAAATTCCACACTTTCCTTTTCAAAATCCCTGTCCTGGCTCAAATCAACAGCCTCATAAAAGGCCTTGATGTTCTGATAGTTTACCACAACATAGCCTTCTTGCGGCGTTATCTGTTTCAGCTTATAGCCCGACGCTTTTACAGCCATCAGATTATCATCCAGCTTGGCGGAGGTGTTCCCCCCGCCGCCCTGGGTATAATCCACGGGGATGCCAACAGATTTTGATATGTATTCCAAGTCTTTTAATATCTCATTAACCATCGCTTCAAGTCCCCTTATTTATCTATTCAATAGCACCTCTTCTTCATATTGCCGGACCTCTTTCAGCCAGTCAGAACCCACCGGCACATTCATATCCAGGCAGAATTTATCCCAGACCGCCCCGAAAGGAAGGGTTTTAAACTCCTCCATGAGCCCGAGTCTTTCTCCGTAATTGCCTTTGTTTTCAGCCTCAATAAGGAATTGTGTAGGCTCCAGCAGGGCAAACAGAATGGATTTCAGGGCCGACCTGGTACCAATTACCCAGGCACTGATCCTGTTGATGCTTGCATCAAAGAAATCCAGCGCATAATACACTTTATCAAAGGCTTTGCACCTCTTGACTTCCTGGGCGCAAGCCAATAGATCGTCATTGAGGATGACGACATGGTCGCTGTCCCAGCGTACGGGCCTGCTGACATGAAGCAGGATATCGTCAGCAAAAAGAAGTGTGGAAGACAATTTGTCAGCAATGCTTTCGGTCAGATGGAAATGCCCCAGGTCGTAGCAGATGGTCACATTATTTTTAAGTCCGTATGCCATGACAAATTCATGGGAGCCAACGGTATAGGACTCGACTCCGATTCCGAACAGCTTGCTTTCAATGGCATCGATCAGATACTTCCTGTCGTGTTTTACGGCAAAAATTTCGTCCAGGGATTCTTTCATCTTGGTACGGTAGCCGAGCCGGTCCGCCGGAATATCCTTCATTCCATCCGGAACCCAGATATTCATTACGCAGGGAGTTCCCAATTCCTTGCCTATGCCTGCGGCTATTTCACGGCAAGCCTGGACATGGCGAATCCAGAACCGTCTTACTTTTTCATCCTTGCTTCCCAGAGTAAAGCCGGAAGCTGCCATCGGATGGCCGAAGCAGCTGGGATTAAAATCTATTCCTACCCCAAGCTTCTTAGCCCAATCTATCCATTTGTGGAAATGTTCCAGTTTAATCTGGTCTCTTTCAACAGCTTCTCCGCCGGTTTCAGCGTAAATGGCATGCAGATTGATGCGGTGCTTGCCCGGAATGAGGCTGAAGGCCTTCTCATAATCCACCCTCAATTCATCGCCGTTTCTCGCCGCTCCGGGATAGTTGCCTGTGGCCAATATCCCTCCGGCGGCGCCGCCGGCATCTACTTCGAATCCGTTTATATCATCTCCCTGCCAGCAATGCAGCGAAACCTGCCTTTTTTTCATATCTTCCAAAACAGCATCGGTATCAACGCCGTAAGCCTTATATGCTTCTTTTGCATAAGCATATCCCGCATCGACTTGTTTCTCAGAACCGTACTTTACCATATCAAAGCCTCCTTTAATTATTTGACGCAATTTTCAGGAATCTTTCATAAGCCATATCCCAGCTGGCAGCCTCAAATGGAGTATATCCCACGGTAGGAAAAGAATTTTTGATCAGGGCTCTTCCTTCAGCCAGGCTCTTCACCTCTCCTAATGCGATCAGCTGTGAAATGAGATTGCCCGACGAGGTAGCCTCTATGGGACCCGTAATGACAGGTCTTCCCAGTGCATTTGCCGTAAATTGTGAAAGCAGCGTATTTTTGCAGCCCCCTCCCACGATGTGGAGGACAGGTATGGAATAGCCGGTTATTTGTTCAAGCCCTTCTAAGGCCATTCTGTATTTTAAAGCGAGGCTTTCCATAATACAACGGACCATCTGGGGCTTGGAATCCGGAATCTTCTGCCCGGTTTTACGGCAGAATTCCCGGACTTTTTCCGGCATGCCGCCGGGACGTAAAAAGCTGAGGTCGTCAGGGTCAATAAAGGCCATGAAAGGCTCGGCTTTCAACGCACCGTTTTCCAGCTCGTCAAAACTGGCGGGCCGGCCTGATTTATCCCAGGTCCGCTTGCACTCCTGATAAATCCACAGGCCCATGATATTCTTCAAAAGTCTTATGGTTCTGTTAAAGCCGCCTTCGTTGGTATAGTTTAAATGATAGGTATCTTCATTGATGACAGGCCGGCCGGACTCCACCCCTAAAAGAGACCAGGTACCACTGCTTAAGTAAGCATATTTTCCTTTTGACGCAGGAACGGAAACCACGGCACTGGCTGTATCATGTTCGGCCACCGCCACCACCGGAATGCTTCCTACGCCAAGCTCTGAAGACACGCGGGAAGTCAGTCTGCCCGCCATGGTTCCAGCATTAACGATATCCGGCAGAATATGCCGGGGAATGCCCATCTTTTCCAGCAGGGAATGGGCCCAATTGCCGCTTTCGGCATCGAGCATCTGGGATGTACTCGCTATGGTATATTCGGAGCTTTTTTCACCGGTCAGAAAATACCGCAGCAAATCGGGCGTGTGCAGCATGGTCGAAGCTTTTTCCAGGAGGGGTGATTGGTTTATTTTCATTGAAAGCAGCTGATACAGGCTATTAAACACTTGAAACTGCGTTCCCGTCTGCTCGTATATTTCTCGTCTGGGTACTATCTTACAGGCTTCTTCGATCATTCCGTCCGTGTTGATATCCCTGTAGTGGTATGGATTCCCCAAAAGCTTTCCCGACGAATCCAATAGCCCGAAATCCACTCCCCATGTGTCAATGCCAATGGATGCAATATCTTTGCTTGCGCTTAACGAACATTTTAGAATGCCTTGCTTCATTTCATGGTATAGGCGCAGGATATCCCAATAGAGATGATCTCCTATCATCACAGGTTCGTTGGGGAATCGGTGTATTTCCTGTAATGCGAGCTTTTCTCCATCAAACTTTCCCAGAATCGCCCTGCCGCTGCTGGCGCCATAATCAAAAGCCAATAAATGAATCATGCTCATCTCCCTTTCAGTCATTGTACTTTACTTAAAAAAAAAGCAGTGTTTTTATACAGCTAATGCGCTAAATGGAAGGCTTTCTCAATTTCAGCAACCTGCCTGTCATTGATAGAAATCACCTCACCTAAGCTCTTGGAAGCGATTAAAGCTTTCGCACTGAATTCAGCCACTTCCAGCCGGTCAAAAGCATTTAGCAGCGAACTGCCAGTTACAATAATGCAGTCATTCTCCACAAGGACAATGGGACATTTTTGAATAAAAAGATCCGCTACCATAGCGGGCTGCATGAAGCTTGAACCAAAGGGCAGTTTTGGAATATTTCTTAATAGAATATAGCTTTCAGGAATGGTACGGGAGTCGAAGGTTTCATCCGTTACGGCAAACACCATAATATTGTGAGGGTGAGCAATGATAACAGAATGAATATGGGGGTGTTTTTGGTAAATATACTGGTGTAATAAAACTGAACGGCTGGGCATTTTTCCCGCTTCTTTTTTCCCATTTTCTATACGTACAATTTCACTCACTTCCAGGTATTTCCTGTCTTTCATATAGGGTGTAATAATAAATGATTTATCATCCAGCCTTGTGGAAAAGGTACCCTGAGTACTGGTAAACAACTTTTGATCGTAGGACCGGTGTATCAGTTCGCACATTTCTTTACGAGCCGCTCTTTCCTTGCTGCTGTAGCTGGTTGGTACAAATTCCTCCAAGTCTACATGCTGTTTATTTTTTGCAATTTCGATATAGTGTGGGGTCAGGGAAATAGGCTTGCCTATCCTCCGTGCTTCAATTTCAAGCCTGGCACAGAAATCCAGTGTTTCAAATGCCATAAAAGCCTTGAATAAATTATCACCCACTACCACTACTCCATGGTTTTCCAGAATTACGGTATTTATTCCGCGTTTTAATACGGCTGTAATCTTTTCCCCCAGTTCATCACTGCCCGGAAGTCCGTATTCTGCCATAGCTATTTTCCCGCAGATTAAATTGACATTGGGAATCAGCCTGGTATCCGGCATCTTTCTCACAATGCTGAAGGAAACGAGAGCCGGAGGATGAGCGTGCAGCACAGCCTTCACATCCGGCCTTTGAGCATATATTGATTGATGAAAGGGAAGCTCGCTGGATGGTTTGTACTTACCAACCATGCTTCCGTCAGGCTTAACGCAGACAATATCCTTGCCCGTAAGAGAGCCTTTGTCCACTCCGGCCGGAGTAATCCAAATATCTCCGTTATCATCCTTTATAGACAAATTCCCTCCCGAAGTCGTTGTCATACCATATCCGTAGATTCTTTCCATAATCATGACCAGCTGGTCTGCCGGGTGCATCATTTCAAACTTCATATTCATCTCTCTACTCTCATTTACCCTGGATTGTTTATTTGTATTTTACAGTCAGATTGGTTATAACATGTCCGCATGGACATGTTTCAATGCTCTCGAGTACCCGTTCCAAATCTTTGATTTGTGATTTAGCGCCATGAGTGATG
>DOHN01000113.1:0-2348 GCA_003535195.1 Ruminiclostridium sp.
GAAAAACCGCTTACTGCTCTGCCTGAAAAATAGTTATATAAGGTTTGAATACCTAAAATCACTGCAAAAATCAGGAAAATAAGCCCCGCAAAGACGGTGAGGAAAAGGGGCTTGCTGGTATAGGAAAGTATGGCATTGAAGGCCAGCTTAAAAAGGCCCAGGGCCGAAAACCGGGAGGTTCCGTTGGCGCGTTCATCCACTTCAAAATAGAAGGCCACATTTTTAAAGCCCACCCAGTCGACGAGGCCGCGAAAAAAAATATTTCTCTCGGTAAAACGGCGGAGATTGTCAATTACTTTCCGGTTCATCAGCTTAAAATCCGAAGAACTTTGCATATCCAGTCCGGCCGAGCTTTTCAAAAGATTGTAAAAACTTTTGGCCGCCGCTTTGTATAAAAGAGACTCTCTGCCCCGGCTCTTTTTTATGCCGTTTACAATATCTGCCTGCTCCCTGTCCATAAGCTCCAGCATGGGCTTGATGAACCGGGGCGGGTGCTGGAGATCCGAATCCATAATCAGGTACCTGTCAGCCTCCATATAATCAATGCCCGCACACAGGGCAACCTCCTTGCCAAAATTCCGGGCAAAGCGCAGGGCTTCCACTCCCTCAAAGGATTCTGCAAGGGCGCAGATTTCCTGCCAGGTGTTGTCCTTCGAACCGTCGTCTACCAGCAGAAAACGGCAGGGCATTTTGTCCTCCTGAACAATATGATATATTTCAGTAAAATTTTTCTTTATGGCTTTTCCCTCATTATAAACCGGGATTATAATGGCTAAAGCATTTGTGGTCCCACTCATCTAGAATTACCTGTTCCTATTCGTTAAGCATTTTTTATATTATAGTATATATAAGCATTCTTGCCAAAATCTAAAATGGTTTTTCAGATATCTGCATTATTTTCTAATGATTCACAGGAATATCAATACATCACCGAAAATTGCACAGTTCTCCTGATAACCGGCTTTTAAAAAGAATACGGCATCAATATGCCAGAAGAAAGGATATTCTCTTATTATTGTCATTCCCACCCGTTTCAAGTATAATAGTTTCGTGAATAAATAGGTTTTTGTAATAATTTACAAATTAGCTGAGAGAAATTTCGCCGGGAGCTGTTAAAATGGGAAAAGCGCATAAACTATATGACGTACGTAAAATTACCGATCTTCGGGATATGGTCCGTCAGAGCGCCGATATCTATGGGGAATATGATGCCTTTTGGGTAAAGGATCGTGAAACAACTAAACAACGGAATATTTCTTTTCGGCAGTTTAAAAACGAAATTTCTTACCTTGGGTCCGCTTTATGCGATATAGGTCTCCAGGGCGGTATGATCGCCATTATCAGTGAAAACCGCTATGAATGGTGCCTTTCATATTTATCCATCGTGAACGGAACAGGCACGGCAGTGCCTTTGGACAGGGAGCTGCCTGCCGGGGAAATCCATTCCCTCCTTGAAAGAAGCGACGCCTGCGCCATTCTTTGTTCCGGGAATTACCTGGATGTGCTTGCCCCCATTAAAGCAGATCTTCCCAATTTAAAAAAGATTATCTGTTTTGATTTGGATCAGTCTCAGGGGGAGGTTTTGGCCCTCAATAAGCTTATGGAACACGGGAAAAACCTGGTCGAACAGGGAAAGAGCCTGTTTGTTGACGCTCCCATTGACAATGAGGCCATGAATATGCTGATCTTTACATCGGGCACAACGGAGCAGAGCAAGGGCGTCATGCTGAGCCATAAAAATATCGCCTCGGACATCATGGCTGTCTCCAGCTTGCTCTATGCCGACAATAATGACCGGTTTATGTCTATTCTTCCGCTGCACCATACCTATGAATGCACGGCGGGCTTTCTGACCATGGTATATCTGGGTGTGACCATCTGCTTTTGCGAAGGTCTTCGCCATATCACCAGAAATTTGCAGGAGTACAAGCCCTCCATCATAATGAGTGTCCCCTTAATACTGGAAAATGTTTATACAAAGGTCATCAAAAAAGCCAAGAAGGAAAAACGCTACGGCAGGGTTAAGCTTGGCCTATTTGCCGCAGGAACGCTTATGAAGCTCAGAATTGACATCCGGCGCAGGCTCTTTAAAGAGGTGCTGGACAATTTGGGCGGAAATTTGCGTCTGGTCATTTCAGGCGCTGCAGCCCTCAATCCAAAAGTGGTCAAAGCATTGCGGGCAATGGGGCTGAATATTATGCAGGGGTATGGACTTACCGAATGCTCCCCCATCGTTTCAGTAAACCGGCTTGACCACTATAATGATCTGTCATCGGGTCTGCCGGTGGCAGGTATTGAGGTCGCCATCGACCATCCCGATTCTGAAGGCATCGGTGAAATCAAAGTCA
>DOHN01000113.1:2551-2672 GCA_003535195.1 Ruminiclostridium sp.
CGGTGCTCCGGGACGGGTGGCTCTATACCGGCGATAACGGCTATATTGATAAAGAAGGCTTCCTCTATATTTCCGGGCGCATAAAGAATGTGATCGTAACCAAAAACGGAAAAAATATCTT
>DOHN01000083.1:0-2877 GCA_003535195.1 Ruminiclostridium sp.
TTGGAGCAAGAACTCATTGAAGATGAAAAGGGACAGAAGGACCTTCTTTTTCTTCAAAAAAACGGATTTATTGAGATCCGTGAAGTTTTTGACCAAAGAATTAACGAGAAAAAAGTCAAAGCCGTTCAGCCGGCTGTTACCCAGGAAGAATTCAGCGCCCTTACCGAAGAGGGGAAAATCAAGAGTATTTATTATATTCGGGTCATGGAGACGCTTTTTACCGAGGAAATATGTACGCTGCAGGACCTGCTTCTTATTTCGGGAGTGACCCATGGGACCATACGTGCGATGGCCAAAAAAGGACTGGTCTCATATTATGAGCTGGAGGTTGAGCGCAATCCCTTTGAAAATATAATGCCTGCCGAAAGGTCCGAGCCCCCTGTTTTAACCCATGAACAGCAATTGGTGATCAATCATGTTTTGCCTCTTTTGGAACAGAAGAGACTCCATGAGGTATTGCTCCACGGCATTACCGGAAGCGGAAAAACTGAAATCTATCTAAGGCTGATAGAAGCAGCCATAAAAATAAGGAAAAAGGCCATTGTGCTCGTACCGGAAATTTCTCTCACACCTCAGATGACCAGCCGGTTTACAGGCCGCTTCGGAAACCGGGTGGCCATTCAGCACAGCCGCTTATCCCAGGGCGAGCGCTATGACCAATGGCGGAAAATAAAAGCCGGTGAGGTGGATGTGGTCATAGGCGCCCGGTCCGCTGTTTTTGCTCCAATCATGGATTTGGGCATTATCATCGTAGATGAAGAGCATGAGTCCTCCTATAAATCCGAAAATACCCCTAAATATGATGCCCGTCATATAGCCCGGGCACGCTGCAACATCAATGGCGCCCTGTTGGTCATGGGCTCGGCAACGCCTTCGGTTGAAACCTATTATCGTGCTGTAAACGGCAGGATCGACCTTCAAGTTTTGAGCAGCCGGCCCAATGAAAAGCCGTTGCCCGAGGTTACAATCGTGGATCTGCGGGAAGAATTGAAGAACGGAAACAGAGGAGTAATCAGCCAAAGGCTGGAGGAGGAGCTTGTCAGAACCAAGGAAAACGGTGATCAAAGTATTATTTTTATTAACCGGCGCGGCTATGCTTCGTTTTTACTGTGCAGGGACTGCGGCTTTGTGCTGAAATGCCCCTGCTGCAGTGTTTCCCTTACGGTCCATACCCATGACAGACAGGCAATTTGCCATTATTGCGGGCATACGGAACGAATCATAAAAAAATGCCCTTCCTGCAATAGTATCAATATCAAAACCTTTGGCCTGGGCACTCAGAGGATAGAGGAGGAGCTTGCAAGGCATCCTGCTGGTTTTAGAACCCTTCGTATGGATCTGGATACCACCGGGGGTAAACAGGGGCATCAAAAAATCCTGGATGCTTTTCGACGAAAAGAAGCCGATATCCTGATTGGTACCCAGATGGTTGCAAAGGGCCATGATTTTCCCGATGTGACCCTTGTGGGGATTCTTGCGGCTGATGCCTCTCTGTTTAACAGTGATTATTCAGCAAGTGAGCGCACCTTTCAACTGATTACGCAGGCTTCCGGCCGTGCAGGCAGGGGGACAAAACCCGGCCGGGTTATTCTTCAGGCCTATAATATCGACGATTATGCTGTTTCGACCGGGGCGAAACAGGACTATGGATCATTCTTTCAAAAAGAAATAGCAATGCGGCAAAAGCTTATTTTACCGCCATTTTGTCATATGGGACTCATTGTGGTCTCGGGGGAAAACAAGGAAGATGCTGAAAAGACCCTTGAAAAAGTGAGGCAAAGTATTATGATAAAATACCGTAGCGAGCCGGGCTTTTTCTGTACGGAAGTGATGCCCTCGCCGGTTTTTATTGCCCGGAACAAAGCCCGCTGGAGGCTTATTATAAAAATGGTCTCCATCAACCGCCTGGTGGAACTGATGAATGATGTGACGGATCATTTTCATAAGCTCAAGAAAGCCGGTACTAATATCAGTGTGGATATTGATCCGGCAAGCATGCTATAATTTAATATATAAGCCAATAAGCTAAGCCAATTTATTTGTTAGGAGAAGGGATCATGGCCATAAGGAATATTATTAAAAAAGGTGACGAGATCTTAAACAAGCACTCAAAGGAAATAAAGGAAATAACCCCTAGAATTTTAGAGCTTCTTGATGATATGAAGGACACTTTGCACCATTGCGGAAATGGGGTGGGGCTGGCCGCTCCTCAAATCGGCATACTGAAGAGAATGGTCATAATAGATGCCGAGGAAGGCTTCATGGAGCTTATCAATCCTGTCATCATCGAGCAGGAGGGTGAGCAGACTGAAGCAGAGGGCTGTCTCAGCGTACCGGGTGTCTGGGGAAGAGTCAGAAGACCTGAAAGGGTCGTGGTTGAATACCTGAACAGAAAGGGAGAAAAGGTCAGAAAAGAAGGAACCGGCCTTCTTGCAATCTGTTTCTGCCATGAGCTGGATCACCTCGACGGAATACTTTTTGATGAAAAGGTCTTTGAGTTTGTGGAAGTAGAGAAGGAATAATATGCGGATACTATTTATGGGTACGCCGGATTTTGCCGTGCCCTCATTGAACGCTTTAGTGGAAAACGGTTATGAGGTGGCCGGCGCAGTTACCCAGGTGGATCGCCCCAGGGACCGGGGCCATAACCTGAAAGCGTCGCCGGTCAAGGAATATGCAATAAAACACAATATACCGGTCTATCAGCCGGTTAAGCTGTCAAAGGAACCGGAGTTTATAAGAAACCTGGAGGAGCTTCGGCCAGATTTGATTGTAACATGCGCTTTCGGTCAAATATTGCCGAAAAGTGTGCTGGATATTCCCAGACTGGGCACCATCAATGTGCACGGCTCCCTGCTGCCCAAGTACAGAGGGGCT
>DOHN01000083.1:2990-4008 GCA_003535195.1 Ruminiclostridium sp.
GCTGCCCAAGTACAGAGGGGCTGCACCCATTCAGTGGGCGATTATCAATGGAGAGACGAAAACAGGCATTACAACTATGTTTACCGATATCGGGCTGGATACAGGGGATATGCTTCTACAGGACGAAATTGAAATCCATGATAAAATGACGGCAGGTGATCTTCACGACATAATGTCATTACAAGGAGCAAAAACCTTGGTAAGAACCCTGGAAGAGCTGGAGAAAGGGACCTTGGTCAAAATAAAGCAGGACGAGAGCCAGGCCACCTATGCCCCTAAAATTGTAAAATCAACAGGGTGTATCGATTGGACTCAGACTTCCAGGAGAATACACGACCTCATTCGAGGAACTACTCCATGGCCGGGCGCCTTCTCCTGCTTCTGCGGATGCAGGGCCCGAATCTGGCATTCCGAGCTGACCGATGAGGATAGGGCTTTATCGTGTGAGGCGTCTCCCGGTGCAATTTTATCACTGGATAGCAGCGGCATGCTGGTAAAGACAGGGGACGGTGTGCTCCTGATTTCAGAAATTCAGGTAGATTCCTGCAGGAGAATGACTCCGGGGCAGTATGCCTGCGGTCACGAGTTGAAAGCGGGTATGTGTTTTGATGCTTAAACGTAGTACGAGCCTTCTGCTCATGCTCACTCTTTCAATGCTTTTGGGTTCCTGCTCCTGGATGAAAAACCCTGCCGATCCGGTTGTCCCGAAGGAAACCGGCAGTAATACTCCGGGGGCCCCAACCAATACCGGCACGCAGGTTCCCACGCCAACACCTTCTTCTGCCGGCGGGCCCGATGCTGCCGAAGAAATCCTTGCCCAAATGACGCTGGAAGAAAAAATTGGTCAGATGTTTTTCATTGGCTCCCGAAAGAATGCCGCAGGGCAGAGGCAGCTGGCTTTGGATGAGCCCCTGAAAAAGGTTTTGACCCAATTTCAGCCCGGCGGCTTTATATTCTTTGCTGAAAATCTGGATACCATTTCACAGACCACAGCCTTTATTGAGGAGCTCCAAAAGGA
>DOHN01000091.1:0-128 GCA_003535195.1 Ruminiclostridium sp.
GAATCGCCTGTCTGTGGTATACCAGTTTCGATTCCTATGCTTACGGATAAGCATTTATATGATCCTGGGCATGCCTTAACTTTTAAGCTGGAAAGTGATGAAAGGAGATTCTGTGCCATTTCTACAAT
>DOHN01000091.1:307-3363 GCA_003535195.1 Ruminiclostridium sp.
CGGCCTATAATATCGGTTTCTCTTTTAAAACATATTTTTATGCTGTGCGCAATTTGTTTTAGAATGTCATCGCCTTTCAAATGACCCAGTGTGTCATTGTAGCTTTTGAAATAGTCAACATCTATTAAGAGAAAACCGACATTTTTCTTTTTGCGTTTGCAAAATGCCCAAGCCGTAGAAAGCGCTTGTTCCAGACCGTTTCGGTTAAGAAGCTGCGTCAAACTATCCGTAGTCGCTTCAATTTCCAGATGGCTCAGCGTCTCAATTTCATTTATAGCTGCCTGAATAAAATTGTGGGCAATCTTTCCGGAGATCAAAAGTGTACATGAATTGATCAAAATAAGAATGACAAATGACTGAGGATGTATTTGTTTATAAACGAACTGCACGGTTACGATGGCTGTTGCCATAAAAAACAGCAACACGGCATTTCTGCCCGGAAGCACGAACAGTAAAGAAGATAAAATAAGGAGTGCAGAACAAAGTACCGCAAAGCGCGTGGGCAGAGCTTCATTCCCAAGCGACGGAAATAACAGCAGAATTGCCGTTATTATGACGATAGGAATGGCTATGCCGATTCTCTGCCTATTGTAGCTTTTAATTTTATCTTTGAGTTGTTTTTCATTAAAATTTTTGTTATCTACCATGATATACCCCGAAACAAAATGTGTATCTTGTGATTTTAAATTTAAAAATTGTTGCTTTGTGGCAAGTTGGTATTGTTGTCTATACCAAGCTGTGCTCGATATTCCAGATGTTCCTGCTCCAGCCGTTTCCATTCCTCATCTGCCGTCTCAAATTCTGATAGGGCTTGCTTCATCTGAGGTGAGTCATAGGGAACCTTTTTCTCTACCAACCGGCGAAGTTTTTCTCTGCGCCTTTCTACTGCCAAACCTAAAGTATATAGTTTTCCTGCTTGTTTAATCAGTTTTACTTTCTCTTTTGGCGTCATCTTTATCCCCTTGTAATGTAGCGTTGTAATTATTTATGTATCATTATAAGCTACAAACAGGATAAAAGCAAGACAAACAGGACAAGAAAAGGAGCCTCTTTTTAGAGACTCCCCTTCGTTTGTTGGGTTCTATTCTTTTGTGGTGGTGTGCCGGATCATTACCTCCACCATTTCATTGATCATATCAATCTGGTCTGGTTCCAAATGCTTTAGCTGCTTGCCGAGCTGCTCCACGCTGTCAGGTATAACAGGGTGCTCCAGAAGATCTCCCAGCAGATAATCTGCCGAAGTCCCCAGTACGTTGCATATCTTCAGAAAAAGAGAAAAGCTGGGCAGGCTGCCGCCGCTTTCGATTCTGCGGATATGCACTGCATTCACTCCACACAGTTCCGATAACTGTTCAGAGGTTAAGCCCTTGCTTTTTCGCAATTGGTTGATTCTTTTTCCCAATGCCTGCCGCATTCAATTCTCACCTCTCTTTTGTAACATCAAAATTTTATTTGTATATTCTTAGTCTACAAAAATAGTGTTTCCACAAATAGCGCCCACTATGTTACATAAAAACATATAAAGATACACTTTCTTCTTTTTCTGTAATGATCTTTTTCTTAGAGTGAGAGGTTCTGGTGGGTCCACAGTGAGCCCCACCTCGGTTCAGCGAAAGAACAGAATATCCCCTTGGCGGGAAATTCGTTCTTTCGCTATACCAAAGGCTGCTATTTTATTAAAAATCGGTTGGATGTATTGCTGCCATTCTCACGGAAGCGTGCTTCTTTTTCAATCAGCCCGGCTTTGATCAGATCATGCAGAGCACGCTTGACAGTACTGCGGGAAAGCTGCAAATCTGAGGCAATAGTCCTTACTGCAGGCCAGCAGTCCGAGCCTTTTCCGGCACGGTCACAGAGGTATATATAAACTGTCCTCGCCCGATGTGGAAGCTCATCCGGCGAGGCTGTGTAAATGTGGTTAAAGTAACTCATGGGAACCTCCTTTACGTTTTGAGGATGGAGCGGCGGCGTATTGTGCTTTCAGAAGGTTCTGCCACCGGCGTATGAAGGGTACCCGTTCCGGCTGGCGGTTCTGAGATTTCCCCGGTTTCTTCATCCACCGTAAAACAGGCTGTGTGCTTACGGACGATATTTCCCTCCAGCGTCTGCTTGTCGGCATATACCACCTTTCGGTACGCCTTTTCTTCTACGGTATAATCCTCACCGAAACGGATTCCCCAATCACGAAACAGCCGCAGTTTAGTCCGCATGGGATGGGTACCGGTTTTCATGACCACAAAATTACCTTTGGGAATAGATTTCAGTTCATCCGGCGTCATCAGCGGACGCTCAATCATTTGCAGGGACTGGCTGGGATCATTCTTGCCCCGGCTGACGGAGCCGCTCATGACGGTTCTGGAGCCCATTGCCTTGCTCAGCACTTCGGCGGTCTGGCTGTTGGGAGCGAAACCACCAAAGATGGTATCCTGGCAGTTATCTACGATGATTTCCGAACCCTCCTTGCCATAATTTTTTTCAAGCTGACCGAAGGACTGGATAATTGGCACCATAGAAAGGCGGCGGGAACGGCTGGCTGAAAAAATCAGTTCCAGCGACTCGATGGCCGGGAGCGTTCCAAGTTCGTCACAATAGAATATCACGCGGTTTTTCAGCTTCCCGCCGTTTTCATCCGCAACCGCAAGAATTTCTCGGTAGAGCTGCTGAATCATAAGCGATACCATAAAATATTTGGTCAGATCTTCTTCCGGAAGGACGATAAAAAGTGCGGACTTTTCATTACAGAATTTCTCCGCATCAATGGCTGTTTCAAAACAAAGGATTTGCTCCATTTCACTGTCAAGAAATGAGTTGAGCCGGGAAAGTACGGTAGAGAGCACCGATGCCATGGCCTGTTCCGCAGAGTTGAGGGCGGCGCCTGCAAACCAGCGGGCTTTGTGATTTGATGGCAGCTTATCCATGAGGAGCTGAAACTGACTCTTGCTCTTTACCTTGCTTGGGGCAAGCAGATCCTGCACCAGCTTGAACACACTGATGATGTGACGGCAGTCTACCTTTTTACCATCCATTTCAACCGGCGGCAGGTATTCGGCTATCAA
>DOHN01000213.1:0-1832 GCA_003535195.1 Ruminiclostridium sp.
TATTGCATCAATTTCATAATTGGCGGCGACATTGGGTCTGGTGCTTCCCATTCTGGAAGTAAGAAACAAAGCGGTAACAGCGGACATGAATCCCGCAAGGGTGAACACAACAACTTTTATTTTATCTACCTTGAGCCCTGAAAATCTGCTGGCGGTAATATTGTTGCCTATGGCATACACACTCCTGCCGAAGGTGGTCTTATGCAGCAGCAGACCATATAGGAAAGCAAACACCGCAAATACCAGAAGCATGATGGGTATTCCGGCCACATATCCCCAGCCCAGGGCTTGATACCAGTCAGGGAAATTTCCTGAAGACTGGTCCTCCAGTATGATATAGGCAATGCCCCGGTAGATGATTTGTGTGGAAATAGTAATAATGGCTGCCGGCAGTTCTTTAAATTTGACAATGAGCATCCCATTTATCAGCCCGCAAAGAGTCCCTACCACCAGACAAATGATCATGGCAGCTGGCATCGGTGCTCCTCCATTGTATGAAACCGCCATGACCACGGAAGACAGGGCTACGATGGATGCTACAGAAACGTCAATATCACCGAGTATCATGACAAAAGCAATAGGAAGTACAATAAATGCTCTGTCTAAAAAAGTCATGGTGGCATCCATCAGACTTTTCAAGTCCATATAATAGGGTGAAATAGATGAATTGATAATGTTGATAATGATCAATAGCAGTACTAAAATCCATTCCCATTGGAAGAAAAATGCTTTTAAATCAAATTGTTTTTTGGCTATTATCTCTCTATGTTCCATACTCAGATATTCCTCCTCATGAGAGTTTTCTTATCCATCCTTCTCTTGACAAAGACATTGACAATAACGGCAAAGAGTATAATCGAACCCTGAATGGCATTCTGCCAGAAAGGTGAAATATTGATCAAGGGCAGCGCATTATTTACAATTCCAAGGAGCAGGGAGCCTAGAATTACGCCCGACAGCTTGCCTGAGCCCCCTGCCATGCTAACGCCGCCCACAACACAGGCGGCAATCAGATTCATCTCATAGCCCAGGGCGGTATCTCCTTGAGCAGAGGCAAATTTGGAAACCCATAGGACTCCACATAATCCTGCCAGGGCTCCCATAATGGTATAGACCATCCATAGGATTTTGATATTATTAATGCCGCTGATTTTTGCCGATTCCGGGTTGCTGCCCACAGCGTAAATCTGACGGCCTGTTCTGGTATGGTTGATGAAATAGTAAAAAATAATATAGACGATAACGGCAATAAAGATGAGGGTGTTAATCCCCAGAACAGAGCGGGTGGCAATATTTTTAAAGCCTGCCGACATTTGATTGGCGCTGACCCATTTGCCGCCGCTGATGATATATGTAAGACCCCTGTATACATTCATCATGCCCAGCGAAGCAATAATGGGAACAATTTCGATTTTAGCCACCAGAAATCCAATAATGAATCCGCATGCAATGCCCACTATCGTACCGAGAATTAAGGCAAAAACAGGGTGCATTAGTGGGTAGGCCGCCACAGTAAGTGCAGAGATCATTCCTGACAATGCCACTTCGGCCCCCACAGAAAGATCGATTCCCCTTGTGATGATAACGAGCATCATGCCTACTGAAAGAATAGCCATAATAGCCGCGTTTCTGACCAGATCGTTGAGATTTTCTAGGGTTAAATAATTGGGATTACGCAGCTGAATTAATAAGGAAATCAAAATGATAAATATCAGAAGCCCCAATTCCCTGAATTTTATTCCTAAATGCCTCGGTGCTTTCCCCGATACCTTTTCAGCCATAACAACACCAGCTTTCTCCAGTTTATACTGCACTTTTAACGGGTTCTTCCG
>DOHN01000213.1:1961-3331 GCA_003535195.1 Ruminiclostridium sp.
TTTGCTAACCATTGCCGCCTCAAGAATCAATTCCTGTGTCGCACTTTTTCTGTCCAGTACGGCCGTAACCCGGCCTTCACGCATAACAACGATCCTGTCGCTCATGCCGAGGACCTCAGGCATTTCTGACGAAACCATAATAATACCGTAGCCCTGACAGACCAATTCGTTCATCATTTCATGAATTGCTGATTTTGCGCCTACATCGACGCCTTTGGTAGGTTCATCCAAAATAATTATTTTTAAATCGGCACTTAAAAGCTTTGCCACAATAACCTTTTGCTGGTTTCCTCCGGATAGGCAGCCCGCCGGATCAAAAATACTGTTTGCCTTTACATTCACCTTTTCAGATAAGGTTTTTGCAATTTCTGCTTCCAGCTCTTCTTTGAGCCACCCCTTATTGGAGTATTTATCCAATGTCGCCAGTGTGATGTTCCGGCCGATTCCCCACTGGAGGATCAGTCCCTGCTTTTGCCTATCTTCCGGCAAATATCCGATACCCAGATCCATAGCCTGCTTCGGATTTGTCACCATGACCTTTTCTCCCTCAATATAAAGGTCTCCCTGCTCATAAGGAAGAATCCCAAAAATAGATTGGCAAACTTCACTTCGCCCGGCGCCTACCAGACCTGTCAGGCCCAGGATTTCACCCTTGTGAAGCGTAAAGGAAACATCGGCAAAAAATCCGATTTTCCCTAAGCCTTCAACCCTCAGAAGCTCATCCTCTATTTTTGCGTTCTTCTTGGGAAACAATTCGGTAATCTCACGGCCCACCATTGCAACGATCAGCTCATCCTTGGTAATCTTATCCACATCCCAGGTTCCAATGTATTTTGAGTCTCTCAATACGGTGACCCTGCTGGCAAGCTTATAAATATCCTCCAGTTTGTGAGAAATGAAAATGATGGATACGCCGCTGTCACGAAGCTGTTCAGTGATCCTGTACAATTCCTCGGTTTCCCTCTTGGTCAGTGCGGCTGTAGGTTCGTCCATAATGATGATTTTTGCATTGGTCGATAGCGCTTTTGCAATTTCAACGATTTGCTGCTGGGCAACGCTGAGGGTTCCCATAATGGTTCTGGAATCAAAATTTGCACCCAGCTCCTGAAGCAATTCATTGGCCGCAGCATGCATTTCGCCCCATAAAATTCTTTTGGTACCCTTTTGAACCTTTTCATGGCCGATGAATATATTTTCACCGACGCTTAAATCGGGGTAGCAGGTAACATTTTGGTATATTGCGGCAATTCCTAGTTTCTGCGCATCCCTGGGCCCTTTCAGTTCAACTTTCTGTCCATCGAAAAACAGCTCACCCGCATCCTGCGGGTGAACTCCCGTAATAATTTTAATAAATGTGGATTTTCCGGCCC
>DOHN01000118.1:0-184 GCA_003535195.1 Ruminiclostridium sp.
TATTATATCTTGATTTGTATACCTTGTCTTTATAAAAATAATATGAGGCTTTGCTAAGCCGGATTACTCCTATAAAAGACTTCCTCCATTATTTATCTCTCCGTTAAAAAGACATATTCAGGATATTTTGCACCGCTTCTTCGGTGATATCCGCCGAATTAAACAAAAGATGGCTGCTCTTTAA
>DOHN01000118.1:300-1672 GCA_003535195.1 Ruminiclostridium sp.
AACAAAAGATGGCTGCTCTTTAAACAGTGAGTCGTAATATTGTCAAAATCCGAACGCTTTACGCCTGCACCCGACAAACAGATAGGAATATCATATTTTAGGTGATATTCCAGCAGCGTATTTCTAAGAGCCTGCACTGTTTTTCTGCCTCTTTCAGGTTTCGGCGTATCGGCATAGATTTCAGGCCCTTTCAGCGGAAGCAGCAGCTCTCCATAATATTCGTCAAGTTTTGGCATATTGGCTTTCATGCAAAAGGGAAGAATAATTGCAACGGCCTCCTGGTGATTGACATGGCTATTTTCTTCAAGCGCGTATGCAAGTGCGTGTGTTATTCCGGCATGAGAATTGTTCATGGCAATACCCGAAAGCAGGGCCGCATTTGCCAGAGCATGCCGGACCGCTCTCTTTCTTGGAAACTTGACAGCATCGGCGAGATTTTCCCGAACGATATTTATCGCGGAAAAAGCATAGGCATCACTTAAGGGATTTTTCTGCAGACATGTAAAGCTCTCGATTGCATGGCAAATAGTATCCAGGGCATATAGGATAATTGTGCGGGGAGCAAGATTATAGGCCATTCTCGGGTCTAAAACAACGATGTCTGGATCGCCTGCAATCTCAAGACCTGAATTTCCCGTAGGAACAATTACAAAAGGGCTGGAAATATTTTTTCCGGTGCAGGCATCATCCATCAGAAGAATGCTGTCTTCGGTGCTTTGCTTTAATAAAAAGGATACGGCTCTGCCCAGCTCAAAGGAAGACTCTCCGCCGATTGCAATAATGGAATCACAGGCACTGCTTTTGAATTCTGACAAAGTCTTCTCTAAAGCCTCGGATGTGATGGGGGGGGCACTAAAGCAGATACTGCCTATGATCAGCTCCGGGTCATCGATTGCTGCCAGGAAATTTTTTAAGAGGCCCTGTTCCTCCGCTTCCTTTTCCATAATGAGCATGGGGTGGCTGCTTCCTCTTTCTTTCAGTTCATGAGGTATATTTTCCAAAGCCTGAAAACCGGATAAAATCTTGATTCTATTCAAAAACTCGTAATACTTGGGTATCACACAAATTTGCCTCCTTTTTGCTTATTCGTTTTAAAAAGATATCCGAATAAATTTTTATGCGAAGCAAATATCTTTGCAGCAGATGCATTTTTCTCCTCTCCCCGGCTAATTTAGGAAAAAGAAAACTCTCAGAAATCATCAACGATTTTAAAACAGACATGCCATAGGCGGGATCACCCTTGAGCAGGAGTTTGTTCTGGATGAAAGACTGGATAATGGGTGTTTTTCCGGAAAATACGCACCTGGCAGCGGCAAAGCTTTTGAAGAAAAGAATAACGTCTCCATGGACAGGAAGGTTTCCTTTGATAATA
>DOHN01000118.1:1808-3053 GCA_003535195.1 Ruminiclostridium sp.
GTTTCCTTTGATAATATGTAAGCTCTTTTTGTTTTTTCCCACTCCCAGACAGAATTTTAAGGGAAAAAACTGAATAAAGAAAATAAACTCCTCAGGCCATTGTTCAATTTCCTTTTTTATAGATTCCTGATAGCCGGCGCAGGAAATAAAACCCTTGGCCCAAAAAAGGACACTGCGACGGAACATGGCTTCCCTAAAGAGCTTTCGCACCGGTACAATGTGATGGACATTCTTCATACCCTGTCCCTCCCGATATGACAAACTATACCATAATCACAAATTGATTGGAAGGAATCAGGAAATACAAATATTTTTTATCTTAAACCCTGTTATTGAGAAGCACCCAGTGAATATGGTCCTCCCATTTGCCATGGATCTTGAGATATTTATAAGCAAGGCCCTCATTATAAAAGCCCAGCTTTTCAACGACTCTTAAGGACCGGGCGTTTTTGGGCATTATATTTGCCTCGATCCGGTGAAGCTTATAGTCATTAAAAATAATATCAATGCCTTTTCTCAGGGCCTCGGTAATAAGGCCTTTGTTAATATAATCTTCGTCCAGCTTATAGCCTAAATGGCAGGACCAGAAGCTGCCCCGGACGATATTGTTAAAGACAATAAAACCGATAACTTTTGACGGTTCGCCTTTAGGAAATATCCAGAGCTTTAGAAGATTGCCTTCTTCATAAGACCTATATTCCTTCTCCAGCACCTGCTCCTGGTATTCCTTTGTATAAAAGCCATCAGGACGGTGAGGGTCCCATTCTTCCAGAAAACATTTGTTACGGCAGTAATAGTCTAAGACTTTATTTTTCTCCGACTTCTTGAGGATCTTAAGATAAAGCCTATCTGTTTCATAGGATGCCGGCATTTTAATATCTCCTGATAAAATTGATAAATTAGCGCTCGCCCTGTCTATTATACCCATTTATGCTCCGGCATCAAGCTCCATTTTTCATCATTCTCTTTAGTATATAAAAAGGCGGCCCATAGGATCGCCTTTCACTAAATATTCTATATTAAATATTAAATTTTTACATCAACTCTTTTATAGATTTTATCCGGCCATTCTAGTGCTTGTTGCCGGGAACTTTCTTCATTGTTGTCTTTATTGCCCGTATCATTATTTTCATTTTCTTCCCTTGATGCTTCCTCTACTTTATCATGGGTGATCTGAGCGGCTTCGCCCACCTTTTTACCCAGCATTTGTTCTCTTGATTCTATTTTTTGAAGCTCTTGCCTCTT
>DOHN01000150.1:0-6674 GCA_003535195.1 Ruminiclostridium sp.
TTAGTATATAAGTTTTTCTTTAACGCCAAACAGAACATTGATTACCTGGAAATCCGATCTGCCAGCTAGCTTAGAATTTTGGAAAGACCGCCTTAAAAATGCTGCCTTCTCCGGGTTTACTGAGCACCTGGATATTGCCTTTATGCTGGTTGACAATCCAGGCGGCAATGGGTAACCCTAATCCTGTTCCTCCCTGTTTTCTGGAACGGGTTTTGTCAATCCGGTAAAATCTTCTGAAAATCTTATCATTCTCGGATTCGTCAAAACCTATTCCGCTATCTTCCACCAGAATTTCAATTGCATGTTGTCTCTTATGCATGTTCAATGTAACAGACCCGCCTCCAGGTGTATATTTAGAGGCATTGTCCAGGAAAATACTGACGACCTGTCTAATACGGACATCATCACCATACATTTGAATGTTAGACTCGATATCCGCAGTAAATATAAGATTCTTGCTCTGAAACAGAGGGGCAATTTGAGTTGCAAGCCTGGTCAAAAGTGCGGACAAATCAAACTCATGATAATCAAACTGGATTTCCCGGGCATCAATCCGGGCCAGAAACAGAAGATCATTAATCAGCTTACCCATATTCTCGGTTTCACTGTAAGCATTTTGCAGCCAGTTCATATTCTCTTTGATACTGCCTTCCTTATCTGCTATCGCAACGTCAAGGTTGCTCTGTACTACCGTAAGCGGAGTCCGAAGTTCGTGGGAAATATCCCCGATAAATTCTTTCTGCCTCTGCCAGGCAAGTTTAACCGGCATCATTGCTCGTCCGGCCAGCCACCAGCCCATCAATGCAGCCAAGACAATGGCGATGATCATACCACTGGCTACGGGCAGATATATGAACCTGCGGATGGCTTTATGAAGCATGGTGAGATTACAGTAAGTTTGCACAATACCATGATCCCCATCCTTATGATAAGGAACAGAAAAAAATCGATATTCAATTCCTTCCAGATCAACGGTATCCCAGTGTTCCTCCTGGGTCAGCCAAGCCTGTCGCGCCAACTCCTGACTGCGTTGCAACAGTTCATTATTTTGGACAGAAGCTTGGGTAATATTTAAATTTTCATCGCGCAAGATGAATTGGAACACGGATTCAGAAGGTTTTTCATTGTCGGGGATATTTTCATCGTCAGGCGGCATTTCTAATACCGGTAAAATATCCAGATCATTTACCTGCAATGCAGTTACCCTCAAATCGCGATCGACTGTGAATCTGTTGGAATAAAAAAAATTATAAAAGACAAAGCCAATCAGCAGTGCAGAATACAGTGCTAATACTAAAGCATTGTAGATCGTCAGCCTCGTGCGCATACTTCGCAGTTCCTGAAACATCATTACCTCGCTTTCAAGGTGTAGCCGATTCCTCTAACTGTAGCAATACGATAATTGGCTTGGTTTATTTTTTTTCTCAAATAATGAATATACACTTCTACGTTGTTGTTGTTTACCGAATTATCATAACCCCAGATACGATCAATAATTTGCTCGCGGGTAAGGACCACCCCCGGCTTGCGCATAAGCATCTCCAAAAGCTGGGTTTCGCGATCGGCGAGCTGTATTTCCTCTTGATCAATGGTCAAAGTAAGGCTGTTTACGTCCAGGCTCATATTGCCCAGATGCAATGCTTCACTGATATAGACTGATGATATTCTGCGTGATAATGCTCCTATCCTGGCCATAAGTTCCGCCATGGAAAAAGGCTTTACCAAATAATCGTCAGCTCCCGATTCCAGACCGGAAACACGGTCATTAACTGCATCCATAGCCGTCAAAAGGAGGATAGGCGTCATGTTGCCGCGATGGCGCAATTCCTTTAATATATACAAACCGCTTTTTCCGGGAAGCATAACATCCAGAACAATCACATCATAGACATCATTTTGCGCCAGAATGAACCCGTCATTTCCATCTCCGGCACAATCTACCTCGTAATGTTTCAGCTTAAGCGTATGCGCTATAGCCGAACTGATTTTCTCTTCATCCTCCACCAGTAATACTCTCATAATCTGTCTCCTTTAAGAATAATACATAATGAATGATACAACTTTCGCCTTGACCCAAGATTTTAGGCTATTTTAGTCAAAAGACGAAAGCTGTTTCATATAAACATGCAAAAAATATCGCTATCTATTTACCGGCTGATCTTCTAAAACCAGCTTGGATTTGTTTCCGAACAACTTACTGATTATTTTATTTATCCAATCATCAAAAATGCTGTACAAAACCGGTACAAACACCAGCGTCAGAACCGTGGACACCAGCAGGCCGCCAATAACCACCGTAGCCATAGGCGCCATGGTGGAGCCACCTTCTCCTAATCCTAATGCCATAGGCAGCATCGCCAGCATAGTGGCGAAGGAACTCATCAAAATCGGTCTTAGTCTGACCCGGCCCGCTTCAAGAATCGCTTCGTCTCTCTCCATGCCGCGTTCCCGAAGCTGTTTTAGGTAATCAATCAAAACGATGGCGTTGGCAACCACAATCCCCATCAGCATAATAATGCCCAGAAACGCACTAACACTTAAAGAACGTCCGGTTACTGCCAGGGAAAGAATTGCTCCGATAAGCGCTGTAGGCATGGTGAACATAACGATAAAGGGATCAAAGAAGGATTCATACTGCACGGCCATAACCACATAGACCAAAAAGATGGCCAAAAGCAGTGCGATAAGCAAACTGGAAAAGCTCTCCGTCATGTTCCGGTTGGCGCCGCCGAAATTAATACTATAACCGTCAGGCAGTTTCAAAGCTGATGTTTTGCTCATGATTTCCTGGTTTACGCTGCGGTTGTCCCGGCCATAAATATCACCGGAAACAACAGCCTGGCGAACTTGATCGACACGCTTAATCTTTACCGCGGACCGATCCAACGCAAAATCAGCCACATCCGCTAACTTGACACGGGTACCGGAAGCATTGGTTATGGTCAAATCCTTTAAATATTTTAAATCCGGGTGGGAATCTTTATAAACCACTTTTACGTCAATATCATCACCATTATCAGTATAAGCGGAGGCATTTACGCCGTTCATAATGTTATTCACTTCCGAGGCAATCGCCATTGGTGTCAGCCCATACATGGCCGCCTTATCCTCATCAATGTTGACTTTTACTTGCGGATCTCCGTCGCTTAAAGAATTGCTCACATTACGGGCGCCGTCAATACCTCTTACAATGTCAGCCATTTGACTGGCCAGCTCTTTCAGAGTATCCAGATCATCACCCTGGATTTCAACACTGATATCGTCTCCGGCCATACTGCCCATGGTAGTATTTTTGGTGATTTCAATCTTCGCTCCCGTTACCGGCTTTACAGAACTCCTCAATTCTTCCATGATTTTATCAGTACTCCTGCGATCTTCCATCCCATCATCCAGAGTAGCGGTGATGCTGGCCTCATTTTCGTTGCTGCCGCCGCCCGGTCCTGCTCCTGCGCTGCCTATGGTAGCATATACATCCTTCATTTCCGGAACCTGCATTAAAATTTCTTCCACCCGAGCTACAATAGCGTCGGTATCATCCAGGGAAGAGCCTTTATCTGCTTCAATATCAATTGATAGCTCATCAGAATCCGACGAAGGCATAAACTCCATTCCTATCGTGGTAAACGAAAGCAATGATACCAGCATAAGTCCTACTACTGCCAAAATAACTTTTTTGCGATGATTCAGAGACCAGGCTAAAATGTTTTTGTATTTTTCTCCCAAACCATCAATAGCATGGCCAAAGCGGTTCACCATTCGAGCAAAAATATTTTTGGGCCGGTTCGTATCTGCCTCCATGATGACTTTATCAGTCAGGAAGCGTGCTGACAGCATAGGGATGACAGTTATGGCTACCACATAGGAGCAGGCAATGGCAATACATATGGTGGCCGCCAATGGTTTAAACATCATTCCAACCATGCCTTCAACTGTCATCATGGGGAGGAATACCGCCATTAGCGTAGATGTAGAAGCCAGGACCGCCCCCCCCACTTCTCTCGCTCCTGTAATAGCCGCTTCCTTCATGGGCAGGCCCAAGCCCCGGTGGCGGTGAATATTTTCATAAACAACAATAGAGTCGTCAATAATTCTGCCGATACCCAGAGCCAAACCGCCCAGGGTAATGGTATTGACCGTGTACCCCAGGAAATACATCCCAATAAAAGTGGCAATCAGAGACAAGGGTATGGCGATAAATACAATGACGGTGCTGCGCCATTTGCGCAGGAACAGCAGCAATACGATGGCCGCCAGTACAGCCCCTTCATACACCATGCGCTTGGTGGATGCCAGGGACTCCTCTATGCTTTCGGACTGGTCGAAAATGATCTCGTAATGCAGTTCCCCGCCCAGTTCTTGGCTGATCTGTTCCATTTCATTCTTTACTTCGGTACAGGCATCAACCGTATTGGCGCCCGATTCCTTTTGGCAGGCTATGCCTACCGAAGTTTCACCATTTAAGCGGGCGTATTCATCCGTATCGGCAGTGGTGTCTTCTATCTCGGCGATATCTTTTAAATGAATGGTGTTTCCCCCGGCAGTGGTTATGGAAATATTTCCAATTTCATCCACCTGGTCAAACTCCTGCATGGTACGGATATAATATTTTCGCTCCCCATATCTAAGCGATCCGGTTGATAGGTCAAAGTTGTATGCTTGCATGGAATTGGTGATATCTTGCAGGGTTAGTCTGTAATTCTCCATTTTGTTTTCATCCAGTTGAACCTGTATTTCCCGTTCCTGTCCCCCGGTTATGGAAACTGAAGCAACCTCCGCAATACGCGATAGCCGTGGCTCAATGGTATCATCATACATGTCTTGCAATTTTGCCAAAGACATGTTTTCACCGGATATACAGAACTGTATAATTGGCATGGAAGAAGAGTCAAACTTCATAATGGTTGGGGATCCTGCGTTATCCGGAAGGCGAGATTCAACCATGCCCACTTTATCCCGCACATTAAGAGCCGCTTCGTCCATATCTATACCATAAGCGAAAGTTATCATTATCGTCGAGGAGCCGGAGGAGGAAGATGATTCAATATCTTCAACATCACTTAAGCTGACCAAAGCGGATTCCAGGGGCTTCGTGACTTCTTCCTCAACCACTTCCGGGCTGGCGCCGGAATAAGTGGTCATAACCGTTACCATTGGCATTTCCATTTCCGGCATTGAATCGACCGACAATTTAGACAGATTAAAAAAGCCCAGCACTATAATAGCCACCGTTAAAATGGTAATACTCACCGGCCTGTTTACCGAAAATTTCGCGATTTTCTCCATAACTATTTACCTTCCTTGCTCTCGGTGGTAAGTAATGATCCGTCGCTGATAAGGGTATTGCCCTTGGTAACAACTTTCTCACCCGCTTTTAGGCCGGATAAAATCTGCACATAAGTTTCGTCACTGATTCCGGTTGTCACTTCGACCCGTTTGGCCTTATTCTCATCGGTCACTGTATATACAACCTCGACCCCGTTACTGGGTATCACGGCTGACAGCGGAATACTTAGCGCACTTTGAGCACCACTGGTGTCAATTAAAACTTTCGCATACATGCCGGATTTCATTTTTCCCTCAGAGTTATCAATGGTGACCGTTACCGGATACATATCCGAGTTGGACTCCAGTACCGAAGCAATACTGGTTACCGTGCCGGCAAAGGCATCTTCACTGATGGCATTGACATATACATCCACCTGGGAGTTCAATTGAATTTTGGATATGTCTGATTCTCCCACCATAATTTTTACTTCCAATTGCTGGGGATCACTGATTACGGCTACAGTCTTAGCAGTCGTAACATAATCACCGACAGCGACGTCAATTCGTCCTATAACTCCATTTACCGGTGCAGTAATCGTGCAATAGGAAGCCTGTTCCTGCATTTCCAGCAATGAGGCTTCAGCTTGAGCCACAGCGGCCTCTGCTGCTCCTGACTGCAATGAATTATATGTATCCTGAGCGTTATCCAGATCTGTTTGGCTTACTGCTCCCGCTTCATATAGGGTTTGGGTACGTTCATAGGTTTTGCGGGCGGCTTCCAGAGCGATCTGATTGTTTTTCAGACTTGCCTGGGCAGAGGCCACCTGAGCTTCGGCCTTTTTTATAGAGGCCTGCAGGCTGTTGCTGTCCAATGTCATGATGATCTGTCCGGCACTGGCCCGCTGGCCTTCCTTTACGTTTATGGAAATGATTCTTTCACTGGTTTTAGGAAGCACCTCAACTTCGCTGCTGGCTTTCAATCTTCCGCTATAACTGGTACTTCCGTAAATATCTCTTTGCGCCGCAGCCGCAACTTCTACTGTAGTAGCAGATTCTGACCCTTGATTGGGCGGCATTGCTTGCTTTCCACAACCTGAAATCGTCAATAACAAACCTAACGACATTCATGCTGCCAAAAGGAAAAGATTGGGTTGTTTTTTCTTATTCACCATATGATTCCTCCTGTGAATTTCATTTCTATTAGAGCATTATAACTCCCAAATCTTTATAATTTCTTAAAACTCAGAGAATATTAAGAATCCAAAATTGGAAATCAATAAGCAAATCAGATACCTTTTTATGGCTTTCCATAGGTACGGTACAGGTTAGTCATCAGAGAATTGTGTTTGGTTGCGGTTTTTGACGATGAAGCCAGCAATTCAGACCAACAGGCCATACAGGTATTGCAA
>DOHN01000150.1:6890-7033 GCA_003535195.1 Ruminiclostridium sp.
AATGGGGAACAGAAAATAGAATTTGGGAGACGCGGCAAAGACAAAAAAATACAGCTAAAGCAGGTCTACTTTAGCAAAGAAAAACTTGATAATGGATCTATCGAAATACATAATGAAAGTTTAGCTGTTTTTGTATACTCGTG
>DOHN01000058.1:0-457 GCA_003535195.1 Ruminiclostridium sp.
CCGCGTGGTGTTCTACTGCGACGAGTTGGGCACCATCCCGCCTATCGAATCCCTGCAGCTTATCTTCTCCGCCTCCCGTTCCCGCCGCCTGCTCATGGTGCCGATCATCCAGAGCTTCGGGCAGCTCCAGAAAAACTACGGCAAGGAGGGCTCGGAGATCATCGTCGACAACTGTCAATGCACGATCTTCGGCGGCTTCGCGCCCAACAGCCAGACCGCCGAGGTGCTCTCGAAGGCGCTGGGCAGCCGCACCGTCATGAGCGGCAGTATCAGCCGCAGCAAGAATGATCCCAGCCAGTCCCTTCAGATGATGGAGCGCCCCTTGATGATGCCGGACGAACTCAAGAGCCTGCCGAAGGGACAGTTCATCGTGATGAAAACCGGGACCCATCCCATGCAAACGCGCCTGCGGCTATTCCTCGACTGGGGTATCACCTTTGATAATGTGTACGAGGTT
>DOHN01000058.1:649-3342 GCA_003535195.1 Ruminiclostridium sp.
AAGGACGAACTGGAGCGGCGAATCGTGACGCGCTACCACTCTGACAAAGCCGTTGAGAATGTGCCTGTCTCCGACAAGCGTACGCAGGCCAGCATGAGCCAGCAGCAGTCCAACTACAGCCTGAGGGATTCCAAAGCGAGGCAGAGATCACAGTCGCAGGAGGATAAGGTATGAGTTATTTCGGAACCATTTACGCTGAGGATATCCCGCACCGCGCGAAGGCGGTCTACATGTACCTGAAAGACCGAGCGAACCGGAGCGGCACCTGCTGGCCCGGTATCAACACCATCGCCAAAGACCTGCATCTCTCTCGCAGCACGGTCAAACGGGCGCTGGGCGATCTCACCAGGCACGGCTTCATAAAAAAGGAGCCGTGCTACCGTGAGAACGGCAGCAACAGCTCCAATTTGTATTCAGTACAAAAGATCAAGCCGTAAAACAGTGAAAAAACATGTCCTTCCGCCAGGAGGCCTTTATCCCCATTCTCTGGACCGAGGAGGGATTCACGATGCCCCCCCTTGAAGGACCAACCTGAAGGAAAATATTATAGGCAGAGAAAGAACAATAAGTGAGCGTCGCAGTACAGGGTGCTTTTTATAGGACACTTCATATGAGAAAGTATAAATAGGGCTTACTGAATGACCTCGATTTCAGGATTACGTGGAAAAAGAATGCGGCAGTCCAGATCAAAATCGAAATCCAAAGCCCAATCGTATAAAGGCGCAAAAAGGAGACGCAACCTGCGCTTCATATTTGCCGTAAAAAATCCCATGGAGATAGAGGCCTCCGATGTATCCGGCAGGTGTGTCATCACCCGTTCCAGACCATAGCGACGTTTACAACCACTGAACACTCGAATCTAATATGAAAATATTTTCCATGCGTGCTATAATAAACTGGAATGGAGGTGGCAGGTGTGTGTTACCGGAGCAAGATATTTCTATTGAGGGCTATATCGTCAATATTTTAAAAACTTACTCTATACTCCTTGACCACTTTAAAAATTTGGCATAAGCGCAGGACGCTTTTCGAGAGGCCGTCTTACATATTGATATCTTGATGGCTCATGAAAATCCGGGGGGATAGCTAAAGGCTTTTTCTCTCCTAAGCCGTTCATGCTTCGTCAGAATCAAAACGCTTCGATTAACTTGATCATTCGAGATCTACAGGATCAAGGCGGAAAGCATCGAGCAGAATGCTTTTTACGTTTGGGCCAGAGAACAGAAGGCACTATGGTGGAGAAATCAACTTGCAGGATTTTAGAATTGGCTAAAGGACTTTTTTACGTATGCTTGGCAAGGGGAGAAACACATATGTTGATTTATTTACTCGCATTGATCGACGATGAAGCAGACCGGCGGAAATTCACAATGATATTCAATCAGTATCATTGCCAAATGGAGCAGGTTGCCATGCGTATTTTGACGGAACAAAAGGACGCCGAGGACGCTGTTCAAAATGCCTTTATACAGGTGATAAAGCATTTTGAAAAAGTTTCTGAAATTTCTTGTGAGGAATTGCCCTTCTGGCTCATTTCTATAACGAAGAATGAAGCGTTGATGATCCGGCGAAAGAACCAGAGGGTAACTACTTTGGAAAACTGGGATGCTTTTGTGGAGACGACAGACAGTAATATGGATTACCACGCGGTGGTGGCTCTTTTTGCCCGATTACCGGAAACATACCGTGCGGTGCTGGAAATGAAACTCCTGCTGGGCTATACAGATCGTGAAATTGCGCAGCACTTGGGCATTACGGAAGCCGCAGTTAGCACCCGCGCAAATCGTGGTCGGCTATTGCTGAGAAAAATGATGGAAAAGGAAGGATTTCACGCATGACGGATGAAGAATTGGACGGGTTCATGCGCCGGGTTTTATTGGACGCACTCCAATTGGAGTGGTCTGATTTTCTGGAAGACGCCCCTCCTGTGGAGACGTCAAAGCACTATCGTCATCAGATGCGAAAGATGGTTGCCGATCCTCTTGCGTGGTATCGCAAGAAGACCCGTCCAATTTTGGAAAAAGCATTTCGGGCAGTAGCGGCTTTCCTAATTATCTGTTCGCTCGCGTTCGGCACACTAATGTTAGCCAGTCCAACTGCTCGTGCCGCAGTTCTGCAATGGGTCAGGGAATGGTATGAGACACATATTGTTTACCGCTATTCCGGGGAGGTTTCTTCATCAGAAATGCCACAATACGGCATTTCTGCGTTGCCGGATGACTATATAGAGATTGATCGAAGTGAATTTCCCGGCTATGTGAGCGTGACCTATCAAAATCAAGATGGCATGAATTTGTATCTGGACTACACCTTGATCCGGCAAGGTTCTGCAGCTGACTTTGTTACGGACAATATGGCGGTGTCCGATATTACAGTAAACGAATTCCCGGGCCAACTGTTCCTGTCACAAACATCCGAGCAAACAAGTGCCGTTACTTGGATTGATTCCGATCATAATATTCAATTTACCGTGGATGGTTTTGGGGATGAAGCCAGCCTTTTGCACATGGCGGAGAGCGTAGCTTTGGTAAAATCGACAAAATAATTGTTTTAGAGAAAAAAACAGAAAAATTTGTGAGGAACACAAAGCAGGTTCTTACCAAGTCACACAGGAGGAGGTGATTATTTATGAAGAAGCGGATGATTCCCATGGCGGTACTGTTTATGTTCATGCTCTCCATCTCGGCACAAGC
>DOHN01000012.1:0-191 GCA_003535195.1 Ruminiclostridium sp.
CTTGGAAAAATGTTCGGGTTTCACTATAAGGAAAATTTCAACTACCCCTATATATCCAGATCCGCCACAGAGTTCTGGCGAAGATGGCATATTTCCTTAGGTAGTTTTTTCAGGGATTATGTGTATATTCCGTTGGGCGGAAACAGGAGGCTTAAAATAAGAAACCTCTTTGTTGTCTGGCTGCTGACGGG
>DOHN01000012.1:346-3317 GCA_003535195.1 Ruminiclostridium sp.
GCCAGCTGGAATTTCATCATTTGGGGCCTCTACTATTTTGTTTTGATCTGTGTTGAAAAGCTATTCCTTCTAAGGCTGTTTGAAAGGATCCCCGGGATCTTTTCCCGAATATATCTATGGGCTGCGGTGCTTGTGGGCTGGGTGTTCTTTTACCATACCGATCTAAGCCAGGCCTTCGGCTTTCTCGGAATCATGTTCGGCGGGAATAATGCTCCTGTGTCCAGTCTGGAGGTCAGCATTTATTTCTGGAACAACGCGGCATTCCTGATGATTGCCTTTATTGCCTGTACGCCATTTTTTAAGCGGTTCTCTCAAAAAATTGAAAAATGCGGCCGGAAAGGGTCCCTGATCAGGGGGCTGAATTCCTTTGTCAAGCCGGTCTTTAATATAGCGGTTTTGATCCTGTCGGTCATTTTTTTGGCAGGACAATCCTATAACCCGTTTATGTACTTTAAGTTCTGACGTGGACTTGAACCTTTATACAATTGCTTTTGCGGAGGTAATGTTTTGAAAAAATTAAGAATAGATACAATAGTATTCATAATCGCAATCACAGTGCTGGGAATAGCCAATTTGCTCAATTTTAATAAGGCCGGGGTTTCGAAGCTGGAAAACAGGACTCTTAAGCCAAAACCGCAGTTCTCCGCTGCGGAATTTCTAAAAGGAAGCTATACGCAGGACTATGAGGATTATTTCAGCGATACCTTTATTTTAAGGGATAGCATGGTCAGATTGAGCCGTGATGTGCAGCATGCAATGCGATTTTTGGGCCCGGATGTTTCTCTGATTACCACTATAGATGATCTTCCGACACAGAAAGGGAATGAAACCGGAGAAAAAAATCAGCAGCATGATGAGGACAAGCCTCAAGAGACGGATTCACAAAATTCACAGGAGCCGGCTGACAGCACACAAACTCCCACACCTAAGCCTTCCCAGCCTGCAAAAACGGATTTCGGCGACGACCCTAATGTGGGGTACTGGCTGGTGGTAGACGGCAAGGCTGTTCAGCTTTTCAAGTTCAATAAAGAGAGCTTCGAGTACTATGCCCAGGTCCTCAACAAGTTTGGGCAAAAGCTGGGAAGCGATGTAAAATTATATTCCATGATTCCCCCGACCAACGGCGAGTTTTTAAGACTGAAAAAATACAAGGGGATCACCGATTCCCAGAATGATGCTCTTGATTTTTTAAACAGCAAGCTGGATGACAGTATTTCTTCCGTCAATGTATATGACGCGCTGAACAGCCATACTGACGAGTATATCTACTTCAGGACCGATCACCACTGGACGGCTCTTGGAGCGTATTACGCCTACGCTTCATGGATGGAGAGCACCGGCCGGCAGCCCACCGCCCTGGAAGACTTTGAGACCATCGATATAGGAGACTTTTTAGGGAGCTCCTATACAAAGACATTGGATGAGAGCCTTAAAAAAAATCCGGATCATATTATTGCCTACAAGCCTTTTACAGGCTATGAATACCTGATGTACGACAACGGCCGGGAGAAAAAAGCCGACATCATTGATATGCAATATGCAAATGAGATCACCGATAAATATCTGGCCTTTATGAGCAGCGGCGGAGCGAACTGGAGCGTAGTCAAAACAGATGTCCATAACGGAAAAAAGATTATGGTCGTCAAAGACTCCTTTGGCAATGCCTTTGTGCCCTTTCTGCTTCCCCATTATGAGGAGATTTACGTTGTGGATCCCAGATTCTATAATGTTTCAACGACGGGCAATATCGTGGATTTCGTCAGGGAAAAAGGAATTAATGAAGTCGTTTTCTGTATTTACATGGAGGATGTGAACTGGCATAAGTTTATGGGCAGTGTTGAGCATCTTCTGGGAGAATAATCGGGCCAATAAGGATTGCTCAGTTTTCTGATTTCCCGCTCTAAAAAGGGCTGGAATGCCGGGGGGATTGAATTATTTATTGTAAATAAAGTATAATTACAGTAGGTCTTATCTACCATATCCGTCTAAAGGAGGAAAAAACATGAAGAGTCGAATTCTATCCTTGATTCTTGTTTTCATCCTTGTATTCTCCATGACAGCGTTTGCAGATGAGACAGCTGCTGCCCCCGCTAAAACAATTGCCATTATACACACCAATGATGTACACTCCAGGGTGCTTGAAGATTCTTCCGGCATAGGCTATGCCAAAGTAGCGGCACTGGCTTCGGATATTCTGTCCCAGTCGGGAACGGAGCCCATACTTGTCGATGCGGGAGATGCTCTGCACGGGCAGACCATTGCCACTCTTGAACGCGGTGAAAGCATCATAAAAATTATGAATACGGTCGGCTACGATGTCATGACACCGGGCAATCATGATTTTAACTACGGTCAGGACAGACTTCTCGAATTGGTAGGAAAGGCTGAATTTAAGATTATTTCGGCTAACATAACCAAGCCGGACGGAGCCGCTCTTTTAGAGGGGTACACTATTATTGAAAGAAACGGTGCAAAAATTGCTTTCTTTGGGCTTTCAACACCGGAGACCTCTTATAAGACCAATCCCAAGAATGTTGCGGGATTGACCTTTGCCGATCCCGTCAAAGCGGCGGAAAACATGGTTTCGGTTCTCCGGGATAAGGCGGATGTCATCGTTGCTGTTTCCCATCTGGGCCTGGATGAAGCCAGCGAAATCACGAGCAGGCTGGTGGCCGAAAAGGTAGAGGGCATCGACCTGATTATCGACGGACACAGCCATACCGTCTTAAATGAGCCCCTTAAGGTGAATGATACATTGATTGTGCAGACGGGCGAATACCTTAAGAATGTCGGTACGGTTCAAATTGAGCTGGACGAAAATAACAAGGTGACCGGAATTAAAGCAGGTCTTGTCACCAAGGAGCAGTCTGCCGGAATCACTGCCAGGGAAGATGTTGTAAAGGCTATCGATGATTACACGGAGGCCCAGAAATCGATTCTTTCGGAAGTCATTTTAAAGAATGAAATAGAG
>DOHN01000012.1:3426-5394 GCA_003535195.1 Ruminiclostridium sp.
CATTTTAAAGAATGAAATAGAATTTGACGGTGAGCGTGCCAATGTGCGCACAGGGCCGACGAATTTATCCTGCCTCATCACTTCGGCCATGGTAGATGCTACCGGGGCCGATCTTGCAATAACAAACGGCGGCGGGATAAGAGCGAGCATTAAAGCCGGGGAGGTTACCAGAGGCGACATCATCACGGTCCTTCCTTTCGGCAATTACATTGTCACTAAGAAGATGAAGGGCTCCGATATCAAAGCCGCTTTGGAGCATGGCTTGTCCCAGTATCCAAACGCAAACGGAGCGTTTCCGCAGGTCGCCCATGTGGAGTACCTGTTTGATGAGAAAAAGCCTGCAGGGGAACGCGTTACCCATGTATGGATCAAGGGGGTCAAGCTCGACCCTGAAAAGGAATATGTCGTGGCTACCAACGATTTCATGGCTGTGGGCGGAGATGGCTATCCCTTTGCGGATCTGCCCCTTCTCAATGAATACCAGGCTTTGGATGAAGCCCTGATTGAATTTGTTACCAAAAATCCGGAGCTTATCCGATATAAAGAATATACGATCCAAAAGGGAGACGCCCTTTGGAAGATTGCGCGCAAGACCGGTCACTACTGGCTTGAGCTGGTTAAAATCAATGATCTGGAGAATCCGGATTTGATCTATGCAGGGGACACTCTTTTAATTCCGGCGTGGTGAGAGTAGGGACCATTACACGGGTTATTTTTGAAAAATTGGCGGGAGGCTGCATAGCTTCCCGCTTATAAGTTCATGGATTATAACTTTCCCATGGATGGATAAAATAAATTTTGTATCATGTAGATATAGAATCTTAAAAAAGCCGGAATGTTATTAGAAAAGTATTCTAAAATAGAGATTCAGGAGTTCAAATGAGAGCTATATGCGAGATTTGCCCCCACCATTGCAGCATCGAGGAGGGACATGCCGGATTTTGCAATGCCCGGGCCAATTCTGAGGGGAAAATTATCTGTTCCAATTATGGAAAGCTTACATCAATGGCCCTTGACCCTATTGAGAAAAAGCCCCTTGCCCGGTTTATGCCCGGAGCACGGATATTGTCCGTAGGAAGCTACGGATGCAATCTGCGCTGCCCCTTTTGCCAAAACTGCAGCATATCCATGGCATCTGAACACAGCGCAAAAACGGTATTTGTTTCACCGGAAGGACTGGTGACCAAGGCCCTGGAGCTTGTGCCAAGGGGAAATATAGGCATTGCCTATACCTATAATGAGCCGCTCATCAGTTATGAATATGTCATGGACTGCGCGAGGCTGGCCCATGAAAATCATTTGAAAAACGTGGTAGTCACCAATGGTTATATTTGTGAAAAGCCGCTGTCGGAGCTTCTTCCGTTCATTGATGCCATGAATATCGATTTGAAAGGCTATACGGGTTCCTATTATAAAAAACTCCACGGTGACTTGGAGACCGTAAAACAGACCATATGCCGGGCATCAAAAAGCTGCCATGTAGAGGTGGCAACCCTGATCGTACAGGGCGAAAACGACAGCCCCGCTGAAATGGAAGAACTGTCGGCATGGCTGTCGCTGATAGATGAAGAAATACCGCTTCATATTACGCGGTTTTTCCCTATGTACAAATATAGCGGCAGAAGCCCCACAAATGTGGAGACGGTATACAGCCTGGCCCGAATTGCCGGGAAAAATCTGAAATATGTGTATACAGGCAATTGCTAAAAGCCTTTATCCCGGTTCTATTTTGATTTTATCAGGCTGGATTTTCGGTGATTTTTCAGATCAATCATTAGATTTTGATATTTCAGATAAAAATCCTCGCCCCGTTCATTTTGGGACTCGGGAATAGAGCAATGCTTTTTTATGCAAAGGGGCGGACCCTCCAGGATATAGAGCTCATCCGCCAAATACAGTGTTTCCTGCAGATCATGGGTCACCAGCAGAACCAGCCGGGCTCTGGAATGCCTGGCCATCACATCCATT
>DOHN01000012.1:5502-7889 GCA_003535195.1 Ruminiclostridium sp.
GGGTTCTGGAATGGCTGACCATCATATCCATCACCTGCTTTTTTATGGCGGTATCCAGGCCCTTGAAGGGCTCATCCATTAACAGCAGCGGCGCGTCATAGGCCAGTGCACGGCAAATGGATACACGCCTCTGCATGCCTCCGCTTAAGGATTGTATGGATTGGCTTTCGGTACCCGAAAGACCGATTTCGTCCAGGAGCTTTAAACCGATTCCTTTGCCCTGGCACTTTTTATCCAGTACAATTTCAACGTTTTCCAAGACATTGATCCAGGGAAGCAGGCGATCCTCCTGAAAGACGGCGGAACAATTTCCTCTTTTCTCCACAATCCCTGAGTCGGCCGGAAGAGCACCGCTTATAATGCTGAGAAGGGTGGTTTTCCCCGAGCCTGAGGGCCCCATCAGGGCAACGATCCCCCGATCGGGCAGCTCCAGGGAAAAACGGTCCAGTACTTTTAAGTCTGAAAACTGTTTGGAAAGGGACACAATTTTCACGTCTGATGTTCCTCGTTTCCTTTAACATTGTACTTTTTGCCCAGGTGCCGGATGAGTCCTACCAATGCATGCTCCACCAATATGCTGAGCAGTATGACCACAACCGTCCATGCAAATAAATCTGCCGTCTCTAAATAAATCTTGGCATCATAGAGATGCTGCCCAATGGAATGCTTTGGAATACCAATCACCTCCGCCGCAATTCCCGCTTTCCATGCAAGGCCCAGCCCTGTTGTAAAAGCTGCGGTAAAATAGGGCATCACCGATGGAATATAGATGCTGCGCAGCATTTTCATTTTGGAAAAATGAAAGACCGAGCCCATCTCCAGAAGCTGTTCATCGGTTCGGGCAATGCCCTGGGAGATATTTGTCCAGACTGCGGGAAGCACCATTAAGAAAGAGATGAAAACCGAGACCAGATCCCGTTTCAGCCAGACAAGGGCAAGAATAATGAAAGAAACGACGGGAGTAGATTTAATTAAAGTAATGGCAGGGGTAAAAAAATCCAGCGCGGCCCTGGAATAGCTGGTTAAAACCGCGAGAAGCGTACCTATGGATACAGCGAGCAAAAAGCCCGCCAGCACACGCAAAAGCGAATTGCCGGCGGACATCCAGAACTCAGGGGTTTGCACAAGCCCGGCCAGTGTCATGGCCACCTGTGAAGGGGATGCGATCATCACATCCTGCTTGACAAGCATATAGGCCAGCTGCCAGATGCCCAGCCAAACGGCCAGAACAATCCCCTTACGAATGGCTTTCTTGAACTTTCCATTACTTCGTGTAATAGAAGTCTTCATCAGGCATTTTTCCTCCAATGGATTTGGGGTTGGCTTTCATTAATATATCCAGGAAAGATTGTGTCATGTTTTTCATGTCTGAGCCGTCAATATAAACGATGTTGCAGTTGGGAATGGCTTTCTCAATGGTTGCGGCGCCGGCCATGATGCCTTCGCTTTCGACGATCTTGGAAGCTTCTCCTGCATTCGCGCTGACAAATTCGGTGGAAGCTTTATATTCGGTCAGAAAAGCATCCAGGGCGGCTTTATTGTTTTCCGCGAATTCCTTGCGTACTGCGATGCAGCCCATGGCAAGCTCGGAGTCGCTATTTCCGGCCTTTCCTGTGGCCGCCTTCCACTCGTCGGTGATATCGAGGGCGATCCGGAGATCCGCATTCTTGGAGAGTACGGTAGTGACAAAGGGTTCGGGCAGCAGAACCAGCGTTTCCTTTCCGGAAACAGCCAGTGCCGCAAGCTCGGAGTGCTCGGTGAGGTAATTGACGGTAACATCCTTGCCGGGGGTAAGTCCGTTTTGCTTCAAAATATAATTCAGCGCATATTCGGGAGTAGCGCCCTGCCCGGTAGCGGTAATGGTTTTACCCTTTAAATCGGCAATGGATTTTATGGTGTCGCCCTTTTCAAGGATATAAAGGGTGCCCAGGGTGTTGACTGCGGCAATCTGAATCTTGCCGCTGGTCTTATTGTAAAGGGTTGCGGCCAGGTTTGTGGGAATGGCTGCAATATCAATGCTTCCGGAGGTCAGCTTGCCCACGATTTCATCGGGGGCCCCCGCAAGCTCGAACACATAACTGTTTGCTGTGGTGTTTTCCTTGCTGTCTTTCATGAGCTTAGACATGCCGATTCCGGTAGGCCCCTTGAGGGCGGCTACCCGTACCTCGGTTTTCTCTTCGGGGGCGGCCGGACTGCTTGGGGTTGCCTCAACGGTCTGGGAAGGTGTGGGGGAATTTGAATCAACGGCGGGATTGCCGTTGCCGGAACAGCCTGCCAATGAAAGCAGAACCATTAAACTTGCAAGAATTGCTGAAAAGAGTCTTATTGATTTTTTCATAATTATCCATCCTTTCTGTTACTTCTATATTGATTCCAACCTTATTTTT
>DOHN01000012.1:7997-11427 GCA_003535195.1 Ruminiclostridium sp.
ATATTGATTCCAATCTTATTTTTTTATCAAACAAAAAATCCTTGAACCCAAACGGATCCAAGGATAGCATGTACATTACCATTCCATCGCCTTGGCGTTTGGGACAACCCCTCATGCATTCAGTACGATAAAAAAATCTTATGGTTTGCCCTAAGAAAAAACATCGAAATATCTTATCTCAGCAGCGCACCGCTTTCTAATTTTAATATAGCATGAACCCTGAAAGAATACAATGTCTTTTTTTTAACACACGGTACTGTCGGCATCAACATTTTTCCAGCCTCTTGATCAAAGAGGGGAGAGCGCTTTCAAAGTCTACTCCATACCAGCGGTGGGAGGGATTATCCACACTTCGCTGGATACTGTTCACCGTATAGTCCACCGCGATTTTGAGGCTGTCCTCCAAAGAATAGCCCTTCATCAATGCGCCCAGGCAGCAGCTTGAAAAAACATCACCCGTCCCATGAAAGTTGACAGGAATTCTTTCACGGAAATAGCTGAAATACTGTTTCGTATCTGTATTATAGCTCATGGTGCCCAGCAGTTTTTTGTCAAAGCTGACACCTGTCAGGACGACCTTGTGTGCACCGAGCTCACTGAGCCGGATCAGTAATTCCTTTATATACGCCTCATCGTAATCCTCGCCCGGATATGGAATGCCCAGCATAAAGGAGGCTTCGGTCAAATTGGGGACAATGACGTCGGCTTTTCTGCACAGCGTTGCCATCCGGTCCGCGAATTCCTGGGTAAAGCCTGTATAAAGCTTGCCGTTATCGGCCATCACCGGGTCGATAAAGATTATATTGTCCCGGGTTTTAAAATCATCCATAAACCTTGAGACCAGTTCCAATTGCTCAAAGGATCCCAGATACCCGGTATAAATGGCGTCAAAATCAATGGCTTCCTTTTTCCAGTGCTCCGCAATAGCGGTAATGTCCTCTGTCAAATCCCGAAAGGTAAAGTCTTTAAAGGCAGTGTGGGTGGAAAGTACAGCAGTTGGGACAACGGCCGTTTCGACGCCCATGGCCGAAATAATAGGCAGCGCCACAGTCAGCGAACACTTGCCTACGCAGGATATATCCTGTATGGTAACAATTCTCTTCATTCATCCATCCTCGATTCTAGATCACTAAGTTGTTTGCTGAAAACCCCTGCGGATTTATTCTGTATTATAGCGCTCATTATGGAAAGGTATCAAGGCTTTTAATGGCAAACCTTAATCGTAATTTAGTGCCGGAGCGATGTTAAAGTGCAGAAGCGGAGCAGGATTGCGAAGCGGCGCGAATCGAAACCCGGACGGTTTTGCCTGAGCGGCGCACTTTAACTCGCTCTACAGGCACCTGCTTAGGGCACGATGAAAAATATTTTTCATATTACGGATCGAAGATGATAAAATTCGCCCGTTATTAAAAGATTTTGCCTGTTAAAAAACCGCTTGCATTGCTGTAAAAATTAATGTAATATTTTGAAATATGGAAGTATGGGCCTAAATGATAAAGTTCAAGTTTTTGCAGTTTGGTAGAATGGGAGGAAAGTAAAATGCCTATCACTGAAATACTGTCTCGCAATGCCGAGTTGTATGGTCAGGAAACATGTCTTACCGAAATTAATCTCGATCTTCAGGAAAACCATAATGTCATCTGGCGCGAGTTCGAACTCATCGAAAACAATCCGGCAGGCGAATACCGGAGAGAAATGACCTGGCAGGTTTTCGACGAAAAAGCAAATCGAATGGCTAATTTGCTGCTTAAAAGAGGAATAAAAAAAGGGGATAAGGTGGCTATTCTTTTGATGAACTGTCTCGAATGGCTGCCCATCTATTTTGGCATATTAAAGGCCGGCGCTGTTGCAGTTCCTTTAAATTTCCGATATACGGCCGATGAAATAAAATACTGCCTGAATTTATCCGATACCATCGCATTGATTTTTGGACCTGAATTTATCGGGCGGCTGGAATGTATTTATGATCAGATACCGAATGTGAAGACTCTTCTCTTTGCAGGAGAAGGAAGGCCTTCCTTTGCTGAAAATTATGACCGGCTGACGGCCAATTGTTCATCGGTGGCTCCCGGCATAACACTCTCGGACAACGATGATGCGGCTATCTATTTTTCATCGGGAACTACCGGATTTCCAAAAGCAATCTTACATAACCATACAAGTCTTATGTCGGCTTGCATAACCGAGCAGAAACATCACGGGCAAACCCGCGACGATAATTTTCTATGTATTCCGCCCCTTTACCACACCGGAGCAAAAATGCACTGGTTCGGCAGTCTCCTGTCGGGCAGCAAAGCGGTGCTGCTCCGCGGCATCAAGCCCGAATGGATTCTTCGGACTGTCTCCGAAGAGAAAATAACCATTGTCTGGCTGCTGGTTCCATGGGCGCAGGACATCCTGGATGCCCTTGACAGAGGAGATGTAAAGCTGGAGGATTATGACCTTTCCCATTGGAGACTGATGCATATCGGTGCCCAGCCAGTTCCGCCCAGCCTGATACGGAGATGGAAAAAGTATTTTCCACACCATCTTTATGATACCAACTACGGCCTCAGTGAATCCATCGGTCCCGGATGTGTTCATTTAGGCACCGAGAATATTCATAAGGTGGGCGCCATAGGAGTACCGGGTTATCATTGGGAAGTGAAAATCACCGATGAAAACAGGCGCCCCGTGGCTCAGGGACAGGTGGGCGAATTGGCTGTCAAGGGACCCGGCGTGATGAAATGTTATTATAACGATCCGGAAGCGACTGCCGCTGTCCTTCAGGATGACTGGCTATTCACCGGAGACATGGCCCGGATGGATGAAGACGGTTTTATTTACCTGGTGGACCGGAAGAAGGATGTCATTATCAGCGGGGGAGAGAACATTTATCCTGTACAGATTGAAGATTTTCTCCGCGCCCATAAAGCCATTAAGGATGTAGCTGTTATAGGCCTTGCCGATAAGAGGCTGGGGGAAATAACCGCTGCTATTATCGAGCTGAAGCCCGGATACCAATGCACCGAAAAGGAGATCATGGAGTTCTGCGCGCCTCTGCCCCGTTACAAGCGGCCGAAAAAGGTTATCTTTGATATGGTTCCCCGCAATCCCACCGGAAAGATTGAAAAACCGCGCTTAAGGGAAAAATACGGCGCGGCCAGCCTGGTAGCGGCTCAAACCCAGAGATAAAAAATAGTGCGATTCAATGTAAAATCGTAGTGATATGAAAGAGGGTTTGGCAATTGCCAATCCCTCCTTTTATTCAAATTCAAAAAAGCCCATGGCATTATAATCCTCACGGGTGATAGTGTGTTTTACTCGAAGGTTTTGATCTTTCTGAAATCGAGATATTGCCTTTTTTAAATTATCTTCATAGATTCCTGACTCATATCCCTTAAAATAGCCAAGATCCTTTAATCTCTCCTGAACGGCCAGCACATCCGCC
>DOHN01000012.1:11551-15508 GCA_003535195.1 Ruminiclostridium sp.
CGCCAGGGACCAGATCTCGAAAGCCTGTGCCGAAAGGGCCGAATATACCGTTTCTGATGATGACGGGCGTACCTACCTGCACTATATCATACAGCTCTTTTATATGTCTGTTGTACATACGTATGCAGCCGTGGCTGGCTGACCTGCCAATGGTATTTTCCTTTGTGGTGCCGTGGATTCCGTATTTTCCCCACCTGACATCAAGGCCCAGCCAACGCCCGCCAAACCCTTCCCCCCAGTCCCCTTTGTTTATGATTGTCCAATCCCCTATAGGGGAGGGCCAGCCCTTTTTGCCTGAAGCGATGGGATACTTTTTTATACATTCACCTTCCTTAAATAAATATAATAGTTTTTCATCAATCTCTATCAGAATCAGATATTTTTCCTGATCCGTCGCTGCATTTTTTGCATCGCTGTATTTTTTTGCAACGATTAAACTGCCGGAGAATAATATGGAAAGTGCCAAAATCGATATTAAAAGCAAATGGAGTCTATTCCTGTTGACAATTAAAACCAGCATTATTTTCCCCCGGTTTACTTTGCATAAGCTTTCATATAGATATAAATATTCACCTGCACGGGCGATCTTTCATCAACCCGGAATTTAAAGCGTATCATAGCGAAAATGTTTAAGCTTTCAGGAAATAAAAGAGATGAATGGAGAATAAGGTTATTGATTGATTCTGTTCGGCATATTATAATAGTAGATAGTAGAACTCTCCACTTGTTACTTTGTGCCGTAGGTTGCAAAAAAACACACTTCCGGGATTTTCTGCTTTGGCTGTGTGGTTTTGATCCGCATCATAACATCACCCGGCTTACTTTTCCAAGGACTGCCCATGTCTGGATATTGCTTAAACCTTACCCTCAGGAATTTAATAAAGGAGGAGTTATCATGTCCATTGCCGCTACCGAGAAACAAAGGCTGGCAGATTTGGCCAAAGAGCTCAGGCTAAACATCGTGGACGTCATGACCTATTCCGGCGGCGCCCACATAGGCGGCTCACTCAGTATTGTAGAAATTCTCATCATGCTCTACTTCCGGTGCCTCAACATCCGTCCCCAGGAGCCTGACTGGGAAGACCGGGACCGGCTGATCCTCAGCAAAGGCCACGCTGCTGCGGGGCTCATTCCAGCCCTTGCCATGCGGGGCTATTTTCCTCTGGAACAGCTGAAAACCTTCAATCATTTCGGTTCCCCTTTTGCCATGCATCCCGACAGCCGCAAGGTAATCGGATGCGACGCATCTACCGGCTCTTTGGGGCATGGCCTTCCAATGGCAGTGGGGTTGGGACTGGGAGCAAGAACTCTCAAAAAGAGCTTCAAAACCGTCTGTATTATGGGGGACGGAGAATGCTGCGAGGGAAGCGTATGGGAAGCTGCTATGGCGCTGGCCCACTTTAAGCTTACCAATGTCATTACTGTCGTAGATCGGAACCGCCTCATGATCGACGGCGGCACAGAAGAAGTGATGGCTTTGGAACCCTTTGCAGAAAAATGGCGGTCTTTCGGATTTGAGGTACTGGAGGTAAACGGGCATGATCTGGACCAGCTTGCCGATGCTTTCGACAGGGCGTGGTCGGCTCATGACCGGCCGGTTCTGATTTTGGCCAATACCGTCAAGGGCAGGGGAGTTGACTTCATGGAAGGAAATGTGAAATGGCATTACGCATCAGCCGATTCGTCTCTGGCCCAGAAAGCCAGGGAATCCATAGGCAGACAGGAAGGAGGAATATAGCATGGCAGCAGTAACCGGAACCACCTGGACCTGTTACGATTCAAGCACCATGACTTCACGGGAGATCTACGGCAGGACACTGGCCGAGCTGGGAAAAACCAATGATAGAATAGTGGGCCTTTCTGCCGATCTGGCAAAGACCACCGCCATTGTACATTTTGCCGATGCTTTTCCAGACCGGTTCTTTAATTTTGGCATTGCCGAGCAGAATATGTTCGGGGCGGCGGCAGGCCTTGCCAAGGCGGGGCTCATCCCATTTGCCTCAACCATGGCTATATTTGCCTGCCTCCGGGGCGGGGAGCAGATTCGTACCGACATCTGCTATCAGAATTTGCCTGTAAAAATAATAGCCACTCATGCGGGCATTTCTTTTGGCCATGCGGGCACCACCCATCACTGCACCGAGGACCTGGCTGTCATGCGTTCTTTTGCTAACATGACCGTTATTGCTCCGGCCGACGGCATTGAAACCAGTAAGGCCGTAAGAGCCTGTCTGGATATTGAAGGCCCTGTTTACATCCGCATCGGCCGCGGATTTGAACCGCCATGCTATGAGAATGAAAATTATGATTTCATTCCAGGAAAGGCTGTTGAAATGCATGCCGGCACGGACCTCACCATCATTTGCTGCGGTATTGCCGTGCTTCAGTCGGTACAGGCGGCCAAGACCCTCCTGGAACAGGATGGCCTGTCCGTCAGGGTTCTTAATATGCACACCATAAAACCCATTGATAAAGAGGCCGTCTTAAAAGCCGTTCAGGATACACGCAGGATCCTCACCATCGAGGAGCATAATGTTGTGGGCGGCTTGGGGGATGCGGTGGGCTCCGTTATTGCAGAATCGGGAAAGGGCTGTGTGTTCCGGAAACACGGCATTCAGGATGAGTTTTCTCTGATCGGATACGCAGAGGACCTTTATGCCCATTACGGGCTGGATGCCAACGGCATCATAAGCCATGTGCGCCGGATGATGGGCATGGAGTTTGAGGCGGATGAGAATTGGGAGGACGATTAACAGCTTTAGAAAGGAGTGAAATTATGGCTGCAACTCAACAGGAATTGATGACAGCCAGGCTTTTCTTCAATGCTGCCTTTCCGGTCATGCAGGTGGTGCTGGACGACGATCCTAAAATGCACAAAAAGTTTAAAGGCGTTAGGGCAATGGTTCAGATCGGTGCAAAAAACGACGGGGAGCTGGTCGCCTGCCATCTTATTTTTAATGACGGGAAGGTTGCCGTCAAGGAAGGGACTGCCGAAAATCCGGATATTATCATGACATTTTCTACGGTGGCCAAAAGGAACACCATGTTCCGGGGCGGTATGGCGCTTCCTGCCATAAAAGGCATAGCAAAGCTTGGCCTGCTCATTAAAGTTTTCAGCCTGCTCATGTCGCTGATGCTCATGATGCCGGTATCCCGGCCCAAAGATCCGGCCAAAAAGGCGTTGAAGGTTAAAATGAGCCTTTATATGATCACCCGGGCGCTTTCTGTATACAACAAGGCAGGGGATCCCGCCATGCACGACTGGGTGCTCCGCCAGCCGGACCGGATCTATCAGTTCATTGTAGAACCTTATGAAGAGACTAATATAGCTTGCTATTTAAGGGTGAAAGCCGGAAATTCCAAATCCGGCCATGGCCTATATGAAAGGCGTAAACCCTTTGTGCTTTTTGATTTTAAGAGCGTAGACGGCGCCATGAAAGTTCTTTTAAAAGACGTGGAATTCGTGGAGGGTGTGGAAAAGGGATATGTGGAAACCATAGGCTCTCCGGAATACGCCTGCCAGCTCAATGATTTTATGTCCATCCTGCAGTCGATGCTCACATAAAGGAGGCCTTTTAATATGAAGACCATTTATTATGAGAAGAATATCCCCAAAATCCTTCTGACAAAATTTGCTGCCAGGTACATAAAGCCTTTGCTGTTTACGGGAATCAATGCCGTCAAATATGATAAGAACCTGCCCGATCCGCCCCTTCCGTCGCCCAAATGGGTAAAAGTCCGCAATATCATGGCCGGTGTGTGCGGGACCGATCTCTCCTTCTTTAAAAGTACTCCGGGCACAAGTATTGCTTTAGAGCCCATGCCGGGCTCCGACAGAATCTATCTGGGCCATGAAACCATAGGCATTGTGGAAGAAATAGGCAGTCAGGTCACTAAATTTAAGAAGGGCGACCGGGTCACTCTTGTTGAATATATGTCCGGATGCGGCAATAAGTG
>DOHN01000012.1:15872-16096 GCA_003535195.1 Ruminiclostridium sp.
GGGGCCGGAACCATCGGCCTGGGTATCATCCAATTCCTGAAGATCCTGCAACCGGAGTGCACTATATATGTTATGGAAAGGATTCCGGAAAAGCAGCAATTCGCTCTCAGGCTGGGCGCCCGCGAAATTCTCAAAGGGGATCCTTATACGGCAGTTGCACGGGCTGCCGGCGGCAAGGTTTACAACGGCATGATGAAAAACAGGATGCTGATGGGCGGCTTTGA
>DOHN01000012.1:16287-16622 GCA_003535195.1 Ruminiclostridium sp.
TCTCCGTGGGCATTCCATCACAGCCTTCGCTGGCTGAGGGCCAGGGGGACCCTGGTTAAGGTGGGCCATCATATGTGTCCTACCAAATACGACGAAACTCCAATCTGGTGGCAGGAGGTCCGGATTGTGGGCATAGACGCCCATGGCATGGAAGAATATGAAGGCCGCAGGGTCAGCACTTTCAATCTTGCTCAGGAATTTATCCGGGACCGAAAATATAAGCTGGATGGATTCATCACCCACAGGTTCAAGCTGGAGGATTACAAAAAAGCCTTCAAGCTGATGATGGATAATCCCCCGGATCTGGTCAAGATCGTGCTGGACTGCCGGGAATA
>DOHN01000012.1:16829-18546 GCA_003535195.1 Ruminiclostridium sp.
AGCAGGATTGCGGAGCTACCGAAACATCGATCATGGCGCTAAAGCATAACGGCACCGAAGCAGGATCCGGTAAATACCGGTGGCTGTTCTATGATATACTGTTTATAAATGTTCGTTTAGGGAGTACAACATATGCGCCGGAAGGATACTTTGGGATTAATGAAGATCGGCGAGGTTGCCAGAGCCGCAAACACCAGTATTTCCACCGTAAAATATTATGTCTCTCAGGGACTTGTGGAAGCTGCATTTAAAACAAGCGCCAATATGGCCTATTACCATCCCTCCTGTGTTGAACGCATCAACCTGATTAAGAAATTGCAAAAAGAAAAATTCTATCCCCTGTCGTTAATAAAAAAGCTGCTGGAACAAAATAACCGGACCGGCGCCGAAATAGAGCTGATGGATGCCATTCACAAAGTGCCGCCGGCCGGCGCTTCGGCCAGCATCCCGATAAGCTCGGCCCCCGCCGAGACAGGGCTTACAAAAAAGCAGATTGATGAACTTCTCCGCCGCCGGATTATTTACACGGCGACCATCGACCAGAAGAAGGTTTTCACCGATTCCAACGTGAAAATTATGAGGCTCGTCAAGCAGAGGATGGACGGGGGAATGCCTTTTGAACAGACCGCGGTCTCTTTCGGCGCCTATGGCGATGAGCTGGGAAAGGCGGCTGATGCCGATGTTGACGCTGTTATTGCAAAAACTCTGCTGACCGGCGAGTATTCGACCCGTGACATGGTAAAACTCATACGTCTTTCCGACGAGACACTGGATGAGTTCATAAAGCTTAAGCGGGATCAATTGAACCGCTATTATGGATCCAGGAGAATGGAAGATCTCACACGGTTTTTGGACAATATAAGCGACTTTCTGTTTTCCTGCCTGATCCCGGCCATGGGACGGCTGCAGGGAGCTTCAAGCTTTATTCTGATTTGCGGGCTCATGGACAGGGGCGATTTTAGGGCGGCCTCAGAGGCTTCATTGAAAGAGTTGGATCCGCAATTTGCCTGGGCATTTCAGACCCTTGTCCTGCTCCGGAAAAATGGCAATGAGGAAAATAGCGCCAGACCCATTGGTCAGGAACACGACTTCGTTTTGGCTGTTGAAAAACTGAATTCGCTGTTTCGCCTGGGAAGAAAAGCAGGCCTTGCATCGGTTATTCCCACGGTCAGACAATGCAGGGATTTCTTCATGGCCCTGAAGCCTAAAAAGAACGGGGAAGCCTGTTGCCGGTTGTTCTTATATTATATGCGCCTTGCATTTTTATACCTTGCACCGCCGGTTTTAGGGTGCGGCGAACAGGCCAGGACGGCCCTGGATAACGCCTTTAACTATACACTTTCCTGCATCAAAGACCGGGAATTTGCAAGCATCTTTACAAACAAAATCCACCACCATCTGAATCGTGAAGGAGGCCGGTTATGACCATAAAAGATATCGTTTCCCGGCAGCGGGAATATTTTAATACCCATGAGACCAAATCTGTAGCCTTTCGGGAGGCAGCGCTGAAAAATCTGCAGCGCGCAATAATACGGGATGAAAGTAAAATCTTTGACGCCCTGAAAAAGGATTTAAACAAATCGGATTTTGAAAGCTATATGTCCGAAGTGGGCATGGTGTTAGAAGAACTCCGCTATTCCATGAAAAATATGAGAAAATGGGCCAGGATTAAAAAAGTCCCCACCCCTCTTGCCCAGTTCCATGCAAAGAGCTTTGT
>DOHN01000012.1:18679-18867 GCA_003535195.1 Ruminiclostridium sp.
CATGCAAAGAGCTTTGTGGTTGCTGAGCCCTATGGTATTGTGCTGATCATGTCGCCCTGGAACTATCCATTTCAGCTCTGCATGGCGCCGCTTATCGGCGCCATAGCCGCCGGCAACTGTGCGGTTATCAAGCCTTCCGCCTATGCCCCCCATACCAGCCGGGCCATAGCCGAGCTCATCGGCTCCGT
>DOHN01000064.1:0-1985 GCA_003535195.1 Ruminiclostridium sp.
CGGCTCTAAATGGGGAGTTTGACAAAAAAGACTTCCCATAACCAACGCAACAAATGAACAGTGGCAATAAAAGGAGCGATGACAACCTGCCGTCTGAATTGCAGATGTCATCGCTCTTTTGCCTGATTTTAGTTTTTCTATCATTTCTTTGCCCCAAAGCTCTTTAGCCATTCAAGCATATCCCTGTTCTGAACCCATGATGGTATCTCCTGCACAGGTGAATCGGATACTTGCTCCAGAGCCTGTCGTTTCATTTTGAGACTTGCCTGTGCATAGACCCCGGTTGTCTTGATATCTTCGTGGCCCAACAAGTCTCTCACGTAAATCAGGTTGTTGCCTGCTTCATAGGTGTGCATAGCTTTTGTATGGCGAATCACATGGGGTGTCACTCTTTCAAGGAGAATTCCCTCTCTGTCTGAGGCAGATTCAACGTATTTCCTTAAAATATATCTTAATCCCGCAGGAGTAAAGTGATTGCCATCACGGTTTGCAAACAATGGGAAGTGACTCTTTTCTGGTACAAGCAGATGGTTTTCCGTTAGGTAGTTTTTAAGATTTTGCACCGTGGACGGCATCAAAGGAACCGTGCGCATTTTTCGCCCTTTCCCAAGAATCCTAACACTTGCCGGGTTTTGAATGCGTACATCACCAACCTTTAAATCGCATAACTCTTGAACACGGGCGGCTGTATCATAAAGAAAGCATAAAATTACAGCATCCCTGCGCCCTTGCTTTGTCGATGTGTCCGGTTCACGCAAAATAGTAGCTACCGCTTCTTTTGACAATGGCTTAATGGGCTTTTTTACAGTTTTTTTAATTGGTATGTCCAGCACCCTTTGAAAGTTTAGCAGCATTGCGGGTTCCTGTGGCTGAACATATTTCGCAAAGGAATTTATTGCGGCTAATCTTTGGTTTCGCGTGGATACGCTGTTTTTGCGTTCTGTTTCAAGCCATCCGAGAAATCTCTCCACGAGCTCCGGCGTAAGGTCTTTTAACGAAAACCTTTCAATCTTCATGCCCTCGCAGTCTCGGCAGTAACCGAGAAACAGGCGAAAAGTATCGCAGTATGAAGAAATGGTGTTTTCGCTGACGTTTCTGAGTTCAGGCAAATAATGTCCAAGAAAATCTGTAAGATAGTGTGCAAAATCTTTAGTTTTCATTATGGTTTGCCTCCCATGTTGGAATTGTGTCCCCCAGATAATTGCATAGCTTTTCGATGAGCTCTGGGTGGTGCTCTGATATCAAACGCAGATATAGTTGACTGCCCATGATATCGGAGTGTCCCAGATAAGTAGAAAGATAGGGTAAAGATGTTACAATGTCACCTTTAGTTTTCTCAAGCTTCTGCATACTGCGAACGGCAAAAGTGTGCCGAAAATCGTGCACTCTGGGTCCGTATCCGCGCCCCTTGTGTTCTATTCCGCAGTGCCATAGCGCTTCACGAAATCTGTTGTAAATCTGAGTGGGGTGATGGGGACCTCTGCGCGCATTTGGAAAGAAGCAATCATCCGAGGTACTGTTTTCATGGATTTCATGGTAATAGAAGCGAAACCGCTCCCACACATCCTCTGAAAGTGGAACATATCGTTTTTTCTCATTCTTCGCTTCGGAAATCAGCAAAATTCCTCTGCCTAAGTCAACATCACCAAGCTTTAAATTGATGGCCTCAGACACTCGCAGTCCACAGCAGATAAGTGTTCTGAACAACAACGGAGTTACCAAGTGACCTTTGGGGTATTGATTGCTGTGATTAAGATTATCAAAGTAATGCAACAAGCGATCCAGTTCATCGTTCGTAAAGATGTATGGCACAAAGTCGGCATCATCATTTGATGAAATCTTTAATGCCGGGCGGTAAGCCTCGTAGCCGTTGTTTTTTAGGTATAGTGCAAATCGCTTTATGAAATTTAGGCGATATCGCTGGTTCTTACGTTTTTCATTTGGCCGTTTCATAATCCATCCCTCAACCACAGCCTGAGATAACG
>DOHN01000064.1:2119-3586 GCA_003535195.1 Ruminiclostridium sp.
GCCTGAGATAACTCTGGAAGATGCACCCCGCTTTTGACAAGATACCTGTCAAGCTCGCAGAATATCCTGCTCTCTTTATCATATTTTCTGCCGAGAGAACGTTTTTCAGTGATATAGGTGCGTATAGGGACAGATAATCCGCTACTATACTCATAACTTTTACTCATATTAGTTCCCCGTTTTTGAAAGAAAGAGCGCACTCGCGAAGGCTTTCAATATCAAGTCTAATATAGTGCCCTAAAGCCTCTCGGTCTGCATGCCCTAAAAAGGGGAATATGATGTCCGGCGATATATTCGCAGCAAGTAGCTTTGTTGCTGCGGTTGCCCGGAGCGAATGCATGCCATGATGGGCATCTTTGGGGGCTTCAATATTCGCCCGGTTAAAATATCTCAAGAACGAGGGCGCAAACCGTATCATTTTCTCATACGGTGGATTAAAATTGACAAATAAATGCTCCGATGCAGTTTCTGGCCGCACACGCAGGTAATCAATAATGGCATTTCCCACTATCTCATTGAGCGGCAGAGCATTAGGCTTACCATTTTTGCTTTGGGAAAAATACATGGAGCCTGTCTCCCAATCAAAATCAGATAGTTTGATGTTTAAAATATCGGCGGTGCGCATTCCCAATTGGATTGCAATAACGATGATAGCGTTGTCTCTTTTGCCTCTGGGATTTGATACATCTACAACCTCCAAAACCTTACTAATTTCGTCAGACTCCCAAATTTTGACCAAGCTGTCCGATGTGCCTAAATGATACTGAGGTACGCATCCTGAAAGGTCAATGTCGGCATATCCCAAAAGATACAACCGTTTCAAAAACTGTCTGAGTCTACTCAATTCCCCCCTTAATGTGCTTCTTGCATATCCGCTGAATGTTAGCAAAAAGTCAGAGATGTGCTCGGCCCGAATTTCAAAAAGACTCAGTATTCCTTTTTCCATCAGGAAAAGCATAAACTTTACGCTAAATATTTGCACAGTTTCACGAGTGCGCTTAGAATAATCCTTTTTTATCAGCAAATCGTCTTGGGCGTTCAGAAACTCATTAAAACACACAGGGAGTACCGGCTTTTGCAATACGATCCCTTTCTCCCAACTGTTCTTTGCTGCGAAAGCATCCAGCTTTTTCATACAGGAGATCTTTCTTTGGATAGTCTCATGTTTAAGAGGAGGATCGCATGCTTGAATTTTCACTATGAATTTTTCTTTAACATCAGAATTGTAGGTGGTAAAATTGTGTTCATTGCAAAATTGCTCAAAGTCCCGCCATGTTGCAACAGTATACTCAATGACCCTGTCAGCATATCCGAGTTCATGTAAGGCTGTAGTTGCTCCAACAATTAATTTAGAGATTGAAATAGCTGGCAATATTTTCACCGTCCTTATAGGTGAAATATTGCCAGCTTATGCTTTTGTTATTCATTATGGGAAGTCTTTTTCGTCAAACTCCCCATTTAGAGCCG
>DOHN01000002.1:0-10755 GCA_003535195.1 Ruminiclostridium sp.
CCGGTCTCGGTAAACTGTGAAAGCAGTTTTTGCATGACACCGTAGGTAATGTACTCTGCGGGCTGCAAGCCGTCCGGTTCATAGGCGCGGACAAATTCGGGGATCTTTACGAGCTGATCCAGTATTTCCGATGGAACAGGGTTATGGATGCGTTCTTCACGGGGGGGATCCGCTTCTAAAACCATATTCTGCACACGTGTCGTAATGCTGAATACCAGCTTTCCTCCGGCCATTTCCGCCAAATGATAATGGCCCCGCAAGCCGGCCGGCATGATCACAGAATGGTAGCCCCGTTCCTGGAATATCTGATAGGAACGTTTGGCAATTGCAATGCCCGCCATGGTAATGACGCTCTCGAGCAGACCGAGCTTCATATCTTGGGCCACATCCCTAAGGTAATCATCAATTCGTCCCACCTGCTGCACCACAAAACAAGGGGCTATTTTAACGCCATCGGCTTTGGCGCGTTTAATGCCCCGCTCATACGCTTCCGCCACCGAAACAGCCTGGGATACAGATACATTTAAGGTCGCGCAGATAGCGATACCTGATGCTGCCAGCTCCTCTACCACTTCCACTCCCGAACGGGTGGCAGGCAGCTTTATCGCAATATTGGGCGCCCAACGATGGTACCTTTTGGCCTGTTTCAGCATTCCCTCAAAATCTCCCGCCCGTCCCGGGTTCAATTGTCCGAGGGCATAGCCGTGCTGGCCGTGGGATTCCCGGTAAACATCTTCAAAACAGCCTGCCGCATAAGTCGCCACCAACCGCAGCAAGGCCTCTGCCCGGTCCTCAAAATCCAGGTCCTGAGAAATGGCACAGACCTTCTCTTCCCAGAATTCCGGCTGAAGCCGAAAAGTACGATATGTAAGCACCGGGTTAGTGGTTACACCGAGTGCACCGCGTTCCTTTGCCAGCGCGATTTCATCCGGGCTTCCGGAATCATGCCACCAGCGGGTAAGGGTTTTCTCGTTAAGCCAGTCAAAATACGTTTTTGCCATTTCAATGCTCCTTTCTTTTTAAAGAAATCAGCCGCAATACATGCCGCCGTTTACACTTACTGCTTCGCCGGTAATGAAATCCGTGTCCTCCTGAGCAAGATAAGCAACCGCACTGGCGATATCCTCCGCCCTTCCAAGGCGCCCTACCGGGATTCGGGATTCCAGTTCCCTGATTTTTTCAGGAGTCCACTGCCGAATAATATCTGTTTCAATGGTACCGGGACAGACGGCGTTTACTGTGATGCCCATGGGAGCAAGCCTTCTGGACATACCATAAGTTAAGGACAGAATACCGCCCTTGGATGCCACATAGGACATGCCCGATGCATAGGAGCCCATCTGCCCCGCAATGGAAGAAATATTGATGATGCGTGAATGAGGCCTTCCTTCCAAATATGGCAGCGCTTTTTGCATACAGAAAAATACGCCCTTCAAATTAATGTCCATGACCAGATCCCATTCCTCTTCGGTAATCTCCTGCACCGGCGTAGAAAACAGTATTCCCGCATTATTGACCAGGATATTGATTTGCCCGAAGTACGCTGCGGCATCGTGCAGCATTTTTTCAATACTGTTTAAGGAGGATACATCCACATAAAAGCTTGCGGCATTTTTGCCCCCTTCATTAAGAAGCCGGGCCTGGTATTCTGCCTCTTTTATATTAATATCTGCAATAGCAACGCCGATCCCCTTTTCGGCAAGCTTCTTTGCAATGGCCAGGCCAATCCCCTGCGCAGCACCGGTAACAATGGCAACCCGATTATTTGGCAATATAAACACGCTCCTTATGATTTTATATATCCAAAAATTTGTAACATTTTAGAGACAGCAAATTTGGCCGTATAGAAGCAGTCAGGATGCAAAAATAAAAAAATTTTGTTGATGCTGTATGCCTGCAAGAAGTTTGTATACAATTCAGTATACAATTTGTATATCAAATAATATTAAACTATTTCTTTTTATATGTCAATGGACTTTTATACAAAATACATAAAAATAGTTAATATAATAGTTAAAATATAAACATTGTTTACAAATACAGCCCGATGTGATATATTTTTGATACATTGAAGGTCGAAAGAAATATTCGTTGAAATTTGCGGTTAGTATCGAAGGAGCTGCCAGATGGGTCTAAAGGAAAAAGCATACACTACAATAAAGGAACGTATTATAAATTGTATTTATCCGCCTGGCTCTATCATCAATGGCAAAGAACTCATTTTGGAGCTTGAGCTCAGCAGGACCCCATTTCGTGAAGCGATGAACGAACTGGCACAGGAAGGTTTGGTTGAGATTGTTCCATATAAGGGTATATATGTTTCGGAAATAACCATTAAGGATATCGATGATCTTTACGCAATCCGCGATCTACTGGAGCCTTTCGCGGTCGAATTGGCCATGGATCACATCCCGCGGGATGTGCTTGAAACTTACTATGAAAGTCTCCGCCCTTATAAGGATATGGATTTGGAGATTCCCTTGAAAGCTTGTTCAAAGGAATCGGTCGCAGAAGATGAAGATCTGCATATGATGGTGCTAAATTACGTAAATAACGCACTGCTTGTCCACACGATGATGGGCTTTTACGATCACACCCACCGGATCCGGGTGCTCAGCCACCATAAAGAAAGCGTGGTCATCATTACCGGGCAGCAGCATCTCGCGATTGTTGAATGCATGCTCAAAGGAGATAAAGCCGGGGCAAAAGAAGCCATGCACCATCATATCATCAGCTCCAAACAGCGTGCCTTTGATACCTTGCTGGCCCGTAAAGACAGAATTTATCTGAAATAGATTAAGCACTTCAGCCAGAGCCTATCAGCTTACGGTATTCAGTTAAAGCCTCCCAGCTTCAGTCTTCTGCCAGAGCCTATCAGCACAGTCTAATCTGACAGTTCAAGGTTAAATTCTCAATTTTATATTTCCTGTTTTTTAGAATTTGCTTTTTAGCAACATAATTTGAATACAGATTGTATACAAATAGCAAACTAAATCGCATTTGCATACAATTTGCATTAAATAATTAAAAAGAGGAAGGAAAATGTAAAATGAAGAAGCTGAAATTATCTGTTGCTCTGATTTTGGTATTTGCGTTGCTGGCAGCATTTACCGCTGGCTGCGCCAAACAGGCATCCGACTCCAACAACCAGAACACCCCGGCCCCGACACAGCAGTCTCCGGCAGAATCAAAGAACCCCCAGGAGGAAGGCGGTGTCATTAAAATCGGCATTATAGCACCTATGACCGGCACAAATAAGTTAGTCGGCGAGTATACCATGAACGGCGCTAAGATGGCTCAGGAAGAAATCAACGCTGCCGGCGGAATACTCGGCCACAAGATTGAGTTTGTCATCGGCGATGAAGTCGATAATATGCAGGATTCCGTCAACGCAACGACCAAACTGCTCTCTGACGACAGTATTACTGCCATTATCGGCTCACTCTACTCCCAATACTGTATCGCCGTCATGCCCAGCGTAGCTGATGCAAAAATACCGTATTTCGCTTCCGGCTCCTCTTCCGGTGTGTCCAAGCAGAATAACCCTTATACCTGGCAGGTGCGCCCCATTGATACATTCCAGGGCGTAACGCTGGCCAGCTTTGCTGTGAATAAACTCAATATGAAGAACCCGGCCATCATGTACTCCACTCAGAGCACCTTTGCTTCTTTATCGGAACAGGTTCAGATCGCGCTGAAGGATCTGGGCATTGAGATCACCGAGAAAAACCTCTTCGGCTTCCCCGAGGAAGAAATCAACTATGATCCTTATTTCCAGCAGATTCTGGCCGGCGGCTATGATGGCATTATTGCACTGTCCAATCAAATGCCGGCTGCTTTGATTTGCCAGCAGGCTGAAATTGCAGGCGTCAACCCGGATAAAATACCTCTATTGGGCTCCACCTCCTTCTGTTCTAATGTTTGCATAACCAATGCGGGATCTGCCGCCGATGGCTGGTATTCCGTTGCCGACTGGGTTCCCGGCGGCGCAAATGAACGGGGAGCTGAATTTGAAAAGGCCTATGTCGCCAAATACAATGCCCCTTCCGATTTACCGGCCGCTACATATTATGATGCCCTGTATGTCATCAAGGAAGCTGCCGAGAAAGCCGGTTCTATAGATCGCGAAGCCCTCAATAACGGGTTAAAGCAGGTCAAGGCATTTCCGGGCGCCATCTCCACCTTCTCCTATTTTGAGGATCACGTTTTTGCAACCGCTCTTGGAATTACACAAAATATCAGCGGAAAGCCTCAAGCCATTGACGCTGTCACCTTCCGTGAACCGTAAGAATATCCAGGCCCTTTTAGTATTTTTGACGGTCAGGCCACCTGGCCGTCAAAAATACTTTTAAAACATTTGCTATGAATCCTCTTTCGGAACCGGCACAAATTTACTAATGAGGTGATAACATGGATTTTCGTCTGTTTTGCACATTGGCGCTCAATGGTATTGCGATGGGTGTTGTGTATGCCATGCTTGCTATGGGTCTCATTTTGCTTATCCGCGCCGTCGGCGTCATGAACTTTGCACAGGGCGATCTTTTAATGTTCGGTGCATATGTCACCAGCTCATTAATTCTGGATTTCGAGCTGCCGCTGTACCTGATGATCCCTGTGTCATTTATCTGTTTTGTCGTCATTGGTTTGGTTTTTATGTTTACAATTTACTGGCCCCTTCGAAAAGCTTCTTATCCGGCTGCGACCATCATCGCTACAATGGGGGCTTCCATTATTTTAAAAGAGTTGGCTACCTTAATCTGGGGCGCACTTCCCCGCTCCCTGCCCCCCATCATCACCGATGCAAACGGCAAGCCGGGCATTTTATATATTGGCGGAATCCCGCTTCAATGGCAGTACGTGCTTACAATTATCGTAGGAGCCATACTCATTTTCCTGATTCATATGCTGTTTGAAAAACTGTATGTGGGAAAAATGATGCAGGCGGCCTGTCAGGATTCCTATGCCGCAAATCTTATGGGGGTTCCGGCTATCGCTACCATTTCGGCCACATACATCATTGTCGTATGCCTGGCATCGGTGGGCGGCTTCATGATAGCCCCGATCTACATGGTGAGAAACACCCTGGGCACTTTGCAATTAAGAGCCTTTGCCGGTGTTGTCATTGGCGGCTTCGGCAATATTAAGGGCGCCATCATAGGCTCCTTAATAGTCGGTCTGGTAGAGGTGTTCAGTACGGTCTTTTTATCCGGCTATAAGGACGTTACGGTATTCATGCTCATCATCCTGTTCCTGCTCATCAGACCACAGGGCTTGTTTGGCGGTAAGATCGCTGATAAAGCATAAAGGAGGCAAATCATGAAACGTAAATTCAGTCCTGAAGCCATCGTTTTAGTGTCTTTACTGGTACTTTTCATCATTATTACCCCGCGGGTACTCAGCGGTTATTCCATGAATGTCGTCAACATCGCACTGATGTTCGCCATTGTGGCTTACGGTATATCGGTCATGCTGGGCATGGGCGGTCAGCTCACCTTTGCCGCAGTATCCTTTATGGGAGGCGGCGCATACTTCATGGCCAATATGTGCACGGACCGTTTGGGCATCAATATGCCTACATTGCCGGCCCTTTTGCTGACACCTGTCGTATTCGCCGGAATTGCCTTTGTCATAGGCCTGCTGCTTTTGAAGCTCAGCGGCACGTACTTCACCTTTTCAACCATTGCTCTGGTACAGGTTACATATGCCTTCTACAATAATTACAAACCTCTTTTCGGAGGTGCCGACGGTATCTCCGGTATTCCTACTCTCAATTTATTCGGATATAAATTTACTTCCTATAACACATGGTTCTATGTGCTGATATTCCTGGTCATCATCGTGGCGGTAATTGTAGAGTTAATCCGGGATTCACAACTCGGCAGATCACTTGCGGCCATCCGTGATAATGAGACTGCGGCACTTACAATGGGCATTAATGTGTATATGACCAAGGTCATTGCGTTTACCATTGCGGGCGCTCTCGCAGCCTTCGGAGGGGCGCTCTGGTGTATGCACGGCCGGTTTGTAGGTTCAGATATGTTTAACTATCTCAACGCGGCACAGTTCATCATCATGGCTATGCTTGGCGGCGTCAACAACACGGTGGGCATTTTTGTGGGCGCGCTTCTGGTCAAGGTGCTGCCCGAGATTCTGCGTTCTTTGCAATCATACATGCAGCTTATCTGGGGCTTCTTCATCATACTTTTGATGGTGTTCATGCCCACCGGTCTTGCAGGTCTTTACGAACAGATCAAGGCTAATATCAAACACAAACTCCAGAAAAAAAGGGAAGGAGCAGGCCAATGAAACCAATTTTAAGACTCGACGGTATATGCAAAAACTTTGGCGGCGTGGTGGCCGCTAAGGATGTAACATTTTCTGTGCTCCCTGGCGAGGTCCATGGATTAATTGGCCCCAATGGTGCGGGGAAATCAACACTGATGAATATCATCAGCGGCATCTACACTGCAGACAAAGGCTCCGTATTCCTGGATGAAAAAGATATCACACAGGTGCCGCCTTATACCCGGGCGCGAATGGGAATCGGCCGTACCTTCCAGGTCCCGCGTTTTTTGCAGCGGTCCAATATCAGAGACAATCTCCTTCTCGGAACGGATCTGGGCAATCAGATGGGATATTTAAACAGTTTCTTAAGAAAGAAAGGGACCGATTTTGACGCGGAGCTTCAGGAGCTGCTGGAGATTGCAAAAATTTCATTTGACTGGAGCAATGATATCTCAGGTCTTCCTTTCGGCAAGCTAAAACTGCTGGAGATTGTCCGCAGTATGCTCGGACATCCGCGTGTCATGCTGGTGGACGAACCGGCAGCAGGCCTCAATAACAAGGAAATCGAATATGCCATGGATCTGCTCCACCTCGCTTCCAAGAAACGCGGCATTGGTGTGCTGCTCATCGAGCATTCCATGGATATGATTATGGATATATGCGAGGATATCGTGGTTCTCAACTTCGGCGAGGTGATCGCAACGGGCGGCCCTGAAGCCATCGCTTCTAACCAGCTGGTTATTGAAGCATATTTGGGAGGTGAGCAGGATGATTAAGATCCACAATCTTCATTCCTATTATGGCGCCATTGAAGCGCTAAAGGGCATCGGCCTGTGGGTCCGAAGCGGTAAGATCACTTGCCTCATCGGAAGCAACGGCGCCGGTAAGACCACCTTGCTCAAAAGCATATCCGGTGCCGTAGATTGCAAAGGCTCCATAAAATACAACGACAGCACCGAGCTTATCGGGCGCTCCTCCCAGAAGATAGCAAGGCTCAACATTACCCATGTTCCTGAGGGACGCCATATATTTCCGGGCCTGACCGTTAAAGAAAACTTAGAGGTGGGCACTATCAACTGGCACGGTTTTTTCGGTCGCATGCCTTACCAGAAGGAAATGGAAGAGGTTTTCGAGTTGTTTCCCCGGCTCAAAGAGCGTGAAAACCAGTTAGGCTGGAGCCTGTCGGGTGGCGAGCAGCAGATGCTGGCCATCGGCCGGGCCCTCATGTCGCGTCCCAGGGTGCTCATGCTTGATGAGCCCTCCATGGGTCTTGCACCGGTCATTGTTTCGGAGCTTTTTGAAAAAATCACTGAGATTAACAGGCAGGGCACCACCATACTGCTGGTGGAACAAAATGCGCGGCTGGCTATGAAGGTGTCCGACTATACTTATGTGATCGATCATGGCAGGATCGTTCTGGAAGGCGAATCTTTAGAGGTGCGAAAGGATCCGCGCGTCATCAAATCCTACCTGGGCAAGTTTGCAAAAAGTCACCGCTGACCGTCCAAAATTTTGTCTTAAACCCTGAAATGATCCATCCGGTTCATCTTTCGTATGGACAGGCGGTGCTTGTGGAAAAATATAAGCATCGCTTTTTTTAAAGACTTCCGTCCATGGTTATAATTGAAAATACAGGGTATATCCATTATAATGGGTACATCAAAGCGCAAGGGAGGATTTGTATATGAAGCTTGTATTCGCCATTGTCAGTGATGAGGACAGCAGTATTCTTGCTGACAATTTGAATCAGGAAGGTCTCAGTACAACCAAGCTTTGCTCCACCGGCGGATTTTTGAAGAGCGGCAATACTACTTTTTTAATTGCCACCGATGATGATAAAGTGGATCGAGCCATAAGCATTATCCACGATACATGCAAATCCAGAAGACGCATGATTGCTCCAGAGAAAATCCCGGACAGCTTCGGCGCCTTTAACATGGCCATGCCTATTGAAGTAAAGGTAGGCGGTGCAACGGTATTCACCTTAAACATTGAACAGTTTTTCAAGCTTTAGCTCTCACAACTTCGTCTGATGAGGTTTCCTGAAATGTCTCAAAATCTAAGCAGAACGTCCGTAAAGGATCTTGAGAAAAACCGTCTATTGGGTATTATCGAAGGCTCCGCCGCCAGGGTGATCTTTAATCTGACCAGCGGTGCTTTTCTGGTTGGTTTTCTAAAGGATATGGGGGCCAGCGATGCTATGTGCGGATATATCCTGGCCATTCCGGTTCTGGCTGCTGTCATACAATTTTTATCCCCCATTATTTTAGAGAGTGTTCCCTACCGTAAGAAACTAATTTTGGCAGGCGTCATATTTCACCGCATTCTGCTTTCAGCCATCATCGTTATACCCTTGCTTCCCATGGGCATTGAAGCCAAGCTGTGGTGTACATATATGACATTTTTAATTTCCTATCTCGCTTTTTACTTTGTCAATGCGGCCATCTCGAACCTATATATCAGCTTTGTGCCCCAGAATATCCGGGGCAGTTATTTTGGCAAGCGGGAATCCTATATCCTTCTGACTTCCACCGTGGTGACCCTTATTCTGGGCAAAATTCTGGATCGTTTTAACGACAGCGGCAATCTGCTGGCGGGTTATATGGTTACATACGCTATCGTTTTTATTTTTACAATCGTGAACAATCTTTCTTTTTTCTTGATGAAGGAAATACCACTGGATCACAGCACTGTTCCCATGAAGGTTTCGGAAATTTTCACACGGCCTATAAAGGACCGTCTTTTTGTGAAATACTTTGTCATGCTGATCATCTGGAACGTCTCCAGCCAGATCGCCAATGCGTATTTCAGCGTTTATCTCAAATCCGACCTGAAGCTGAGCTATACGGTCATCACCCTCCTCTCCATGGTGCATTCGCTGGTTTATATATTCTGCGCCAGAAAATGGGGAAGATTTGCCGACCAGAAAGGCTGGTCCGCCACGACCATGCTGACCATGGGCGTTTTAGGTATTTGTTATCTGCTGTGGTTCTTTTCATCGGTGGGAAAAGCCTATATTATCGTGCTGCTGACCGCCGCACATATTTTAAGCGGAGTGGCCTGGGCAGGGATCAATATAGCCCTATTCAATATGCAGTTTGACTATACCCCCGATGAAAAAAGGACCGTCTACATCGGCTTCAGCTCTGCTGCCAGCGGCGCTATCGGGTATATGGCGGCCGTTTTGGGGTCCGGGCTGGTAGGGTCATTTGGAAGCAAAAAGATCGTTTTGCTGGGCAGCCTTTTTAATATCAAACAGATATTATTTCTTGTATCGGCCCTTTTGCTGCTGGCCTGTTCCCTTTATATAAAATTCTTTATGAAACCGGTAAAATCAATATAGATTAGGAGGAAATACCATGTTTAAAAATCATGCTGAAATGACCCGGGTTGTCCGTGAAAAAATGAGGGGCGGTATCGGTGAGGTACAAATGCTTGAAATCTTCAGCGCCCACGAAATGAGAGGCAAATGCCGTCTGTTCAATGAGATCACCTTAGAGCCCGGTTGTTCCATCGGGACCCATCCCCATGACGAGGAAGAAGAGATTTATTACGTTATCAGCGGAAACGGCACCGTGGATGATAACGGGGTGCTTCGGGATATAGGCCCCGGGGATGCCCTGATAACCGGCGGAGGTGAATCCCATTCCATCACGAATACGGGTACCAAGCCTCTTGTATTTGTTGCAGCCATTTTGCTTTTTAATTGACTGATCCCATGCCGGTTGAAAAGAGGGCAGCCCTGTCGCTGCCCTCTTGTGAACTCTGCTGACAGATCCTCCATGGGCAGCGATGATGGACTTTGCAATGGCAAGGCCTATGCGCAAGCCGCCTGCCAGCCTGTTTCTTGATTTATCCGCATGATAAAACCTTTCGAAGGCAAAGGGCAGATCTTTAACCCCCCAGAACTTTAGCGAAGCTGTATAAGGCTTTAACACCTATTAATCCCATGGTATAATAGAAGTTAACTTGGAGGTGTACCTATGAAGATATCAACAAAGGGCCGCTATGCGCTGCGGGTCATGGTCGATCTGGCACAGCATGAAGGCAATGAATACATATCATTGAAGGAAATTTCCGAAAGACAGGAAGTTTCAATGAAATATCTCGAGATGATCGTCGGCATATTGGGCAGATCAGGTTTCGTCTTAAGCCTTCGGGGAAAAAACGGAGGATATAAGCTTGCGAAGACACCGGCAGATTATGCAGTAGGTTCTATTTTAAAGCTGACTGAGGGGAGCCTTGCGCCCGTAGCATGCCTTGACGGCGAGACCAACCAGTGTCCCAGAGCTGAACACTGTATCACCCTTCCCCTGTGGCATAGGCTTGATAATATAATTAATGACTATCTTGAAAGCATCACTTTGCAAGAGCTCATTGACCGGAAAATACCTGAAGTAAAATTGTCACAGGGATAGGGCCCTATGGATAGCAAGAATTTTTAATGATTTTATTATTGGCTTTTTGACC
>DOHN01000002.1:10966-15170 GCA_003535195.1 Ruminiclostridium sp.
GATGACATTATTGCTGATCTCGAGCGTGGTTTTAATGCCGTACGGCAAAAATGGTAATACTCTTTTCCGGCCTGTCGATAACCGGAAAAGAGTATTTTTTACTGAATTCCTGTAACCTCATAACCCGCCTCATCAATGGCGGCTCTGATTTTGGCATCCTCCACTTCCCCATCGGATTCTATTTCTGCTGATTTGGTATCAAGGCTGACCCGTACAGCCTTAACTCCTTCCAATTCACCCAGCGCTTCTTTCACATGGTGCACGCAATGCTGGCAGGACATGCCTTCAATAGAAATTTTCTTCTTCATCTTATCAACCCTTTCTCTTCCTTTATGGATCGTTATTATCTATTAATGCACAGGCTTAAATCTTTTAAGCCTTAACGCATTCGTCAAAACCGATACAGAGCTGAAAGCCATGGCTCCCGCGGCGATCATGGGGTTTAGCAACGGACCGCCGAACAGGTAAAGCAAGCCTGCCGCAATCGGAATACCTGCTGAATTATAGCCAAAGGCCCAGAACAGATTTTGCTTGATATTTCTGATGGTCTGCTTACTCAGTTGGATGGCGGCAGATACGTCCATCAGATCACTTCTCATAAGAACGATATCCGCAGATTCCATGGCGACGTCGGTTCCCGATCCAATGGCGATGCCTATATCCGCCTGAGCCAGTGCCGGAGCATCATTAATGCCGTCCCCGACCATGGCCACCTTCTTGCCTTCTGCCTGAAGCTTTTTCACTTCACTGGCCTTATCCTGAGGTAAAACTTCGGCCAGGACCCTGTCAATGCCTGCCTGTCTTGCAATGGCTTCGGCGGTTCTCCTGTTGTCGCCGGTAATCATAACCACTTCTATGCCCATATTGTGCAATACTTCAATGGATCTTCTGCTGCTGGATTTCATGGTGTCGGCAACGGCTATGATTCCTGCAAGCTTGTTGTCAATAGCGATATACATGGGGGTTTTGCCCTCTTCGGCCAGTTTATCAGACTCCTGCTGCAGAGATATTTCTATATTTCTGCCATCCATCAGCTTCTGATTCCCAAGGAGCATTTTTCTCCCTTGGATTTCTACCTCGATGCCGTGACCGGGTATGGCTTCAAATTTTTCTACCCCGAAAAGCTCGAATTCCTTTGTCTCGGCCTCATTGACAATAGCCTCGCCTAAGGGGTGCTCAGAGCCTTTTTCAGCCGAAGCTGACAGCTTCAAAAGCTCAGTTTCATCGACTGTGCCCGTTGTGATAATATCCGTTACTTTAGGTTTTCCCTCGGTAATGGTTCCTGTTTTATCAAATACGATTGTCTTGATCTTATGGGTGGTTTCCAGGGCTTCCCCGCCTTTTATCAGCACCCCGTATTCAGCGCCCTTTCCGGTGCCGACCATGATTGCCGTAGGTGTTGCCAATCCCAATGCGCAGGGGCAGGCAATGACCAGGACCGATATAAATATGGTCAAAGAGAAGATAACCGATTCGCCTGAAACAAACCATGCAATGCCTGCTATAACCGCAATCACCATAACGATGGGCACAAAGTAGCCCGCAATGATATCGGCCATTTTTGCGATAGGTGCTTTTGAACCCTGGGCATCCTCCACAAGTTTTATGATCTGTGAAAGCGCGGTATCTTTTCCTACCTTCGTCGTCCTGAACTTTATGGTACCGTTCTTATTGATGCTGGCGCCGGTGACTTTGCTGCCTATATTTTTTTCGACCGGTATACTTTCGCCGGTAAGCATGGATTCATCAACGGAGGTCCTGCCTTCAACCACTTCGCCGTCCACCGGGATTTTTTCGCCCGGCTTAACGAGTATGATATCCCCTACTTCCACTTCTTCAATGGGGATGACCATTTCTTTTCCATCCTGTATAGCGATGGCTGTTTTAGGCGCGAGGCCCATCAATTTCTTGATGGCCTCAGAGGTCTTTCCCTTTGTCACAGACTCCAGATATTTGCCTAAAAGGATCAGGGAAATGATGACACCCGCTGTCTCAAAATACAAATCCATGGCATATTCCATATGTCCCCTTAAAATCTGGATGATTGCGTAGATACCGTACAGAAAAGCAGCGCTTGTGCCTACTGCAATCAGCGAGTCCATGTTGGGCTCACGATGTACTAATCTGGAGAACCCCACCGTGTAGAACCGGTAGCCTGCTATGATGGGCGGAATAACCAGCATCAGCTGGACCAATCCGAAATTGAGGGGATGCATCTCGGGCATAATTATTTCGGGGAGAGGCAGCCCCAGCATATGTCCCATTGCTATATAAAAAAGAGGTACAGTAAATATGATGGACACAAGGAACTTTTGCCACAGCGTTTTAATATCTTTTTCTCTGCGTTCTTTCTCATGATCGACCTGTTCGCCGGCCTCTATCTCCAAGGCCTTGTAGCCGGCCTTAGCCACTGCGTTCTTGATTTCAGAGATCCTTGTCCTGGAGGAATCATAAACCACTTTCGCCTTTTCTGTAGCAAGGTTTACACTTGCCCCCTTTACCCCGTCAACTTTTCCTATGGCTTTTTCAACCGCTTTTACACAGGAAGCACAGGTCATTCCGGATATGGGCAGAGAAATCTCACGGGTATTTTCGTCTTCCTTTTCCTGAACGCCATAACCGGCCTTTTTTATGGCCTCTTTTATTGTTTGGATATCGGTTTTGGCTTCGTCAAACTCAACCGAAAGCTTTTCTGCCGCAATATTGACATTTGCCGAGCTGATACCTTCCACCTTATTGACGCTTCTTTCGACTGCCTTTGCACAGGATGCGCAGGTCATGCCCGTAATACCCAGTGTTTCTTTTGCCATGCTGCTCACTTCCTTTTTTGATTACTTTGCATATTTATCAATGAGTTCTATGATCTCGTCCACCTTTTCATCTCCGGCTCCTTCTCCCTCGATGAACGCCTGCTTTACGCAATGCTTGATATGCTGGTCGATGATCTTCAGGTTTGTCTTTTTCAGCAGGGCCTGTACCGATAATATTTGCTTTGATATATCAACACAGTACCTGTTATCTTCCACCATCTTTATGATGCCCTCTATCTGCCCTTTTGAAGTCTTCAGAAGATTCATGACCTGTTTTTTATCTGCACAATTCATATCAATACCTCCAATTTAATAGACTGCCCAGCCATTATGCTTTTATTTTATCCCACCCCACATCGGGAGGGATATATTACTATTATACCCCCACTGCTCCAATTGTCAAATGTTTTTTGACTGCCGCTCCGGCGCTAAATTACGAATCGAAATAAATTATTCCCTGCTTGAATTTCCCGTAGATTATTGTTAATATGATACTGCATTTACTTAAAAATCCTCCATTTTCACACAGTATGAGGTGAATATATGGAAAACCAGGGCAAACAGGGATCAAGAATCTGGGAATTGGATTTTTTCAGAGGAATAGCCCTTATTTTAATGATTTACTTCCATATCATCTATGATCTGAAGGAATTCTATAATCTTCCCATCCCTTACGAAAACGGTGTGAACTTTTATATCGGAAAGTTCTCCGCAATACTTTTCATATTTATTTCAGGCATTAGCTCATCCTTGAGCACAAATAATATAAAGCGGGGATTAAAGATTTTGGGCTGTGGGCTGATCCTCACCATAGCTGTCGGCCTTTTTAATGAAGCCATCCACATCAAATTTGGAATTCTGCATTTTTTAGGAATTTGTATGCTGCTTTTCCCGTTAATTGTCAGGGTCAACAAGTATGTACTCCTGGCTTTAGGCACCTTCATTATTTATCCCGGCCGCCTGATCTCAAATATATATACCTCTCTTCCCTTTTTGTTCCCCATCGGCATCATCACAGATACATTTACATCAGTGGATTATTATCCCCTAATACCATGGCTGGGCATTTTTCTCTACGGCACCGCCCTGGGTAAAATTCTTTATGATGAAAGAAAGCAAAGCCTTTTTCCCTTTAGCCTTGCCGATCATTTAATAAGCAAAGCAGGCCGGCATACCCTTCTTCTTTATATGGTACACCAGCCCGCGATTCTGTTGATTCTCACCTTGTTAAATAAGCTTGAACTGATATGATCCGGCATAGATTTTAAGTATACGTTTTAATACTTGCCAAATTCGAGATCACTTAATATGATTTCCTTCTCCTTAGAAGCCGCCGGCTCATTTTGGACTTCTGCGGCCCCATTCTTTTTCTTATCATACATGTTTTCCAGCAT
>DOHN01000002.1:15422-20748 GCA_003535195.1 Ruminiclostridium sp.
GGCGCCTTCCTCCGAGGTGGCGGAATTGGTCTGTACCACATCGGATATCTGCATGATTCCCTGGTTAATCTGCTCAATGCCGGTTGACTGTTCGTTGGAGGCAACTGCAATCTCCTCTACAAGGACTGCCACCTTCTCCACCTGGTCAACAATTTTACTGAGCTCCTCCGCAGTATCCTTCGCAATCTTTGTTCCCGCTTCGACCTTCTTTATGGAGCCCTCTATTAAATCGGTTGTTTCCTTTGCCGCATTTGCCGACCGGGCGGCAAGGGTACGAACCTCTTCGGCCACCACAGCAAAGCCTTTGCCGTACTGCCCGGCCCGTGCAGCCTCAACAGCGGCATTCAGTGCCAGAATATTGGTTTGGAAAGCGATGTCATCAATCACCTTAATAATCTTGTAAATATTACTGGAGGAGATATTGATTTCATCCATGGCCTTCAGCATTTCCCTCATCTGAGTGTTGCCCTGGGTTGCATTTACTTTTGCGTCACCGGCAAGCTCATTGGCCTTATCGGCATTTTGTGCATTCAGCTTGGTCTGGGAAGCGATTTCCTCAACCGAGGCGGTTAACTCCTCTATGGAACTGGCTTGTTCGGTGGCGCCCTGTGAAAGCGCTATACTTGAATCAGAGACTTGCTTCGATCCTGCCGCGACCTGCTCTGCAGCCGAAGCGATATCCGTAATTAAATTATTGAGCTTGCGCACCAGTTCAGACAATTTCCCTCCAAGAAGGTCTTTTTCCGACCTGACATTCACATCCACCGTCAAGTCGGCTGATGTCATTCTTTCAGCCACCAGCGCATGTTCCCGTGTACTTTCGACAAGTTTTTGGAAGGATTTCGCAAGCTTGCCCACCTCATCTGTGGTATCTATGCCCACATTCACTTCTACATCACCAATGGCCAGCCTGTCGGCCGCATTCACTATCTTATTGACGGGTTTGCTGATCATACGGGATATAAAAATACCCAGAGCAATTGCAATAACTGCGCCGGCCGATACAACAATGATCATCATTACATTGGCTCTTAATGCCTGCTTTTCATTGGCTGAAGCTCTTTCTCCGGCTTCCAGTGTAATATGCTCAAAAATATTGGAGAAAGCTGTATGGAGCGGCTCGTCAATGGCGGTAATATTTTGTTTATAGGTATTATAAGCTTGATCCTTCTGTCCGTTCTCTATTAATTCCATCGTTCTTTCTAAAAGGGCCTTATACTCATCCCATAACTCTTTTAAAGATTGATAACTATTGCGTTCTTCGTCTTTTCTGATATTCCCGCTATATTTTTGAAGGTATCCCTCGGTCTGCTCAATACCGCTCTTTACCTCTTCCATAGCCTCGAAAGCCTGTGTGTTATTATCCGACAAGACCATGACTGCAGTATTCAGCCTGACTCTTAAGTAGCTCATATTCGACTTGGCCGAATAGTCAATGCCTAAAGTATCTTCTTCATAAAGAAGGCTGCTTTCTTCTTGAATCCTGTTAATGTTTACAATACCAATCGCCCCTATTAGTCCTGCAATAACCGCGACAATGAGAAAGCCGATGATCAGCTTTGAAGCAATCTTCAAATTATAAAACCATTGCATCATTTCGTTCCCCTTTATTTATATATTTTAAGTCTAATTTTTAAAGCGCTTCTTCCAATATTTCGAGTTCAGCCTCTGTAAGAAGTTTTTCGCAATCCAGAAGCAATTTTACTTCACTGCCCACCTTTCCGATGCTTTTGATAAACCTGTTGCTGATCCCCTTGTTCATCTGGGGCGGCGCTACGATATCCTGCTCAGGAATTGTGAGGACTTCAGCCACGCTATCCACGATCAAACCGATAGAAGTCTCATTAATATCAATGACAATGATACAGGTCCTGTCGTTATATTCTTTTGATTCCTTTTTAAACCGCAGCCTTACGTCCGTAACAGGAATAATTTTTCCTCTCAGATTAATGATGCCCTTCACATATTCCGGTAGCTGGGGTATTTCGGTAACCGCCTGCATTCCGATGATCTCCGTGACATATTTGATTTCGATCCCATAGGTTTCCTTTCCGAGAGAAAAGACCAGGAACCTGTTCTTTTGAGCATCTTCCTCTTCAAGAGCCAAATCAGGCCTAAGCTCATCACCCATATTGTTCATCTCCCTTCATATTTTATTTTCTAATAAGCTTCCAATATCCAGTATTAAACTGATACTTCCGTCACCTAATAAAGTACAGCCTCCCAACCCCCTTAACCTTTTAAATTTTTTAATATAGTCAGGCAATGCTTTAACCACTACCTGCTGTTCACCAATCAGCCTGTCGGTAAATATGCATAGATTTTTTCCCTCATGTTCCACCATGACTATAATGCCTTGAGAAAGCTCTGTTATTTCGGTCTTTATCTTAAACAGCGCATGCAGCCTCAAAACGGGATAGCAGTCTCCCCGCAGCATGATCATTTCCTGTCCGTTGATGTCGGCCATTACGCTGCCCTCTTGCACCTTAAAAGACTCTTTTATGCTGATGATGGGGATTGTATACTGGGCTTTTCCGGTCTGGATTGTCATCCCATCCATTATGGCCAGGGTGAGAGGAATCTTTAGAATGATAGTCGTACCTTTGTCTGGAACGCTGTCTATGGAGATCGTCCCCCCAATGGCGCCAATATTTCTGCTGACTACATCCATCCCGACACCGCGGCCCGAATATTCTGTAACTTCATCCTTTGTGGAGAAGCCCGGCTGAAAAATACAGGAATATATCTCCTTGTCCGTCAGCTCGCTTTCGGGCCTGGTGATAAGCCCGGTTTCTATGGCCCTTGAAAGGATCTTCTCCCTGTTTAATCCTCTTCCGTCATCCTTTATTATAATGAGGACATCGCCGCCTGAATTTTTTGCTTCCAGGGTGATGGTTCCCGTTTCCGCCTTTCCCTTTACTTTTCTTTCTTCAGCCGGTTCTATTCCATGGTCAATTGAATTCCTGATAAGATGCATAAGAGGATCCGAAATATGTTCAATTATATTTTTATCAACCTCGGTCTCTTCCCCGATGATCTTGAGATCAACCTGTTTTGAAAGCTTTTTGGACATATCTCTGACAATTCTGTTCATTTTTCGGAATGTCATAGAAAGAGGTACCATCCTGATGGACATGGCAATATCTTGAAGCTCATTAATGATTTTCCGGTGCTGCCTTGCCGACTTTTGAAAACTATCAAGGGACAATCCCTTCAAGTCGGAATTATTGGTGAGCATGGCTTCGGAGATGACCAGTTCTCCGACAAAATCCATTAGCTTGTCCAGTTTATCCACATTGACACTGATCATGTTTTGGTGGGACAGAAGACTATTATGGGCCGCTTCACCATTTTGCTCAGCGGCATGCTGAGTTTCATCCTGAAGCTTTTGGGTCTGTTCGGGCTGAGGGAGCTCCGCCAGCTCTAAATCTTTAAGAAAGATTGTCTGTGCAAAAAAATGATGAATTTCTTCATAGGAACGGTCTGATTTTAACCAAATTTGAAATCCTTCCTTTTGAATTGCCTGAGCGCTTTTTTCATCATCGGTGATATTCTCAGGGATATAATAGATTTCATCCGCTATTTCTTTCAGGTTATGAATGACGGCATAGGCCCGGATGTTCTCCATTTCGCAGCCTTCCTCAAAATAGAGGACTGCTTTAAACTCTTTCTTCTTTTTAGGTTCCCCGGTTTCTTTGCCCAGGTTTCCCTCTTTCAGCGACGCCAAGAAAGAATTGTTTTTGGTTATAAGATCCGAAGCGCTTCCATCAGGCTTACTGCCACCCCTGATTTTCTGAATTTCGCCTTTGATGAAATCAAGGCTCTCCAGAATGATATCGCTCAGCACGGAATAATCGGCATTGATGCACTTTTCTTTGCGCACAAAATAGATAAGGTCCTCCACCGAATGAGAGAGCATGGAAATATCCTGAAAGAGCATCATGGCAGAGGAACCTTTGATGGTGTGCATAATCCTGAATATTTCGTTAATGGAATCCTCCTGAAAGGAACTCGATTTTTCACTATTGATAATGATTTGCTCCAGCTGCTCCAATAATTGTGTTGTTTCAAAAATGTATATATCCATCATCGGATCCTGACTTGATTCTGACAATGAAACCCCCCCTTATTTTCTATAAGCTGTGTTCTTGAATATTGGTTACGATCTACCCGGCAATTTTGAAAACATAAAAACCTGTACCCTAATAAGCTATAGGAACATTGTTATTTTTCATTAATAACCTCCGTAATAAGCGAAAAAAGTGATCCATCATTACCTGCCTCTGTCGGCCGGCAGAAATCTCAATATGAATCTTGCAAGCGAGTGAAATCATTCAATACAAGCAGATTGTCGAAAAATACCGTCGAAATTTGTCTTATTTCAACATATTATATGTTATGCTATGATAAATTTGAAGTTCATTTAGTAAAGTGTCATGGCCATGTCCGTGACACTTTATTTTTGGACTTTGATGTTTATTGGCTTTGGTTTATGGTTTATTTTGTATAGTAATCTACGGGGAGTGAGGAGATAACACTTGACAACATATATGAAGTTTGGGGAAAGCCTGAAAATACTGCTTTCCATCTTGGATATCAGCGTCAGCCGACTGTCTAAAGCGATCAATCTGGACAGCTCGCTTATCAGCCGTTGGATTAATGAAAGAAGAACCCCATCCTATAAGAGCTCCATATACATTGAAAACATTTCCGAATATCTTTATAAGGGCATACGAAACTCTTTTCAGGAAAATCATATCAATAATCTTTATCTGAAAATATTTGAAGATGGTGATATAAATATTGGCACGGGTGAAAAAATAAAAAAGATATTACTCCAATGCCAGGGCTATTCCATTGAATGCAGGAAACAGGCAATGGAGGAAAATAAATTGAAAGCGCCCGGAAGCAATTACAATGCAAAGTTTTTAAGAAAGTCTCCGTTTTATCAGAATAAGGGCGTTCATAAAAAATATAATATGTCCTCCGAACATGATTCAAAAGCTTTCTCGGGTTTAACCAAAGAGGATAAGATCATTATAGGCAGCAAAAACATTCTGTGCGTAGGCCTATCGCTGATAGAAGATGCCTCTGCCAGGAAATGCGATAATAGCGATACGATCTACATATCATTTAATAATGAAATGGATTCCAGATGCCTGTCCTATTATAAAAGCGCTCTTTTGAAAGCCATTGAAAATGGCTGGAATGTTGTGAATTTATTGCGGCTTAATAATAATATCGCCAGGACCGTCAAATTCATTGATTTTGCCTGGCCCCTGATCGTTACCGGAAAATTTACCCCATACTATTTTAAAAAATATGA
>DOHN01000002.1:20808-22846 GCA_003535195.1 Ruminiclostridium sp.
AAATTCATTAATTTTGCCTGGCCCCTGATCATCACCGGAAAGTTTACTCCATACTATTTTAAAAAATATGAAGCCCTAACGACAGAGAAAGAATTTGTCGTCATTCCCGGAATAGGAGCCATATTGAGCCTGTGCACCAGACCTCATGCAGGAGCCGACCGCGCTTTTTTATATAAAAGCCGCGCCGCCGTTGAGGTTTTAAGAGACTACTTTTATGCCGTTCTTTCCAGCTGTACCCAGCCCCTCATCAGAAATTATACCCATGGCAGCGCACTGGCATATGGTGTCTTTTTATCAGAGATTGAAGCGTATCCTGGTAAAAGGTTTATGTATAAACATGATTTTAGTATTTTAAACCTGCCTGAAAACTTATATATCAAGTTATTGCAAAGAAAAAACATGACTGAAAACGCATTGATGGAGGCCCTGGATCTATACAAAAAGCGTAAAGAGATATTCTACTCAAACCTGGAGCATTTTCAATACAGGGATTTCTGTCTGATGGAAGCTCTGAATAATCTGGTCAAACATAAAAAGATATACCTATGCGATCACACGGGGTTTTCCATTATCGATATGGAAGACCAGGATATCATTTACTATCTGCAGAATGTAGTTAATATGCTGGAGAGATTTGACAATTATAGCATCGCCCTTTTGCCTAAAGATTCCGGCAATGGTACAGCCCATATCAATTTCTATTGTATCGTCAAAGAGCAAAAATCTATGCTCCTTGAAGCGTATGTGCATAATCACAGCTATCCGGACGTACGCCTGGTCATAGAAGAACCCATGGTAATTGACGCATGCGAAGATTACTTTAACGAAATCTGGGAGCAGATTCCCCCTCCAAATAGGGATAAAAGAAGGATTATCCAGCTCATACGAAGCCAGATAGATTTTGTGAAGAATTTCAGCAGAAAGTGCAATTGATGTGACTTTTCAAATAGAAAACGGCAATCCAAAAAACATCTAAGGACTGCCGTTTACTTTGTTTAAGTATATTTGTAAAAATTTCGCACACTAAAGATGATCCTTTTTGCTGATAATAGAACCGTATCTCTCTATCTCTCAGATTCCTCCCTGAATATCCTCACCCAGTTCTTGATGTTGTCAGGGTTATGACATAAGGTGTGGTTATCTTTCATGATAAATTCTGTGTGATTGTTTTTCGTAACATCCAAAACTTCTCTTATGTGCTCTCTTGCTTCTTCTTCATCTAGTTCCGGTACCGCCAGATAGGAAGGAGAAGGCTTGTAAGAAAAGACATAATTTTTCCCCAGTTTCTCAGCCATAATTTCTTTATTCGCCCATGGTGAAACAGATACTCTTCTTAAATTGGGTACCGACTTTACAATGTCAAAACGCTTATCCATCGGCTCACAGCAGCCATAGCATGTAAGCCCAAACCTTTCCATTATCTTCTTCTGGTACGGGAATATAAATTCTTCAAACATATCAGGTGAAATACCTACGGTTACCTGACTTTCGCCTAATCCCCACATATCTTTCATCCTGACATGACCCGTAAAGTTTTTTGCCGGAAGTTCATCTGTAAATCCTATGCCGCCCGAGCCTACAAATGTGCCGTCGTTATTCAGGCACAATAGGCCGCTGTTCTCAAGAAATTCAAGCTTTTCAACCGTTCCCCTGTACAGCAGTTCCATCAATTTATGTACGTTTTCAGGTTCGTCTATAAAGTCATACATCAATTTTTCCATACCTCTTAGGAAAACGTAATCATCAGTCATCCCGAATGACCAGAACCATACTGTATTCAGCCTGACTTCAAGTATGCCATCGAATATTTCATGTGCCATGGAAAGTAATTTTTCAGTCGTGTCATAATCGATAAGGTATTTTGACTTTATGATATCTTTTATCTGATCATAATTTTCAAGCACCGTTTCAATATGATAGCTTTTTCCCTGCTCCGCTGTCTTCTTTATGGTCTGTACTCTATTGCTGCCCGCGACAGTCCATTGCGTTTCTTTGAAGACATAAGGCAAATTGAAGTATGGTTCCACAACATAATCGT
>DOHN01000002.1:22977-25821 GCA_003535195.1 Ruminiclostridium sp.
ACATCTCATTGCCCCAAAAAATTTGCTTTCGCAGATGATCTTCCCAATGTCTTGCAATGCTGTTGCGGCTGACAATGCTTTCTTCGGTAATAATTTCATTCCAGCCGTTTTCAGGATCACAGAGCAGCAATGGTCTTGTCACTTCAAGCTTGTTGTGCCTTATCCAAAGATTCTTTCTGTCCTGCATGACCGGCCTTGCAGCAATCTCGGCGACTTGCTTTGCAAGCTCTCTCAGCGCAGTTTTTTCGGCCTCAGAAAAATGAAGATCCGAGTAATCTGCATTGTTGAAATTGACTCTAAAATTTAATTGTTCAAACATAGCAGTCCTCCATTTAGCTTATAATAAAATATCGTTTAAACCTTACAACCTATGCTTTTACACGATTTTTTCTCTCGTCAAGTATAATGGCGATGATGATGATCATTCCCTTACATACCTGCTGCCAATAGGACGATACATTCAATAGATTGAGTCCTGTATTTAGTGAGCCGATGATCAAAGAGCCGACAAATGCACCCCACATGGTACCGATACCGCCGTTTAAACCAGTACCGCCTACCACTGCGGCTGCTATGGCATCCAGTTCATATCCTATGGCGAGCCCGGGTTGCCCGGAATCGATTCTGCCGGTCAATACGATAGCCGCTATGCCGCAGCACAGGCCGGCAAAAGCATAGGCGTAGAATTTATATAATCCTGTATTGATGCCTGATATTTTTGCTGCTGTCTCATTGCCGCCTATGGCTTTTGTATATTTGCCGAATTTCATATTGTTAAGCTTGATGGAACTGATAACAAACACTAGAAGCATGATCACAACGGGCATTGGTATCCCCAGAAAATTGCCTTTCCCAAAAAAGGTATACCCGTCGCCAAGAAGGCTCACAGGTTTGCCGTTTGTAATTAAAAGTGCCGCTCCGCGGGTAATTTGCGTCATTCCCAGTGTCACTATAAATGGAGGAATTCTACAGCCCGATATGATGGCACCATTTATCATACCGATCAGCAGCCCAATGCCTAATGCTGCCAGTAAGGCAAATACTACCGGATGGCCGGCCTTTGCAATGATTGCGGATACAACAGAAGCTAATGCGACATAGCTTCCCAATCCGAGATCAATACCGGCAGTTATAATGACAAAGTTAACGCCAAATGACATAATGGTTACAACCGATATCTGCCGAAGTATGTTTTTAATATTTCCTATCTTGAGAAACTGCGGAGACAATAACGACAATATCATAATGAGAAGTATCAGCACCAGCACTATGGCATATTTTTTAAATAGCTCAGCCGCAATATCTCTTTTGTCCTTCCCTTTAATTTCCATAATAACCTCCTATATTCTTTTCATATTAGCTGTGTTCAAACTTTTTCGCCTGCGGCATATGCGAGAATACGCTCCTGAGACAGCTCATCACGATTTAATATAGCCATTTGCTCACCCTCATGCATGACCAGCACCCTATCACTCATTCCAATGATCTCAGGCAATTCGGAAGAAATCATAATAACAGCCTTACCCGAAGCCGCAAAATCTGACATGAGACGATGTATTTCAGCTTTTGCCCCCACGTCTATACCTCTTGTCGGTTCATCCATGATGAGCACATCCGGCGATGTCTGCAGCCATCTTGAAACCAGAACCTTTTGCTGATTACCGCCCGAAAGAAACTGAACCTCCTGAAATATAGAAGGGGTTTTGATGCTTAACTTGTCGATTTCGCATTTACAACACTTTTCAATTTCTTTATGCTGAATAAGAAATAGTTTCACAAAGGCCTCCAGATTTGCTATCACAATATTATCTTTTACATCGAGCATAGGGAAAAGTCCGGCGGCTTTTCTGTCTTCAGTCAGCATGGCCATACCGCTTTTAATTGCATCTTTTGGAGATCTGACTCTAATTTTTTTACCTTTAATAAACACTTCTCCCGTGTCCGGCCTATTGGCGCCGAACACAGACATCATAGCCTCGCTTCGGCCTGCGCCTACCAGCCCGGCTAACCCGAAAATTTCCCCGCTTCTTACATCAAAATTGATATTATTGAATTGACCTTTTTTGGAAAAATTCCGTACGGAAATCATGACATCTCCGGGTTTGGATTCGGTCTTCACATAGATATTGCCAATTTCTCTTCCTACCATTAATTCAATAAGCGCATTTTTGGTTATTTTCGATATGGGCTTTGTATCAATAAATTTACCATCACGCAGCACAGTGACCTCATCAGCGATACAAAATACTTCATCCATTTTATGCGTGATATAGATGATCGCAATTCCACGCTTCTTCAGGTCCTTTATAATTTCAAATAAATGCTCTACTTCCCGCTCGGTAATCGCTGAAGTGGGTTCATCCATGATCAAAAGGTCCGCATTATAAGATACGGCCTTGGCTATTTCTACAAGCTGCATACGTGCTGTCGATAGTTCTTTCATTTTTTGATCGGGCCTGATACCCTCAATATTTAATTCCTTGAGCAGTTTTTCTGTATCTTTTTCGATTTCTTTTGCTTTAACCAGAATGCCCTTCATTTTTTCTCTTCCGAGAAAAATGTTTTCGGCTACAGTCATTTCCTTAATGGGTGATAGCTCTTGTTGTATCATTGAAATACCATTGGTTAACGCATCATGTATACCGTTTATTTCGAGCTTCCGCCCTTTAAAAATGATTTCTCCTTCATTCGGTTTGTTGATCCCGAATAAAATTTTCATTAATGTCGATTTACCGGCGCCGTTTTCTCCCATGAGTGCATGTACAGTTCCGGCTTTTACATAGAGACTTACTTTATCCAGCGCAAGAACGCCAGGAAATTTCATCGTAACGTCTTCTACTTTTA
>DOHN01000002.1:25998-42764 GCA_003535195.1 Ruminiclostridium sp.
TTTATTTCCGCATTCATTTCATCACCTCTGCTAAATAAATGTATCCCTGGGAAGTCCTTTTTTACGCCCACCGCTCTTAAAAAAGCGGTGGGCGCTCTTTTTTCGTTACATGCCGTACCGGCTCTAGTTATTTAACACCCCAGATCTCAAGATACTTACTGGTAAGGTCCGGCGTCACCAACTCATAATCTATAAGTATTTCCTTTTCAACAGACTCGCCCTTTAACAGCGATACTGCTGCTCCGAGAGCGCCATATGCCTGGCCATGAGCATCCTGGAATACGGTAACCACATACTGGCTGTCTTTTGCCAGATACTGCAAAGCGTCAGGAGATGCATCGATGCCGCCGACGATGATGTCTTTATTGCCTGCATCCTGCAAGACAATATATGCACCGATTGCCATCTCATCGTTGTTGGATGCAATAGCATCCACTTCGATACCGGATGACAGCAGGTCTTCCATAAGTGCCATACCTTCATCCCGGTTCCAGTTTCCAGTCTGTTTAAATACGACCTCAAGGCCGTCATACTTATCAATGACTTCCATGAATCCTTCAGTACGTTTAATAGCAGCCTCCTGGTTCTCACCTCCTGTAAATATAGCGATTTTTCCCTTGTAATCAAGATGTTTTGCAAGATATTCCATTTCCAGAACACCCGACTGCTTTGAGTCGCCATAGCAGCCGCAATCAGCCTTTTCCTGATTTGCAAACGGTCTGTTGACGCTTATAGCATAGATGCCGGACTCTTTACACATGTCAACAATAGGGCCGGTGGCTTCGGAGTCATAAGGATTGACCACGATTGCGTCTGCACCTTGAATGATCATATTCTCAACAACTGCGAGCTGCTCTGCCAAATCATTTTTTGCATCACTGAAGATGAAATCATATTCCGGGTGCTCAGTTGCGAACTTGTGCGCTTCGTCATAGAGATAAGAGAGCCATTGGTCATCTGCATCCGCGACACAGAACCCGATGGTCTGTTTTTCGGCCGGCTCAACCGGCGCAGATTCACTGGGCGTACCGCCGGATTGTCCTGCGGACGCGGGCGGGGTGTCCTGACCACAAGCCACTAAGGTTATAGCCATGATCAGAGACAGTACCAAAATTGCCAACTTCCTGATTTTCATAGTTCTCCTCCTAATAAAATTTATTGATTTTGAATAGCCGTTTCGACTATAAAATCCTTTAATTAGGGTGTCTATAAAATAGTAGTAATGTTTGCAATCCCTGGTCAACGTGCCCGGGCAACTATCGGTCGCGATATATCTTGTTTTTGGCTCGGACAGCCTTTAGCCGTGGTGTAATTTAATTGTAGAATGAAGTTTCAACGATGAGCATCAATGATGTAAATTTTCTTTCGTGACAATTTCCAAATTCGTATAAATATGTTCCAATTCTGGCATTTTGTTTTGAAAAAAGTAATCAAAAAGTATTTTCAATGGCAAATAACCCTGATTAAAAGGGTCCTGCGTTATCGTAAAGCTCACTATCTTTTCATTGATTAAATGAACGATCTCCGGTACCGTATCATTGCATATGTACTCCAGATCGTACCTTTTCTTGCTTCTTATTGCCTTTCCGATAGCTGCCATGTGTTTCGCGGTGGTAATATATACGCCCTTTAAATTTCTATAGTTCTCAAATAGCTTTACTGTTTTTTCATAAGCTTCCATAGCATTTGAAATATTTCTTACAGTTTCAACAATTTTAATATTGGAGTATTCCTCCTTAATAATGTCCGTGAAGCCCACAATTCTCTCATTTAACGCTTTGTACTTATCTTCACCTGTAATGACAGCCACCTCTCCTCCATCGGGCAGCAGCTTTCCCATAAGAAATCCGGCGATCCTGCCGCTTTTCTCCAGGTCCTGGCCAATAAAGCACAGACGGTCTATATCCATAATATCCGTATTAATAGTGACTATTTTTATTCCAGCTTCATTCAGCCTTTTAAGACTATTCTTAATGGCAGTATCATTCAGCGGGGTTATGACAAGCGCAGAAATTCCGCTTTCAGAGAATTTATCTATGCAGTGAACCTGTTCTTCAACGCTGTCTGTATCCATCAAACAAAAATCAACAGAAAGTCCGAAATCCCTAAGTTCTAAATAAGCCTGTCTTGCGCCTTTATATATGTCCTGAAATACCTGATCATTTTTATCAACGATAATAATGCCGATCTTTATCCGCTTCTTCTGGTAGGCAAGTGCCTTTCCCGCCAAATTAGGCTTATATCCCAATTCAGAGGCTATTCTCTGGATCTGTTCCCTGACTTCGTCGCTGACGCCGTACCGATTATTCAGTACTTTGTCAACAGTCCCTCTTGAAACTCCTGCTTTTTCAGCTATCTTCCGGATAGTTACAGCCATCATCTCACCCAAATATTAGTTACTTTTTACGTGCCCGGGCAACTAAAAAATGCCAATATTATATAAATTCTACAAACTATAAAAAAATCCTTCTTGTTTATGAAAATTTTTTTATTTTTTTAACAAGTATTTATGGGCAGCCGGTGTAATTTAAGCCCAAATGCTCATCTCACCATGGTTTCCGGTGGTCAGATCCAATTTGAAGCCAAATAAAAGTCTAGTAACCTTTCACCTTATTCATTGGATACGGTGACTTGAAACCACTTTAAGAGATACGGTAAAGGAAACTGAGAGATAACCTATAATTACTCCTAATAATGGAAAAAGGTATTGCGGGTTTTTTGCTCTTATGGTAGTTCATAATAATACTTCTTGCTGTGCCCCTTGCCTAAAAGCTTTGTTATGCGAAGTACCCTGCTATTGATTTGATTAGCATGTTATGTTCCCTTGATTTCTCTTTTCTTTTTCTATATATGATTCTGATTCAACATATTTACCATCAATACCGATAAACGAGCCTTGCGCATGATACATACCATCTGACCCTAAATAGGAACCTTTGAGATGATACTTGCCATCAACCCCACGAAAAGAACCCTCGTAATGATACATATTATCACTTCCCAAAAAGCATCCTTTGGGATGATATATACCATCAACCCCAAGAAATGAACCTTGTGGGTGATACTTTCCGTCGACTCCAAGAAATTTTCCCATTTATAACCCTCCTCAAATAGAATAATACTACCATGAGCTTAATATCAGGATATTTCGCCTAACGTTCCGGTTTTACGACACCGGCGAACCGGACAAGCGAAGTCCTTCCCTTTAGCACTGCTTGAAGCCCGGTGAGATGATGTGGGCAGCAATGACCTCATGAACCTCTTTTTACGTCATACTTCCGGCATGCCCCCTTGCGTAAAAGCTTTGTTATGTACAATAATCAATTTACAGCCCTAAAACCTTGCCGGTATTACTGAGTATTTAATCTCAAGGCCCGTAGGGTAACTATTTGCTAAATCCACAATACCTGATATTGTTAAGTCACTATTGTTAAATGAACCCTTTCACAATAAACTATGCGAACTAAAGATTATGCTCATTTTGTTCATTTATTGTCTTTCATTTGGCGAATTTCTTTGATAATCCAGACCGTGCATATTACAATTACAATACAAAGCAATAATCCGGTAAACCCGATTGCTCTTATGCTTAAATCATCTGCCATAAATGGAAAAAAGTTAAACATTGCACCCGCATACCACGCTACAATGAACCCAACAGTTATCGCTATAACTTCTCTTAGAAAATTAGGTTTCACTTTCCTGTTACCTCCCAAGCTAATATAAATAATCTTTACGTCGCAATATTTTACTAATGTGAACAGAAATCCTTCAAAGCCAATTCTTCCAATTTCACCCCTGGATGGGGTGATTCAAGCTGGGAATTATATATAACGTCCCGGTTTTACGACGCCGTCGAACCGGACCAGCGGAGCCCTTCTTCTTAGCGGCTTGCCGCCCGGTGAGACGGTGTGGCAGCAAGACCCGTTAGTACGCCCAAAGCGTAAAAGCTTTGTTATATGATGCACCCTGCACTTCAAAGCAAAGCTTATGGTTTACCCCTTTTTACATCAGACATTTATATAAATTGCAGTTCTTTAAATAATTTTTCCTTGCTTCCTTTAGGAGCCTATAGACCTCTTCACCAGACACACAACTATTTACATACCCCACATAATCACATGTCCATATTGGAATATTATTGTTGTTTTCATATATATATTCAACTCCACTGTATGGATTAAAACCTCTATATGAATCCGTAAATAATAGATCTCCTATTTGGAGTTTAAAACCCCAATCATATAAGACAGATTTTGTATATGGGTTATATGTTGAACTTTTCTTAACATAACATTCAAGTCTGCCTTTAATAAGCATTCTCATTAGTTCATCTACTGAAACCATTTTCAAATACCTCAAAATAATCATTTAGCTTAACTAACCATTTATAAATGAGTCTTCAGCGCATTGCTCTTAAAGCAGGGTGTCTCACATAACTACTTCATACCAGCACACCGTGACGGGTAAGATGCTAATTGGGGTGGGTATCTGCCGGTGGTGGCGGGTAAGTATATATATCTGTGGTGGACATCTAGGACTTTTCCCACTGCATAAGCCTGTCCAAGGGGCTCAAGATCTTGCCGATGCCCTTCTTTGCTACATGTGTATAAATCTCTGTCGTCTTACTGCTGCTATGTCCTAAGAGCCCCTGAATGTAGCGTAATCAGTGCCTTCTTCCAGAAGATGAGTTGCAAATGAATGTCTGAGAGAATGAATTAATACTTCCTATATTATACCAGGTTTTTGCATACGATCTTAAAAAGCACTTATTATTGTCTTATAGAAAAAGCGATAAACCCCGTACATAACAGAATCTATCGCTTCATATTTTGATTTACTTTAAAACAACTTATATCTATGCCTCAAGTTGTCTTTCCTTATAATGATGGGCCTGCTCCAGCATCATGTCCTTGACCTTCATCAGCCGGGTCAGATTGCCCCGCTCATTTTCATCGAGTTTCATGACAATATATTTGATGGTCTCCTCCAGATTGGGGATCATCACATACTCCAGCGCGTTGACACGGCGGCGGGTCTTTTCAATTTCATCAGCCAGGAGCTGTGCCGTCTTTTCCAGTTCAGCAAGCTTCAAAAGATGGGGAGTAACCTGCTGAAGTGCAGACAAGGCGCCATCCAGCTCACCGGATGTAGCTGCAAAGCCGTAGGGAAAGATATCCTCCCCGCCTCCCTCTGTCGAAAACTCGAAAACGGGAACCTCAACGCTCATGATATTTCGGGATGAGGCCTCTAAGGTCACCTTCTGCTTTGGATAAATGAGAGCCTCTTCCAGATGGGTATCGCTCATGAGGGCACGGGCCATTACAAAGCGCGAATTGACATCCTTCATCATCGTTTCGACAATTTCGCGTTCCTTTCGGTTTTCTCTGACCACCCCCAGGAACTTTTTCATCAATTCATCCCGCTTGTCTTTCAGAAGCTTATGACCACGCCTTGCTGTTCTAAGTCTTTTTTTCAGATTGGTCAGCACCATGCGTGTGGGGTTAACGTTAAGCCTTGCCATTGACTTTACTCCTTTTAACTTTGATTGAAAGTCTCCTATGATGGGGACTATTGCCTTTATCTGCAAAAAGGCCCCATCATCATTTAAAGCTCCGGAGTGATGCTATAAAGTGCTTTTGTTATCCGGGTAGTATTTTTCTATCAACTCTGTCTTAATACGCTTCAGCTCGGATACAGGAAGTATGGATAACAGCTGCCAGCCAAGGTCCAGTGTTTCTTCTATGCTGCGGTCTGTTTCATAGCCCTGGGATACATATTGCTTTTCAAATTCGTCGGAGAACTTGGCATAGAGTTTATCCACATCGGTCAGAGCCGCTTCGCCCAATATGGCCGCCAGCTCTTTACTTTCCTTGCCCCGGGCGTATGCCGCAAAAAGCTGATTCATTGTATCGGCATGATCTTCTCTGGTCTTTCCTTTTCCGATACCCTTATCCTTCAGACGCGAAAGAGAGGGTAAAACGTCAATAGGAGGAGTCAGACCCTTCTTGTGCAGCTCACGGCTTAATATGATCTGGCCTTCAGTGATATAGCCTGTCAGGTCCGGGATTGGGTGTGTCTTGTCATCCTCGGGCATGGTCAGAATAGGAATCAAAGTAATGGATCCTTCCTTGCCCTTCATACGTCCCGCGCGCTCATATAGGGTAGCCAGGTCGGTATACAGATACCCGGGATAGCCGCGGCGTCCGGGCACTTCCTTTCTGGCGGCGGAAACCTCACGCAGCGCTTCTGCGTAGTTGGTGATATCGGTTATAATAACCAGAACATGCATATCTTTTTCAAAGGCAAGATATTCTGCAGCGGTCAATGCCATACGGGGTGTCGCGATACGTTCAACTGCAGGGTCGTTTGCCAGATTCATAAAGAGAACGGCACGTTCAATGGCCCCTGTTCTCTTGAAATCGCTGATAAAAAAGTCGGCTTCTTCGAAGGTAATACCAACAGCGGCAAAGACAACGGCGAATTTGCTGTCGGTGCCCAGAACTTTGGCCTGACGCGCGATCTGAGCGGCCAGGTCGGCATGCGGCAAACCGGACGCCGAGAAAATCGGCAGCTTCTGGCCGCGAACCAGGGTATTGAGTCCGTCTATGGCAGATAAGCCTGTCTGGATAAACTCATTGGGGTAATCCCTGGCCGTGGGGTTCATGGGCAAGCCGTTGATATCCATTCGTTTATCGGGTATAATAGCCGGCCCGTTATCAATGGGCTTTCCAAGCCCGTCAAAAACACGGCCAAGCATATCGATGGAAACGGGAAGCTCCAGGTTGCGCCCCAGGAATCGGACTTTACTGTTGGACAGGTTAATTCCGACGGCGTTTTCAAAAAGCTGAACCAACGCCGTATTGCCATCCACTTCAAGAACTCTGCAACGCCTGATCTCACCGTTGGAAAGCTCTATCTCGCCCAATTCGTTAAAGGTGACCCCTTCCACATTGCGGACGAGCATCAAGGGGCCGGCTACTTCAGCTATAGATCGATATTCTTTGAGCATTACGCTTTTCTCCTTTCTGATGGGCAGGTCTATGACCTGTCATTCCTTCCAATAAGGGCTTCAATCTGAGTCGAAAGCTCATTTTCTATTTCAGTCAATTCGGTGTCTACCTCATCCTCGGGAACATATTTCATTCGACTGATTTTTTCCCTTACGGATATTGAAAAGAGGCTCTTTATATCCACACCCTTTTTAATTGCTTCCTGAGACTTATGATAAAAGGAAAGGATAATTTTGAGCATTCTAAACTGCTTATTTAATGTGGTATAGGTATCCACATCATTAAAGGCATTCTGCTGCAGATAGTCCTCACGAATGGATCTTGCGGCCTCCAGCGTCACACGGTCACTGGGTGAAAGGGCTTCGACGCCGACCAGCTGAACAATTTCCTGAAGCTCGGCTTCCTCCTGCAGTATGCGCATCATATCCCCCCGGTACGTAATCCAGTCCCTGGAAATATTGTGTCTGTACCAGCCGGATAATTTGTCCTGATAAAGGGAATAGCTCTGCAGCCAGTTGATGGCCGGGAAATGCCTCTTGTAGGAAAGATTGTAATCAAGCCCCCAGAACACTTTAACGATTCTTAAGGTGGCCTGTGTAACAGGCTCGGAAATATCGCCGCCAGGCGGTGAAACTGCTCCGATAGCACTGATGGCGCCCAATCTTTCGCCGGAGCCGAGGGTCTTTACTTTTCCTGCACGCTCATAGAACTGAGACAAACGGGATGACAGATATGCCGGATAACCTTCTTCACCGGGCATTTCTTCCAAACGTCCCGACATTTCGCGGAGGGCTTCAGCCCAGCGGGAAGTGGAGTCTGCCATAAGAGCTACGGTATAGCCCATATCCCTGAAATATTCTGCAATGGTGATACCTGTATAGATGGAGGCTTCGCGGGCAGCAACAGGCATATCCGACGTATTGGCTATGAGCACTGTCCTCTTCATCAGCGGCTGACCTGTCTTTGGGTCATGCAGCTCCGGGAATTCCATCAAAACATCAGTCATTTCGTTGCCGCGCTCGCCGCAGCCGATATATACCACCAGGTCCGCCTCGGCCCACTTGGCAAGCTGATGCTGAACGACGGTTTTTCCGCTTCCGAAAGGACCCGGGATAGCGGCTACTCCGCCTGAAGCAATGGGAAACAGAGTATCTATGATACGCTGTCCGGTGATCAGCGGTTCTGTGGGTGAAAGCTTTTCTTTATACGGACGTTCTTTTCGAACAGGCCATTTCTGCATCATGGTTAAATTGACCAATTTTCCGTCCGGCCCTTTTACTTCAGCAACAGTGGAATCCACTGTAAAATCTCCGGATTCTATTCGTTCAATGGTCCCCTCAATACCGAAGGGCACCATGATCCGATGCTGGAACACTTCATTTTCCTCAACCGTTCCGATAATATCCCCTGCCTGAACGGTATCTCCCGGTTTTACCGCCGCTTTAAAAGGCCAGCGCTTCTCCCGGTCCAGCGCATTTACTTGGATGCCGCGGGTGATATTATTTCCTGACGATGCACGTATCGATTCCAACGGTCTTTGAATGCCGTCAAAAATATTTTCAATAAGGCCGGGTCCCAGTTCCACGCTCAACGGTGCATTTGTGGAAACCACAGGAGCGCCGGGACCCAATCCCGAAGTTTCCTCATAAACTTGAATAGAGGCTCTGTCTTCATGGATTTCCAGAATCTCTCCGATCAGATTCATTTCCGATACATGCACTACGTCCAGCATATTGCAGTCCCGCATATTTTCTGCAACAACCAAAGGTCCCGACACCTTGACGATTCTGCCTTGATTCATAACAATTCCATTCCTTTCACAATATCCGAGGTGGCTCGAATTAAGATTTTAATCATTCTGAGACAAAATGTCTGCTCCAACTGCCTTCTCGATACTTTCCTTCACTGATTTCATACCGATGCCAAGCGATCCCTTGCTTCCCGGAATGAGGATAATGGCAGGGAAATAGCTGTTTCTGTAGAAGGATATCTCCTCCATGATTTCGCTTGCAGCATCCTCTGTTATATAAATAAGAGCATAGCCCTCTTCCGCAAGTCTCTTAAGCAGATTTGCCGATTCTTCCCCGGACCTGGTGGGGAAAATGTCAAAACCAATTGCCTTAAAGCCCAGGATACTATCCTTGTCTCCCATGACCGCAATTTTATGCATAGCCCAACCTCAGCCTTTCCTTGATGGTTTCCTGTGAAATTTTATTGATTTTGCCCGTCAATATAAGGCGGGCATTCTTTATTTCGGTCTCTTTCATAAATAAGTATGCAATAACCGGTTCAATACCCATGGTTACGTATTTGCTTCTCTTTAAGAAGAGAAGTATTGAATCATCCAGGGTCTTCTCAACCTCTGATATTCCATTGGGATGTTTGACAGCCTTTAAAAGGCTCTCGGAAAGATCAGAATAATCGGTATGCTTAAGTTCTTCCAAAAACTGCTCCAAAGTACATTCTGCCAGCTCATCAAGAGTTTTTTCAGCGATGCTGCCTCCCGGAATTAAAGCACTTCTGATAAATTCCCCTGATTTTGAAAGGAGCCTGGCTCGAACAAATATACGGATATTAGCCGTATCAGTCATCCTTTTGACAAGTTCAATCAGAAAGGGCTCCTCCGCATTCCGGGCATCCTCCATCATGTTTTCATAGCCGGCTTTGTCTAAAATAAAGTCGACAGTTTGAGGATCACCCGTCTGGCTGAACGCTTCCAGACTGTCCATAATAGCTTTGCCGAATATTTCAGGCAGCTCTTCAAGCTTTCTGTCGGCAATTGATTTTAAAAGCTTTTCCGGCTTTAGAGTGCCCAGCCGGGATAGCCTTTTTGAAACATCGATGCCCATAAATTCTGCTTTTATAATAAGCTTTGCGTTCAGATAATCATACTGCCGCAAAAAAAGATCCAAAACCTGCGGCTCGGGAAGAATATCAGAGAGCAGGGCATAAGCTTTCTTCATTTCGCCTGAGAGAAGCATTTCAATATCATTCTCTCCCCCTTTACCGATTTCCGGATGATCCGAGCCATAGCCAGACTCTATCAGAAGCTTCATGGCATCCGAAGGATCAGCGGTATCTAAAAGCCGTTCCAACCTGCTTCGGCTCATCAGCTTTATCTCTTTAGCCCGTATCCGGGCTGTGGCATAAGCATAATCCTCATCTTTGATTCTGGCCATACGAACTCCTTTGCTTAATCTTCAAATAAAATTGCGGCTACTTCAGACTCCAAATTGGGTCTTGCCATATTTAATATGACATCAAGAGTACAATTTATCTCCATATCACCATACCGGATAATAAAGCCACCGGAAGTATTCAATGTTTCCTCTCCCAACTTCAATACCGCTTTCTTCCCTTTTTCGGCAAGCCTGCTGTTCACGGCCGCGACAAAGCCGCCGCCCAGGCGCGCTTTGTCTTTTTCATTGAACAGTATGGTCCCTTCTTCTTCTTTTGCCGCATCTAAAGCAATGCTTTCCAAAAAAAGCCGGTACTGATCACCGGGCAAGCCGCTTAAACGCGAAAGAGCATTACTGAATGCCTCATCTATGCTATCCTGGCGGGCTTTTAATATTTTCTTTTTGTCTTCCATTCCCTCTGCAGCATGAAAACGCTGTTTTATTCGAACAGCTTCTTCTTTGGCCTTTTCAGTCATGACGGTAACCCTCTGAAAGGCTTCCTTTTCAGCGTTTCCTATAATGCTTTGGGCCTCCTGTCCGGCGTCAGCCAGAATGGTTTCCCGCAAATCTCTGGCATCCGCTAAAATCCTGTCTTTTATTTTCTCGGCTCCACTCATTGCATAGGCCCCTTCATTTAAATTTTACCCAACATAAGGATTGAGACAACAAGGCTCAAAATGGCAAACATCTCAACCATCAGCGCATAGATAATACCGCTTCCAAGAGCTTCAGGCCTCTTGGCAACCAGATGAATGCCCGCCGTGGCAACTTTGCCCTGGTAAATTGCGGACACATAACCCACTATACCTACCGGCAGACCTGTAGCCAAAAGAGAAAGGCCCTGCTCAAGGGTAGAAACATTGCCCATTTTACCTATAATCATGAATGCGATAACAAACCCATAAATGGACTGGGTTGCGGGAAGAGCCTGCAGAATCATCGTCGCACTGAACCTGCTCGGTTCCTCAGCAACGACTCCTGCGGCAGCCTGACCGGCAATACCACAGCCCTTTGACGAACCTAAAGCGGCCACCAAAAAGGCAATGGCAGCGCCCAGTAAAGCGTACACTTTCGGGTTAAGAAAAAGATCAGCAAATCGTAGTTCTGGCATTTTTGTAATCCTCCTAAAATTATGTTTTATACAATACCGGTCTTTAATCCGGAATTCAGAAACAAATTATTTTCAGTCTTTATAATGATATATTTTGTATTGGCTTTCAAGGGCTTAAAGGCCTGGCCCCCGCCTTCAAGAAACTTACCGAAAAACTCCAGAAACTGAAGTCTGCTTGAATGTACATACGCGCCCAGAGCATTCAGGGCAAAATTCAGTGTATGTCCAAAGAGCAGTATAGGAACCATTACAAGCAGCTTTACAATGAAGTTTCCGCCCAAGGCTGCGCTCAGCGTATTGACAATATCGCCGATAATTGCAGAGGCAAGGCCCAGAGCCAATATTCTTGTATAGGAAAGGCAATCGCTGAAAAAGCTGACTACATCGTAAAGCCTTGGTAAGCCTCCAAATATTTTCCCAAAAATATTTTTTGATTTTCTTCCGTTTGTGGCAAGTACCAACACCACGCCGACAATAAATATTTTATAGCCGGCCTGTACAATCCCGCTCGAGCTGGAAATGCTGATACCCGGCGCAAATGGAAGCAGGGACAGAATAAACCCTGTAAACATGACATAAATAAAACCTACGTCAAATACCGCATCCAAAATCTGACCGCGGCGTATCAAATTCAGCGCCTTCATAAAAAGTCCGGTATACATATGAATAATGCCTATAAGTATGGAATAACTCATCATAAGCTCGGGCTGTTCCGTCGGGACGATCCATAGGGCCGTTTTACTAAGAGAGGCAATACCGAACCAGCTGCCGAAAAGGAATCCCGCCAAAATGGTTGAAAGGCCACAGAAGAATAAAAGCTTCATAAAAACCCTGGTGGAATCTTCCAGGCGATATTTCTTTAATATAATCCCGGTAAAGAGGGCAATCAAAATCCCATAGCCCCCATCACCAAGCATCAGCCCGAAAAAGAAAATGTAGAATGGAAAAGTAATAGGACTGGGGTCAATTTCGAGACTGGATGGCACGCCATACATATTAATAATAGGTGAAATAGATTCCACAACAGGCCCGTTCTTCAAAAGTACGGGGAATTCTTCATCCTTTGCAGGCGCTTCTATCTCAACCATACAAAAATAATGCTCGTCCAGATATTCCGTGACCTTAGAGGAATGTTCAGCCGGCAGCCAACCCTTGAGTAAAAACGCCGACCTGGTGGAAATCAAACGGCTTTTGGCCTCAATTTTCGCCCGGTCCATCTGAAGGCTGTCATAAATGGTCTCAAGCCTTTCGCGCTCATCGGCCATTTTTATAATACCTTTGATTTTTTCCTCCCGCTCCTTGAGGAGGGATTGCAGCCTTTCTTCTAAGCGAGCCTTGCTTCTCTTTGCATTTCCTTCCACATCCCGCAAAACGATCCGGTTCCACCCCCAAGCTCTGGCCAGACTCAGCATTTCCGTTTCAATGGATTTATGCCCGATCAACATAACATAATGGTGATCGGCATCGCTTTTACCTGTTAAAAGATCCGATTCGGGGAATTCCCCCTGAATCGCTTCCTGAAATTTCTTTAAATCTGTCCCTGAGGGTAAGCTTCCCGTATAGCAGAAAGTATAACGAGTGTTTATGACATCCAGAGGAATATCCAATTCAAGCCAAGGGTTCAGCGAAGTCAACAGAGTTTTGATACGATTTTCTTCACTTTTCATCTTAGCGATTTCATCTTCAAAGCGATTAATTTTATCAGCATCAGCCAATATTTTATTCTTATTCTTGAGAATAGCCGAATAATCTGATTCTGAAACAATCCTTCTGGCAGAAAACATGGGTTTCTTAACAGGAACATATTGGCTGAGAATATCCAGTGCCCGCAAAATTTCTGTCAACGAGTTATCTATTTTTGCTAAATCATTCTGCACATTGGGATTTTGAATCCTGTCCCTGAGTTCTTCATCGGGCTCAACCTGGTCAATTTCCACCACGCCCATCTTCATCAGTGACTTCAGCAGTTCAGATCGCTCTTCGATAAGCCCCAGCACAGCAATCTTATTCATCTTAACTACTGACACGACTTATTCACAACCCTTCCCACAATAAATTCAACAGCTGCATTGAGCTTTTCCCGTGATTTTTGCCGGATCTGCTCATCCACTCTCTCTTTACCACTCTCCTGAAGATTTTTTTCCTGAACTGCCTCCTGCTTTGCTTTTTTCAGCAGCTCCTCGGCCATGACTTCCCCCTCTGTCAGGGATTTCTCTAAAATTTCTTCCGCCTTTTTTCTAGCTTCCGAAAGAATTTCGAGAGATTGTTTTTTGGCTTCTTCTTCAATTCTGAGAGCTTCTTCCTCACTTTGAATAATCTCTTGGAGAACGTTGTCCATTGAAAACCTCCACGCTGTTTAAGCTTTAGTTAATGTATTCCTACCACTTTTTTTTGATTGATACAGTGCTTCATCCGCTTTTCTAATGACATCCTGGCAAGTCTTTAATAAATGCGTTTTCTGAGCGACCCCTATACTGACGGTAACATGAATTGTTCCCCGACCTTTTGAAGTATTGCAACTATTTGTTTCAGGGCTTTCCTTGAGACAATTCTCAACACTTACTAAAAAGGGCTTGGAAGCTATCGCTTTACGCATTTTATCCAATCTTTGAATAGCCTCATTATAGGATAAACTTGTATATAATGCAACAAATTCTTCGCCTCCGTATCGAAATATTTTGCCTTCTCCCACTGTTTTCTTCATCATAGAGGCAGTCATCTTAAGGATTTCATCTCCGATATTATGCCCATAATTATCATTTATCCTCTTAAAATGGTCCAGATCAATCATGCCGACGACATATCGATTACCAAGTTTTAAAAATTCCTGCTCCAGAGCCCGCCTGGAAAGGACACCTGTTAAAGCATCATAAAACGCCATAGAATAGGATGTATCGAGAAGAGCAAATAATATGACAAAAAAGGCGGAGGCCGTAAAAATGGAGCCCAGCACCGGGCGGGCCGGAAAATAAAAAGCGATATAAGACATCAGCAGAACCACAATATAAATAAGGTCCATATATTTCTGCTTTTTGATAAAATCAACCAGAATAATGCCGATGGCCAGCAAATACAAAACTACTGCGGGGGCCCCGATCCCTGCAGCGGCTTCACCAACGCCTGTATCGGCCCCGGAACCCGACTTTCCAAGGATATTGATAAATATCCAGATCAGCTGAGCTGTGATCAAAATGGCCTTGTTTCTCCCATAAGTGCTGACAATCCCTCTTTCCTTGGAAAATGCCAGCCATACGGTATTGATGGGCAGGAGAATGCTGGTCATCATTACAGCTTGAGCAAGCGTGGCGGGACGGTCTGCCGACATGCTGATCATGATATAAGTGATTAAAATAAAGCAGGTCAGATAAAAAGAATTGCTGCTTTGAAACCAAATGCTGATGCCGACTGTTGCCAGCGCAATGACATAGGGGAGAATTTTAATAAGGGTCTGGATGGTATCAGAAGCGACCTCAGCCATTGCGGCCGAAGCCCATGCAATCAGAAGGACTATGAAAGGCGCTGTGTATCCCACGATCCTACGCATTTATCCCTCGTACCTCACATATTTTACTTAAAGACAATATGATGATACTATTATTCTACATTTATCTGCTGATTAACGCAACTTTTTTATGGTTTCCCCTCCTTCGCCGCAGATTTTGACCAAGGTGTCCGGCGCATAAAAACAAGGAAGCAAGGAAATTCTCCCTGCTTCCTTTCCTTTTAACATCTAGGCTCTTCCAACCCCGGAAAATCGAATTTTTGCGGGGGGAAGAATTGATCCAGCGGAAATTCGATGGTATCAAAGATTTCGCAAGGATTCTCATCAGTAGAAGCAATGCACTCCTTGTTGGGGTAGCAGAAATTGAATGCAGGTATCAGAAGCTGGACAAGGCGTACAAGTTTAATGATGGAGAAAAGGCCAATAGTCACAACAACTCTCCTCTGAGGTCCATTGATCAGATTGGTAACCTCGCTTTTTTCTTCATCGCATCCGCATTGGTGTCTTTCATGCACTCTCTTAATACGGGTATTGAGAATAATAGGCTCTGCAACCTCGACCTTGATAATCGGGAGATTATCCTGTTCTACCAGGCCGCCGCATCCATCATTGCATCCCTCGCAGCGAATGGGCAGTGTATTGTGTGGATCCACACTTCTGAAGATCTTGATTTTGCCTTCAGATCCAAAGAGAATGACTGTCTTTGAAAACCATACAAAGCCAACTTTAGGAGAGGAATTAACAATGTTGCCTGTGACATCCTTGTAGCAGAATTCAACCACTACGCGGATCTTATAACGTACATTAACAGTAAAGAAGCCTCTCTTGAAAGGAACATCCTCAAGGTCGGCCAGTATTGCCACAACTTCGGCATCTTTTGTTTTTACCTTGACTGCATTGCTGATCAGGTCCTGAACATTATCCACAAAGTCTACAACCGCATCCTCAACGCAATCTTTTTCGCGGCAATTGTCATACACCTTTTCCACATGAACACAAACGGCTTCTCGTAACTTGCATATGTCTTCGCCGCCTATCAGTCCCGGAACGACTTGTTCTTTACAGCCCATTTTATCGGTCCTCCATTTCAGAATAATTGCCTTCACATTGTCATAATATGCCTTTTAGCTGATTTGGTTACAGACCGTCATATTCATCAAGGGACATAAATAAGCTTAATATTGGCAGGCAGTTATAGTTTTTATATGCCATTCTATTATAAAGGGGTTGTGCAAGGTGTCTTTTTATGAAAAGGTCCGATACATATTAAAAAACAGTATGGGTATTATCACCTGCATCTGGTATAAAAACGGCCTGTTCATGAGTATGCTGGATGGAAAAAACAAATGGGGCCCGCCCTTCCTTTTATCGGACAGCGCCACCTCGGATTTTTCCGCGCTGCTGGATTCCACCGATAATATCAGCGCCTGCTTTGTAGACTATTCAGGCCGCCTCCTGCACATTACTGCCTGTGAGGAGAAAGCAGAACCGGTGGTTCTCCTGGAAAGCCGCATCAGCGGGAGCTCACCCTACAATGTCAATTTAGTGGAGGCAGACGGCTATAACCATGTGCTTTATGTGGTATCTCATAACCGCAAACAGCTTCTGACCTACCAGCGGATTGAGCGGTCGGGTTATTCCATGCCTGAAGTGGAAGGAATCATCGTTCGGGAAGGTAAAAACTATGCAGTCTGCTCTGATGGTTCATCCATCCACCTGTTTTTTGTCACCGATGTGCAAAATGTAAGCCTTTTGGTGCACCGGAAAATCACCGACGGGAAGGCCTCCAAACCGGCCACCACCCCCTTTCCCTATAACAGCTCACTGCGGCTCCAGGCTGTCAAGACCAAAGAGGGCCCCCTTTATATTCTTGCATCTCCCGACGACGGTCAGGACAATACCATTATATTCCGGTTTGATCCCATCTTATATAAATTTTCAAAGGCGCTGGAAGTACACAA
>DOHN01000002.1:42890-43626 GCA_003535195.1 Ruminiclostridium sp.
CTGGAAGTACACAATGCCTCTTCAGGCCCCGGTTCCGACAGTTTGATCCTTGTCAATAACCAGCCCTTTGTCATCCGCTCTTTAAAAACCCATTATTTTGTTTCAAGAATAAGCTCCGATTGCAGTGAAATCGCGGAAGAGACCCGGATCGAGGCCGCCGGCCGGGACATCCCCTTAAAATGCAAATTCCAGTCCAATCATAAGGAAGATAAAATCTTTTCCTGTGATATGACGCCCATGCTTTTTGGGAATGGACTGCGGTTCCCATTTGACCTAAAGGCTCTGGCCGCTCAAAAACCGGATAAAGACCACGAGGGCAAAGAAGTGCTCAATGAACGGATTCGTGAATTGGAAGGGCGCATAGAATTTCTCGAAAATACCATCCGGGAAATTTTGAGGCCGTAAAGACCTGCTGGTTCTAAAATAAGAACCTCCCCCGTTAACGCAATCAAAGGTTGCCGGCAGATCCCGGGACCTTGGTATTTCATGAAAAAAGGCTGTCCATTACTGAACAGCCCCTCCCAAGATGCCGTTTACCTTGTTTGACACCTGGCACTCGCCAGGTGGGTGTCCTATTGAATATTTCACACTTCCGCCGCCGTTGCACAGGGCTCGGACCCTGTGTCGGAATTAGATTGCGGCCTGTGCTACGGATCCAAATATTCGGACTCCCGTGTCAGATATAGCAGGTTCAAAATTAAGGCACCACGCACACCTCAGGATTCTTTTCTGGCTT
>DOHN01000002.1:43772-46783 GCA_003535195.1 Ruminiclostridium sp.
TTATTATAGCACAACATGAAAAGCAGCTCAAGATGTACTAATTGCCATAGTTTATTAAAATTGCTTGGTATAAAAAACAAAAAACCCTTCAAGTTGTTCCTGCATCAGCATGTTCCAATAAGCCGGTCAGTTATTTTGTTTTTCAATTAAATTCTTCCAATACCGTCTCGGCATAAACCGTCTTTGAAGGTTTGGATTCAAACGGTTCTCAATGGCAGTGGACTGAAAATACCCCTTCCAGAGCACCTCAAATTTTTTATCGGCTTCATTTTTAGGAATAGGGATATGCTCATGCAGGAAAACAGTTTCATTGGTATTATACAGAGCGTAAATATCCCTTCCGGCATCATGAATGATCCAGGGCTGATTGGAAAGCCTCTCCTCAAAATGGCCTGAGATCAGCGTGGTAATATTATTATCCGGTTCATACCTCGCATAGTAGATACCGTTTCTGAGCTTTCTGAAGCGCAGGATTCCCAGAAATAAATGCACCTCCTTCAGGACTTTCTGGTTCCTGTCATGTATCCAGAGGACATCCGGGTCCTGGAGGTAGTAAATAATCCTCCCGCCAATCTTTAAACCGATTTTAATATAGTCATAAATTTTTGTGCCCACATCAGGGTGTTCGCTTAAATAAGCTCTGTATAAAATCTCAATAGCCTCCCGGGACATCTTTTCAACAATAGCTTTATAAACCCTGTCCGATTTTTCCCGGTCAGTTTCAATCTCCCTGATTTCTGTACCGAGGGTCAGCTGGCACGGCTCCTGGGAAGCGATCTTTTCAGGACATTCCTTCCGCCGGAAGGCTTCAAAAACCGCAGTCAATATTCCCTCGAAGCTGCCGTCCGTCATATAAATCATTTAGCAAAGCTCCCCATTTCAAACATGGATATCTGGCCGTACACATTTTTCGGGTCCTCTTGGGCCGCCAGAACAGGATACAGGTCCTCCGAATCTATATTGACACCACCGTAATAAACGCCTTTACAGGTAATAAAATACCTGGCGCGCTTTAGTACGACCCTCATTTTTTTCAGATCATCGTAAGAAAGAGCCGCAACCCTTCTTGCCCGTACTATCCGCTGAGCCATTTGATATCCGATGCCCGGCACACGCATCAGCATTTCCATGGGAGCTCTGTTAATTTCAACAGGAAAACAGCCGAGATTTCGGAGGGCCCAATCACATTTAGGGTCCAGTTTAGTGTCAAAATTGGCATGGCCCTCATCCAGAAGCTCCCGGGCTTCAAAACCATAAAACCGCAAAAGCCAGTCCGCCTGATAAATTCTGTGTTCCCGGAGTAAAGGCGGGCTGGTATTTAAAGACGGCAGATTACTGTCATCATTGACCGGGACATAGGCGGAATAGTATACACGCTTCAGCTGATATCGCCGGTATAACTCCGAGGTCAGTTTCAAAATGGTGAGATCGCTGTCCTGGGTCGCCCCCACAATGAGCTGGGTAGTCTGTCCCGCAGGAATGAACAACTGTTTTTTCCGGTAGATGGTGAGCTCATTGGCCCCTTGGATCTGGTCTTTTACAAAGGCCATGGGCTTTATGATGGACTCCGCATTCTTTTGCGGAGCCAAGAGCTTAAGGCCCTGAAGGGAAGGAAGCTCGATATTGATACTCATGCGGTCGGCCAGAAGGCCTGCCTGGTAAACAAGCCTGAGATCGGCTCCCGGAATGGATTTTACATGGATATAGCCATTAAATTTATATTCCTGGCGAAGCTTTTTTAATGCGGTTATAATAAGCTCCATGGTGTAATCGGGGCTTTTAATAACGGCTGAGCTGAGAAAAAGCCCCTCAATATAGTTTCTCCTGTAGAACTCAACAGTGATCTCACAGAGCTCCTCCGGTGTGAACGCCGCCCGGGGAACGTCATTGGTCACGCGGTTGACGCAATATTTGCAGTCATAGACACAGCAATTGGTAAACAATATTTTCAAAAGCGAAATACAACGGCCGTCATCGGCCCAGCTGTGGCATATACCGGCCGGGGCGGCATTGCCGAGCTGGCCTTTTTTATTGCTGCGGCTGCTGCCGCTGGAAGAGCAGGATACATCATATTTCGCCGAATCTGCCAGAATTTGAAGCTTATCGAGCAGCTCCATAGAGACCTCCAAACATATGTTCTTTTATAAGCATAGCATATCCCAACTTAAAAAAACATATGTTTGTATTTTATCCCAGTACTTTATTTTTTCTTGTTCGCTTTATCTGGCCTCTGCTTACTCTATACTTGCCCGGCGTCATTCCTGTTATTTTCTTAAAGCTCTTGGAAAAATAGCTTTGGTCTTCGTATCCGACCAGATTTGAAATATCGACGATATCGATGGAATTGTCCATTAATAGCCTTTTAGCTACTGAAATCCTGTAGTTATTGAGATAGGTAACAAAATTTGTACCTGTTTCCTCCTTAAAGATCTTGCTGAAATAAGACGGACTTAAATAGACAGCTGCAGCGACTTTCTCCAACGAAATCTTCTGCATGTAATTTTTACTGATATAGCTAATGGACTTGTAGATCACATCGCTATGCTTTACATCTTTCATATCAAATACACATTCAGAGAAACGTTCCATGATTTTTGAAAGCCAGGCAGTCATCTCCTCCACGGTTTTGAAATGATTGATCTCATTGAGATACTTGAAATTAAGTCCGAATATTTGTTCAATTTCAGCGCCGCCTTCTACAGCGGCCCGCGATAAAACGACAATGAGTTCAAGCACACGGGCTTTTACCACGTCAAAACTGATACCCGACTTTAAAAGAATGGCTCCCAGGATCTCATTCAAAACCTTTCTGGCCCCATACTGATCGCCTGCCGATATAAGCGTCAGAAGCTCTCTTTCTTTCTCTATCGGGTAGTCCCTGCCGCTGCTTTCCTGGCCTCCCATGGTTTTGATATGATGAATATAGGTTGAAATATCGGACTGCTGCTCCAGAATTTCTCTGGGTTCGGATAGATAATCTGTTCCCTCGCCCGATCCGTAAGCTGCAATGA
>DOHN01000002.1:46916-57350 GCA_003535195.1 Ruminiclostridium sp.
CAATGATAAAAAGGAGGCTGGCCAGGTTATCTACTTTTTCAGGACTGATGACAGGAATTGTATGGATGACGACTTTTAACCTTTCCACCTGATCTGGACTGAAATACCTCTGTAATATGTCTTCCAGGAGAAATTCTTCAGGGCCTACCATGAGTACAGGGCCTGCAACCAGCGCCCCGTTTTCACTCTCATTGAGAACTACCGGCGATACCCAGTGGGTTAATCCCAGCTTACAAAAGAATACATACTTCCCGCCGAACCGCTCCGCCTGATAGCTTCCGTAAAGGTGAGCCTGACGGCAATTCAAACGTTCTCCCATGATGGAGCTTGCCAGTCCGCAAAGAGCACAGCCTTCCGACTTCGTTCTATAAATCGCATCCCCATGGCTGTTGATGAGAGTCAGCGGTATACCTGTCGAAGCGCTGTAGATATCTGCAGATTTAATGATGCTGTTCAATTGGTTATTGATGCTTTCTTTAACTGCCATAAATTCCCCTTCGCATAAGTAACTATTTTATATTCAGCCCTTTAACCTTGCGATGTAATAGGATCATGGAGACTAGGCTTCAAATCCAATGGATTCTATAAAAGTATCATTGAAACCCGCTAATGCTGAAAGCTCAAGATATCTTGCTTTGGTTTTAATTATATCACATTTGTCCCTGCAATCTTTTGAAAGTAATGCCATCACCGCGCCGACTCCGGAGGTATTTCCGGCAAACCGGATTTTGGGAGCCAGTTCTTTCGGAAGCAGCCCAATATTGACCGCACTCTCTTTTCTCAGCTTATTTCCGAATCCTCCGGCAAGCCATACCGCATCCACCTGTTCGGGCGTGGTGCCCTGATTGTTCAGCAGCGTGGTGATACCGGCATGTACAGCGGCTTTTGCCAGCTGGACTTCACGTATATCCTGCTGGCACAGAAAAATGGTCTCTTCCGGTAAGCACCCCGGACCGGTCAATACAAAAACTTTTTCTCCGTTTATTTCTTGCATTCTGTCCCATAGGCCGGCTGCTTCGGGAGACCATTCACAAGGCTCTGCAAATCGTCCTCCCTCGTCAATGATGCCATTTTGGACCATGATTGAAACGGCGTCCAAAAGTCCCGATCCGCATATTCCAATAGGTTTTTTATCCGACAGGGTATGGATCTTTAAGGTACCGTCTTTTAGATCAACCGAATCGATAGCGCCATCAATTCCCCCGACGCCCCATCGAATGCCGGCGCCTTCAAAAGCAGGCCCGGCGGCAACCGAGCAGCATAAAACAGCTCCCTCCCTGGACAATGCCATTTCTCCGTTCGTCCCAATATCTACCAGGAGCTGCGTCCTGGTTGGGTCAAGAAGCGAACAGACCAGCATCCCTGCAACAATGTCGGCCCCCACATACCCTGCAATAGAAGGTAAAATATAAACCGGGCATCGGGGGTGATAAGCCAGGCCAATTTCTTCTCCGCGGCAAAAATACGATGAAGTAAAGACCGGTGTAAATGGAGCCACTGAAATTCTGAAAGGGTTCAACCCCATTAAAAAATGCATCATTATGGTATTGCCGGCAACAGATATGCCGCATATGGCATCTTTGGCGAGCCCTTTTCTTTCAACGGTCTTTTTCAGCATGTGACCAAGCTGGGAAACTATTTTATCGTGCAACACCCTATTGCCTTCGGCATTTTCTTTGCCATAGGATATCCGGGATAATACATCGGCTCCAAAAGCAGCCTGTTCGTTAAGCTCCGATACAGTATCCTCGATTTCGCCGGTAATGAGGTTTACCAGATACCCGACAATAGTCGTCGTCCCGATATCCACCGCAAAACCATAATCCGGCGTTTGTTCTGCAAAAATATTAATATCCGCCAGTTCATCCTCTGTGACTGTGGCCAGAATATCCTGTTCTCTTTCGTTTAACAGATTGGATATTTTAGCCATCAGGCTGCGGGAAATTTTTAAGTGATCTCTTTGAAGGCCATCTCTCAGCCTCTTGACATCGTCAGGGCAGTTTGTAAGGCTTGTGCCTGGAAGATGTATCTGTATTCTTTGAGACACAGGGCTGATACCAACCTTATAGGGCAGCCCGTCAATTTGTATAAAGGCGGATTTCTCATCCTTGATCCGGATCTTTACATCTCCCGTAAGAACAGCCTGGCAGGCCAACCTGACTCCGGCATCAAGCTCCTGCCGGGTCAGCTTTGATTTCTCGATTTCGGTCGGCGGCGATAACTCGCCTGAAACAACCACCTTGCATTTGCCGCAGGTACCCTTGCCCCCGCAGGGAGAAGAAATTCCTGAATGATTCAGCAGTAAAGCCTTGTGCAGATTTATTCCTGCCTCCGATTTAAAAACCAGTGATTTAGAACCATAATCCAGTGTGACGCTGCAATACCTCTCCATAATAGTCCCCCTTATTTTTAAGTTACCAGTATATCCCTTCTGATTCAATGAAGAATTTATGTATCTTGGTACTTTTTTAAGATCTTTTGGTATATTTTTCAGACTGCACGATGATTGGATCTAAATCAGGTATTATTCGTGGTAAGATGGTTCTTAAGACTTGGGAAAAGTCTTGAACTAAGAATTATATCCAAACCTTAACCGGACAGGTGGCATGTATGAGATTAAAGGTTTTGGCCTGCAAGGTTTTAGCCAGAGAGCTGGGATATCTGGCAGCCTTTTCAAAAAATTATCTCGATATTACAACTCTGAGGCAGGGGCTTCACAATACCCCCGAGCTTTTAAGGAAATCCCTTCAGGAGGAGATTGACCGCATTGACGAAGGGGAGGATCTGCATACCTCCGGCTCCTATTATGAAGAAGATTTCGATGCTATTCTCCTGGCATACGGCCTGTGCAGCAACGGCATTGTCGGCATATCCTCCAAGCGGTATCCTCTGGTGGTGCCCAGGGCCCATGACTGCATTTCGCTCTTTTTGGGCTCCAAAGAGAAATATCAGCAATATTTTGATACCCACCGGGGCGTCTACTGGTACAACAGAGGCTGGCTGGAGAACACACCCATGCCGGGAAAACGCCGTTATGAAAGCACCAGAGGCTTTTATGCGGAAAACTACGGCGAAGAAAATGCGGACTATTTGATGGATATGGAACAAAACTGGCTCAAAGAGTACAAATGGTGTACATTTATCGGCTGGCCGGAATTTAACGATACAGAGGCCAAGGCCGAAACCATGGAAAGCGCCTCATTTCTAAACTGGAATTATGATGAAATTCAGGGGAATAAAGGACTGCTGGAGGATTTTTTACGGGGCAATTGGGATGGCAGATTCCTGGTGGTGCCCCCGGGCAGGACTGTGTCCCCCTCCTATGATTCTTCCATAATTAAAGTCAGTGAAAATTAAAAAAGCAAGTTTTATTGGAGCATATCCGGGGACAGGCCGAGTTTTTTGATCGCCTCCCGGATGCCGGATAAAGCAGGCAGACCGTTTCCCGATAACACGATCAGCTTGTTTAAGGCGGCGGGATTGCCGTCAAAGGCCGTGATTTTTATATCGGGACCCACCGCATCCACAAGAAAATTCACATTTTCCATATGGACAAAGCCCTTGATCCTGTAAGTACTGCAGGCAAAAGCAGAAAGGAATGCCATGAGCTCCTCTCTGGTTTTTATTGGGGATACATCCAGCAAAAATTTTTGCAATGTAATATCCTGCACCTGCCTCAAGGGGCTTGATCTGTCATTTTTACTGCCGAGCTCCCTGATCCAGCGCCATTCTATTTTGCCGAAGCTTGCTTCAACGATGGGAACTTCAGGGCGGATAGAGCTGATAAGATCTTTGGTCTGTTCCACACTTTGGCGAGAAACCAGATCGATTTTATTAAGTATGACAAGATCCGCAATACTGAGCTGATGCCTGCAGGCAAGAGCACTATATACAACCTTGTGAAAATTTACGGCATCGGCGATACAAATGCTGCCCTTTAGCTCGACCCCCTGAAAGGCCGGCCATTCAAGTATTTTACGCAGATTCTGAGGATTCGAAAGACCGGAGGCTTCAATAATAATGACCTCCGGCTCCTTTTGAAGAGTTTTTAACAGTACCTCCTCGAATTGGTCCAGCTTGCAGGAGCAAAATATGGACCCATCCGATATTTCAGACAGGGGAACACCGATGCCATTGAGAATATCCCCATCTACACCGATTTTGCCAAATTCATTGATGATGACAGCAAGGCGTTCATCCCTAAAAATCTTTATCATTTCTTTAAGCAGCGTAGTTTTGCCCGCTCCCAGAAATCCTGTCAGAAGATAGAGGGAACTCATCGGCCAAGCTCTTTCCCGGCTGCTTCTATAGCGGCGTTCAGCTCGTCATTGCTGGGAATTAAGGATCTGAATTTTAACTGGCCATTTATATACATGGAAGGCAGATTGGGCACACCCATCTTTTTGCATCTGGCAATATTCTCCTTGCTTGTAAACTTGTACTCTACAACTTCAATCCTGTCTCCGAATCTTTCTTTTGCCAAGCTTGCCGCATTCATCATGTAGGTGCATGCTGCGCAGGTTGCAGAATCCAGGGTGAATACTTCTACCAAAGGCCTTTTCAGTGATTTGTAATCGGGAAGCTCGACCTCGATATCTTCCTCGACAGCCTTATAGTTTTTGAGCGCTTCCCGTACATCGTCGGTAAAGAGCACAGCCTGGGCCACACCCACCGTATTTTCCACCGGAATATCATAGGGCATATCGCATCCCGGGGCAATAATAAGGTTTTTCTTATTTTTGATGCCGTCCAGCAAATCCACAACATATTTCATGTTGTCCTGCTGTGTTCCGTGAAGCATAACGGTTGTAAGGGGTATGTTACCACCTATTGCGATATTGTATTTGTCTGTAATTTCCTTAGCTGCAATCAGGTCGACATTTTCATCAACAGATATTGAGTCCGGTCCGGTTTTGCACATGACCTCGATATTACGGGTAGCATCTCCGCAAACGAAAAATGACGAAAATACATTTCGGCTGCGTATATGATCAAGCAAGTGGGTATAGGGCTCAGACATAAAGTCGGTAAAATGTGAGGCCGATATCTGGGATACCAGCGGATCCACTACGGCAATAATGTCCATGCCGGCCTCGATATAATAGTCGGCCATGTGCTTTGCCACGTCTTCACAGTATTCCAGCAGCTCTTTTACATAATTCTCATCATCGTACATGTCCATGAATATATCATTGCCTCGCAGATGGGAGGCCAGTGTTAAAGGACCGCATATAAGTCCATATAGAGCGGTGGTGTCACCCACTTCGGCCTTCATACGGCGCATGGTGCTCAGCACCATGCGCAGCCGTCCGCTTTCGGGCGTGGGAATGGTGCATTTACAGGGAACAACCATATTGCCGGCCAACGGATGGGTCTTGACAGAAGGCGGTGCTTTCGGGGCCCATACCAGCTCACATCCCAGGCATTCAGCCTCGATCTGCAAATCAAATACCACCGGCTGTCCATGCGGTTTATATAGTTTATTGACTTCTAAAAGCGATTCAACCAATTTATTCTCATCGGTTAAGACTTCTGTGGCATCGAATCCTTTCAGTCTTCCGGCATGAACACCCGCAAAGGGTACCCAGGGTACCTGATCGATGGTTTCGTGGCGCAAAGCCTTAAATAATAATTCTTTCGGGCGCATAATACCCCTCCCTGGCTAATTTCTCTATTTTATTGTATCGAATCAGGGAGGTGGTTTTATAGGATAATATTCAGATTTTTGGTAATTTCATTGTGAAATTGGGTCGGGCTTCGAGATGCAAATTAAAGATACAAAGCCGTTAAATAGTTCTGAAGCCTTTCCCAATGGTTTCTGAAGTATTGGTTATGGTAATGAATGCCTTCTCGTCGATCTTGCGTATGAAATTGCGCAGGTCCAGAGCCTGTTTCCGGTTCATGACCGAGGTGATGACAAGTTTTTCGTCGTTGGAATAAGCACCGTAGGCAGTGTGAATAGTGGCGCCCCGTTTTATATTATGGATAATGTATTCCTGTATTTGATCCGGCTTGTCGCTGACAATGACGACCAGCTTCCGGATGTTGAAGCCTTCTATGACATAATCCACGATAAAGCCTTTTAACACAAGGCCCAGAACCGAATACATTCCCGCTTTAATGCCGAAAACCACACCGGCCAGCATGGTGATTATAAAATCAGAGCTCATGAGCGCCTTGCCGATATCCAGATTGGTATATTTGTTCAGAATCTTTGCTATGATATCGGTACCGCCGGTAGAGGCGTTCATATTGAATATCAGCGCGGAGCCTATCGACGGCAGGCCCACCGAAAAGAAAAGCTCCAAAAGGGTATCGTCGGTCAGCGGCCCGGCAAGCGGAAAAAGGGTTCCCAGTACCCATACCATGCCTGATAGCACCAGGCTTGAATAGATGGTCTTTTTGGTAAAATCCCAGCCAAGGAGGACAAATCCCAGGAGAAGAAAAACAATATTAATCAAAAGCATCAAAGAGCCCACATTCAAATTTTCAATAAAGGGAGCCAGTAGGATGGATATGCCGCTGACTCCGCCTGTGGCAAAATGATTGGGTATCTTAAAAAAATGAATTCCCGCCGCTGTTAAAAAAAGGCCAAAATTGATGATCAATAACTCTTTCGTTTGTTTCATTCGCTGTCCTCCAGCCAAAAGCGGGAGATAAAGCCTTTGCTTCCTAAATAATTCATGCAAAAAATCTCTCCAATACAGAAGCTGTCTTCTCCACTTGTTCTTTTCCAATGTAATAATGGGTCACCAAGCGCATGATTCCATGCTCGGGAGGGTTCACCAGAATGCCTTCTTTCTTCAGCGCTTCCGTCAGTTGGGCGGCATCAAAGGGCCTGTTTATTTTCAGGAATACCATATTGATGTGAATCTCCCCCCAGACTTCAGCCCCGGGTATTCTGCCCAAGAGATCCGCAAGGTAAAGGGCCTGCTCATGATCCTCGGAAACTCTTTTTGTCATTTTTTCAAGGGCAATGATGCCTGCCTGTGCCAGTATTCCGGCCTGGCGCATGCCGCCGCCCAAAATTTTACGTTTTCTGCGGGCCGCTTCAATAAAGGATTTCGTCCCTGCCAGCATGGATCCCACAGGAGCACAGAGCCCTTTAGACAGGCAAAACATCACCGAATCTGCATATTGAGCTATTTCAGAAGCATCTGTCCCAAGGTAGGAGGCCGCATTAAAAATTCTGGCCCCATCCAAATGGACGGGGATCCTGTTCTTATGGGCCGCTTCATACAATTCCTTCATATAGGAAAGGGGGTGCACAACCCCTGTGGAATGGGCATTTTCGGTGCAGATAAGCCCTGTCCTGGGTTCATGGATATCAATGCCGAACCGGATGGTGGCCTCCACCTTTTTAATATCCATCATCCCCCCATGAGAAGGGAGACATCGGAGATTGGCGCCGGAAATAATGGCGGCCGCGCCGCATTCGTGCACGACTATATGGTTATCCTCCGGAATGATCACCTCATCGCCCCGGTTTATATGGGTAAAAACCGCCAACTGGTTGCCCATGGTACCGGTGGGTACAAATAAAGCGGCTTCCTTTTTCAATATTCCCGCAGCCATTTCCTGAAGCCGGTTTACGCTAGGGTCATCCCCATATACATCATCGCCGACCTCTGCATTCATCATGGCCTTGCGCATTTCCTCGGTAGGCCAGGTAACCGTATCGCTTCTTAAATCAATGTTTTTCATAAGCTTTTCTCCTGCTACAAATCCTGATATAGTGCGGTCAAATTATCATAGACAGGGCTTCCTGTAGCTTCAAGCCGCTCTTTGCTGCAATGGCCGTTGGCCACCAACCGGCAATGAAATCCGGCCCTCGATGCCACTTCAAAGTCATGGATGGTATCTCCGATAAAAAGAACTTCCTCCGGCGGGCACCCGGTTAAGTCCAGCAAACGTTTTGCAAGGTGTTCCTTGCTGTCTGCATGGTTGTCGCTCTGGCCCAGGATATAAGTAAAGTATGACCTTAATCCATAGCTTTCGAGCTGGTGGATCAGGATATCGGATCCGGAAGCCGAAACAATATGCTGATGGAATCCCTTATTCCGCAACCCCTCCAGTACTTCCCCGGCATCCTTTTGAAGGCTTATAAAAGAAACATTATCGATATAGTTTTGAATATATTCGTCACAGATAGCTCCATAGTTTTCATTTTCCAAGTCAAAGCCGGTTTTGAAATAAAGGTTTCTAATGGGAAATTCAATTATGGTGCGATATTCCTCCATTGAAACGGTCCCCATATTCCTTTTTGCAAGCATCCTGTTCACAGCTCTGACGCAGGCCTCCGCATCGCGCAGAAGGGTCCCGTTCCAGTCCCAGGCAATATGTTTATAGGCCATATGTGGTCTCCTGTTTTTATCTGTATTTTCGCAGCTTTTATATGCATCCTGATCATAAAATTTGTTTTTATACTAAAATTAATTATAACCGTCCCGGCAGAAAATTGTCAAAACATGAGACTAACGAATTAAAGACTTTTATTGATCTTTCTGGTATAATAAATTTGTAGTTATAACGAATAACACATAAAATGTTTTAAATATATTCGGAGATGGTTTATTTGAATACATATCATTCTATATTGGTTTGCGTCACCCAGCAAAAGGCGTGTGAAAGGCTCATCAGGGCCGCGGTAGAACTGAAAGAAGCCGACGGTAATTTACATGTGATCCATGTTACAAAGGAAAATTGGAACTTTGTAGATAACGCCCGGGACGGTGAAGTCCTGGAATACCTATTTACTCTGTCAAAATCCTATGGTGCAGAGCTGACGATCCTTAATTCCGATAAGATTCCTGAGACCATAGCGCAGTATGCACAGCATTACGGCATCGAGCTCATAATGATAGGAGAGGGCCCCCAGGGAAATCAAAGCTCATTTATCAAACGCTTATCCTCGCTTTTAAAAGATACAGATACGATGATCATGTCATTACCCAGCCCCTGTGGGTAATAAAACACCGTGATATTAATCTGTAACGCTTTTTCAAGGATAGGATATTTTATTTTGAATTTAATAATGAATATACCTGGCGCTTTGTAAGGCCTCTGTCTTTTGCCGCCAATTTCATGGCCTCCATGCGCTCATATCCCTGCTGCATATAATATTCCACGTGCTTGTCTATGGGGAGAACTGAATAGTCCGGCTTTTGCGCATCAGAGGCCGGATTTTTTGTACCCTCCACTATGATAACAAATTCGCCCCGGGGATCATTCGCCTCAAAATGTGCCAGCACCTGGCTCAGAGTACCCCTTACAGCCTCTTCATGAATTTTTGTAAGCTCCCTTAGCGCAGTACACCGCCTGTCGCCAAAAACCTTCAGGGTGTCTGAGAGCATGTCCTTTACCCTGTGAGGGCCTTCATAGAAGATGAGTGTCCTGTCTTCGTTCCTGATGGTTTCCAGAAATTTCAGACGTTCGCTGTGCTTTTGCGGCAAAAAACCTTCGAAAGCGAACCGGCCGGCAGGAAGCCCCGATAATATAAGCGCTGTTATGGAAGCTGAGCAGCCTGGCACAGCAGTGACCGGGATTCCTTCCTCTATGGCGACTGCCACAAGCTCCTCTCCCGGGTCGGAAATAGCGGGTGTGCCCGCATCGCTGACAAGCGCTATATTCTTACCTTCTTTCAGCTTTTTTGCAAGCTCTTTTGCCCGGGAGATACGATTATTGTCATGGTAGCTTATGAGAGGTTTCTTAATTCCCAGGTGATTCAGCAGCTTCAGGGAATGCCTTGTGTCCTCCGCTGCAATCAAATCCACTTCGGACAATATTCTGACGGCCCGGTAGGTAATATCCTCCAGATTGCCTATGGGAGTCGCCACAAGATAAAGGGTTCCGTAATTTTCTTTCATCTTAAATCACCATTTCCCATGCCTAAATTTCGGCTGATCTATGTCTTGTCACATGACAGCTGATATTGACAGCCACCGGAAGACCGGCAATGTGCGTGGGATAGGTTTCAATATTGACACCCAGAGCCGTTGTCCTTCCGCCCAACCCGGCAGGGCCGATACCGAGCTGATTGATGCTTCTAAGCAGCTCTTCTTCCAGTTCCTTATAATATGGATCAGGGTGGCTTTGATCGATGGGCCGCATCAATGCCTTCTTTGCCAGCAACGCGGCTTTTTCCATGCTGCCCCCGATGCCGACCCCGACGACAATGGGCGGGCAGGGATTGGCGCCGGCCTGACTCACCGTATCGATAATGGCCTTTTTTACCCCTTCCACTCCGTCGGAAGGTTTCAGCATTTTCAGCGCACTCATATTCTCACTGCCAAAGCCCTTGGGGGCCACGTGAAGAACCAGCTTGTCCCCGGCTTTCAGTTCATAATGAATGATGGCGGGGGTATTATCGCCTGTATTCCCTCTTCGGATGGGATCTGCCACCACTGAATTCCTTAAGTACCCGTTTTTATAGCC
>DOHN01000002.1:57551-57927 GCA_003535195.1 Ruminiclostridium sp.
AGCTCTGCAAAAATAACCGCCATACCCGTATCCTGGCATATGGCCATCTTTTCATGGGCCGCGATATGGGCGTTTTTCACAAGGCTTTCCAGGATGGAACGCCCGGTCTCGGACTCCTCTATTCGAGAAGCCTTTACAAGGGCGGATCGAATATCGTCATTCAAATAGAGATTGGCCTCTATGCACAACTTCTCGACGATGTCGGTAACGGTGCCTGCTTCAATTGTTCTCATCTTTATTCTTCCTTTAATCTATTTGTATTTCAAAACTTTCCACCCGGGAATCGGCCAAAACTTTTATATCCAGGCCATATTTTCCCTGCAGTGCTTTGACATTGGAGCGCTTTTGGCCTATCAGCTTTGACATCAGCTCCGGC
>DOHN01000002.1:58058-64896 GCA_003535195.1 Ruminiclostridium sp.
GGACCCGGACAGTCATTCTTCCCTTTGCCGGGAGGTTCATGGCATTTAGCTGTTCAATTATTCTGGCATACAAAATACGGGATTCAACCAATTCGCCGAATGCCGGATGATATGGCCCGGCAACAATAGAATCCTCCAGGGTCTCTGCGGCATGGAGACCGACCCTTAAAACGGTGATATTTTCCCGGGTAAAAAGAGGCAGCACCGCAGCACACCAGGCAATGGCTTCTTCAAGAGTAAGCGGCTTATATCGGCCGCTCCTGTAAAGCAGCTCAAGCTCCGTATCCTTCAGCACCAGCACCGGGTAAAGCCGGATCATATCCGGTTTAAGCTCTAAAACCCCATAGGCCGTTTTCATGGTCTTCTCAAAAGTATCACCCGGAAGCCCCAGCATCACCTGAACACCAAGCTTGAAGCCCCATTTTTTAATCAGTCCGCAGGCCGTTTCAACGTCCTTGATGGTATGGCCTCTTTGACTCAGTTTCAGGACCTCACTGTCCAGGCTCTGCACGCCGAGTTCAACCGCGGTAACACCGTAGGCTTTCAGGATATCCAGAATACGGGGACTGATATTGTCGGGTCTGGTCGAAAGGCGGATGCCCCGCACTTTTCCAGATTTCAAAAAGGGTCTGGCCGCCTCCAGATAATCAATCATCAGGGTTTCCGGAATACCTGTAAAGCTTCCTCCGAAAAAGGCAATTTCCGCATCATCTTGGGCGTCCACTGTGGACAGGCTCTCCTCTAAAAGTGCTCTGACCATTTGCGGGGACAGAGCCGACCGGGTTCCGCTGATTTTCCTTTGGTCGCAGAAAACACAGGTGTGGGGGCAGCCGATATGCGGAACAAATATTGGTATATTGACATGACGATTTCTAACCACTTTCCGCCTTTCTATTCCGCCTGGTTGATATCTTCCAAAGCCGCTTTGGCAGCCATTTGCTCTCCATCTTTTTTCGATTTCCCGATCCCTGTTCCGATGGATTTGCCATTGGCATAAACGGCAATTTTAAAGGTCTTGGAATGATCAGGCCCCACTGCCTCCAGGAGTTTGTATTGGATCTGTACATCTCCCGACTTCTGAAGTTCCTCCTGCAGCGCGGTTTTATAATCCATAAAGAGCATCCCGCTGACAGCTTTCTCGTAAACTTCCCCCAAAAGGCCCATAATAAAGCCGGCGGCTTCGTCCATGCCACCATCTAAATAAATGCTTCCTATAACGGCTTCCATGGCATCTGAAAGAATGGAGGGCCTTGTTCTGCCGCCATTGGCCTCCTCGCCCCGGCCCAACAGAATTAAATCGCCCAATCCTATCTTCTGGGCGCAGTCATACAACGATGACTCGCAGACAATCAGGGCGCGTATTTTGCTCATTTCCCCTTCATTTAAGCAAGACTTGTCATTATAGAGCATCAGGCCCATGACAAAGTCCAGGATAGCATCGCCTAGAAATTCCAGCCGTTCATTGTTTTTTGCCGCAAAGTTTTGATGCTCATTTGAATAGGAACTGTGGATCAGCGCATTTACAGCATACTGCCTGTTACGGTATTGATAGCCGATTTTATTTTCCAAAGCCTCCACAGTTTTTGTAATTTCATCAGGTAATTTTTTCAAAACTAGCCTCCCAAAAGTATCAAAAAGAACATAAACCTATTTTAGCATAATCTTTCTGTCAATGCATTAATGAAGCCGCAGACCGGTGCTTCTGATGCATAAAAATAACCATGCCCTGATTTAACACCTTCTAAACGCACAGAACCCAAACAAAATTCTAAAAAAAGTATTGACATTTTAATAGGGTTGCATTACCATCTTTTTATATCATACTAATCATATATGTTTACTCTCAAATATGAAAGCTGGAGCGTAAATGGATAGAAAAGGATCGGTTGGTTGATAACATATCCTCTGTCTGCCGGTGGTGGCGATCAGCAAAAAAGGGGATCCGGTCCTCGGTAAATTGACAAATCTGTATTTTGTAATAGAATATTAAATCATATACCTGTAAGTCCAACGTCGGAAAGCAAAAGCAGGTGAAGGGATGAGCGAATTGGACCCCATCATTAAAATAGAAGACCTCAGCAAAAGCTTTACGGGAACAACCGGTGAGGTCATTGAAGTCCTGAAAGATATTAATCTTGAGATTTATAGAGGCGATATTTTCGGAATTATCGGTATGAGCGGCGCCGGCAAAAGCACCCTTGTCCGCTGCATAAATTTCTTGGAAAAGCCTGACGCCGGGAAAGTCCTGTTTGACGGAAAGGATCTTTCTTCCCTTTCCGATAAAGAATTATACCGCGTCAGACAGTCTATGGGCATGATTTTCCAGCAGTTTAATCTATTGATGCAAAGAACTGCTCTGGACAATGTCTGTTTTCCTCTGGAAATAGCGGGCATTCGAAAAAAAGAGGCCCGGGAAAAAGCAAGAGGCTTGCTGGAATTAGTAGGAATACCCGATAAACTTCAAGCTTACCCCTCCCAGCTTTCGGGAGGGCAGCGCCAGCGCGTAGCAATTGCCAGAGCCCTTGCCACAGACCCAAAAATTCTGCTCTGCGATGAGGCCACCAGCGCTCTTGACCCTTCTACCACCAGGGGTGTTCTGGAACTTCTCAGTGACATCAATCAGCGCCTTGGCGTCACCATTGTAGTCATAACCCACGAAATGGCCGTTGTTGAGGGAATCTGCAAAAAGGTAGCCATTATTGACCAGCATCATATCGCAGAGACCGGATATGTGGATGAGGTTTTCTCAAGGCCGAAGTCCCAAGCCGCCAAAAGGCTGTTTTATCCCGACGATGCCAAGATCAACAGTTTTGTGGGAAGCCGGTGCTGCCGTATCGTTTTTGACGGAAGCTCCTCCTTTGAGCCGGTCATTGCCGACATGGTCTTAAAGTTCAGAACAACGGTAAACATCATCTTCGCCGACACCCAGAATATTGGCGGAAAAGCGTTTGGACAAATCGTCATTCAACTGCCACAGGATAATATGACAGCGGAAAAAATGATGGATTATTTAAAATCAAAGGATCTTTCGGTGGAGGAGGTGAAGGAATTTGTTTAATTCAGTAATGATTAAAATGCTTCTAAAAGGTTCCGTTCAAACCCTTTACGTATCCATTATCTCCTCCGTTGTAGCATACCTTATCGGCTTGCCCTTAGGCATCCTTCTGGTTACTACCGAGAAGGATGGACTTACTCCGGTAACCTGGCTTAACAAGTTCCTTGGAGTAATTATTAACCTGTTAAGGTCAGTGCCTTTTCTCATATTGGTTTTAGTGGTCCAGCCCTTTACAAGACTGATAATCGGTACTCCCCTTGGTCCCAAGGCATCCATCGTTCCCCTTGTGATCGCCTCCGCGCCCTATATAGCCAGACTTGTGGAAAGCTCTATTAAAGAGATTGACCGGGGTGCTATTGAAGCGGCTCAATCCATGGGAGCCTCGCCCTTCCAGATCATATACAAGGTGATGCTGCCGGAGGCCAAGCCTTCTTTAATAGTAGGCAGCGCCATTGCCGTTACAACCATTGTCGGCTATTCGGCCATGACCGGTATTGTAGGCGGCGGCGGGCTTGGAGATATCGCTATTCGTTACGGCCTGTATAAATACCAGTATGATGTTATGCTCATTACCGTGGTGCTCCTTGTAATAATCGTACAGATTATTCAGGAAGTCGGCACGAGGATGGCAAAAAACATGGACAAAAGGACCCGGTAAATATTGATCCAGCATTTTCTAACAGAGAATCTATTAAATTGAAGTTAAAATAGATATAACGAAAAACGCAGGAGGATATGCGCTATGAAAAAATCATTAAATGTTCTACTAATCATGCTGCTTACTTTGACCATTTTTGCCGGCTGCGCAAGCAACACCGGCAGCCGGGCTCCCAGCCCTTCAAACTTACAGGATGCTGCCAAGCCCACTAAAATTGTGATCGGCGCCAGCATCACACCCCATGCCGAGATTCTGGCAGTTGTCAAGGAAATTCTGGCAGAAGAGGGATATGAGCTGGAGATCAAAGAGTTTACCGACTATATCCAGCCCAATCTGACACTGGATACCGGCGATTTGGATGCCAATTATTTTCAGCACCAGCCCTATCTTGACGACTTCAATGCAGAAAACAAAACCGACCTGGTTCCTATCGTCGCCGTTCATTATGAGCCTTTTGGCATCTATGGCGGAAAAACGGCTTCCATTGAAGAATTAAAAGACGGCGCACAGATCGCTGTTCCCAACGATCCTACCAACGAGGCCAGAGCCCTTCTGCTCCTGGAAGCTCAGGGGCTTATAAAGCTGAAAGAGGGATCCGATCTGAAAGCAACTGTCAATGACATCGTGGAAAATCCAAAGAAGTTGGACATTATTGAAATTGAAGCCGCTCAGCTTCCCCGCTCTATTCAGGATGTGGACCTGTCGGTTATTAACGGCAACTACGCTATCCAGGCGGGATTAAACGCTTCTACAGATGCCCTGGCCACAGAGGACAAGGACTCCCTTGCCGCCGCCACCTTCGCCAACATCGTTGCCGTTCGGAAGGGCGACGAGAACCGGGAAGATTTAAAAGCCCTTGTAAAGGCCATAACCAGTGACAAAGTCAAGAGCTTCATCGAAGAGAAATACCAGGGTGCGGTTGTCCCGGTATTCTAAAGCTTGACCCGATAATCAGCAATTTTAAAGGGAACCCGAAAGGGTTCCCTTTACTTATTGCGAACACAACAAGGCTCCCGGGTTCCATCCGCAATCTCTGATTGCGTTGAAGTTCTTTTAATCAGAAGCGGATTTTACGATGGGATGCCGAACGACCGTTCTTAATTTTTCAGGTGCGGTTTTGCGGGGATCACTAAGATATATTTCATGGTGCTTCCTCGACTCCGATATATCGTTCATATAACCGTTATCAATGATGTACTGCTTCATAAGCCTTATGGTTGCCGCTTCAGTATCGTAGGGGCCGATGTGCATGGCCTGGACGCATAACCCTTCCGTGTATTTTATCAGCTTTGCGTCAGTAAGATCCATCTCCGGCTTCTTTTTTAACAGAGCTTTTTTGGCTGCTTCAAAAACCTCCGCCGTCACAAATTCCGGCTATCTGATCATAGCCGTCCAACAGAGTCAACAGCAATAAAAATCATTTCCGGAACATCAATAATGGAGGGTTTTGTTTTCGGCATATACAGATCTTTATATTCTTTCTTATAATCAAGTTTATCGCTTATGTCCCCACATCCCTTTCACTGTCTCACCCGACATATAGTCCATAAGCCTGTTCAGTGCATCTTCGCCGCCAAATCCGCCCGATTTGGTAGCCAGCAGCAGCTTTTTGTCTGCCCCGGCTGTAACTATACCGGCAACAATTCCCGGCATAGGCTCGGCCAGCAGCTTCATCTGCCTGATGCCGGCTTTATTGAACACATGGCTCGCGGTATCTCCGCCGGTAGCAATCAATCTGTTTATTTTTAATGGATCCAGCAGCTGATTTGCAATCTCGGAAAGGCCCCCGGCTATAAGCTCATTGGATACATCCTTAAAATACTTTTGTTCATACTCGGCAAAATCATTCTTTAAAATGCGCTCAGTGGTCACAAGGATCTCCAAAGGCCCTGCTCTACCGCCTAAATCCCGCTTGATGCCACTGATAAGCCCGGAGATTCGCTCCAAAGAGTTTTCCTCTGTAAGGCCCCGCACGGGATAGGCGACCATGTGAATATTCTTACGTTTATGCAGGGCCTGGATCTGGGCGAGGGTAGCCGGATGAATGGATCCCACCACCATCAGAGTCCTTGCCTCCTCATTTTCTGCCTGAGTGCTGCTTGTATCAGAGGCGTTGCACCCATCCAGCGAAGGCCAGAGATAGCGTATCAGGCCTGCACTGCCCACCGGCAGTATTCGGAGATCCATTTCAGCAATGGCCTCTGAAATAAGCCTTAAATCGTCATTGACTTCCGCATCAAAAAGGAGCATGGTGTGCCCTTCTGCATATAACCGGGCAATTTCGCTCTTTATGGCATCTTTGCCCTGCCTGACAACTGAAAGCTCCACTGTTTTTCCGGAACGGTCCGCAGTATCACTCAAAGCGTCTTTAACGGTTAATGTATAGACCTCTTCAGCCCCCTCCCCTGACCGCACATAGAGTTTGCCGCTTCTAATAATTCTGCCGTTATCGGGAAGAGCGGGGGCAACAACAGCTATCTGGTAATCCAGTGCGTCAAACATGGCATCGATTTCTCTTCCTATATTGCCCCTTAATACTGAGTCGATCTTTTTATAGAACAGGCTGATCCCTTTCTTCTTCAAGACCTCAACCGTTTGTTTGACACGATTATATGCGTTATCAGGAGTCAGCCCCCGGGTGTCCGTGTTAACAGAGAACAGTTGACTGCCGTCTTTTGTAAAGCTGTCCAGGTTATCCACATTGATAATGACCTGGGTTTCATAACCAAGGTTTGTGAGTTTAACACCGGTATCGCACGCGCCTGTGAGGTCATCTGCGATGATCGCCGCATCAGCCATCATGGGAATCCCACCTTTAGATTATTTTTTCTTTTTTGATAATGCCATTCTCACACCATAATGTATGGCGTTTTCCAGACTTTCCGAGGTTGCTGTTCCTTTTCCCGCTTGATCAAAGGCTGTGCCATGATCCACAGAGGCGCGGATAATAGGCAGGCCGAGAGTAATATTAACGCCTGAAACAGATTTCCATTGCTGTTTAGCTTGGTCGTAAACAAACCCTACAACCTTTAGAGGAATATGTCCCTGATCATGGTACATGGCAACGACAATATCATACATTCCGCCATTTGCCTTACTGAACACCGTATCGGGGGGAATGGGGC
>DOHN01000002.1:65001-65296 GCA_003535195.1 Ruminiclostridium sp.
CCGTATCGGGGGGAATGGGGCCTTCCACATGGAGGCCTTCGGATTTTGCCGCTTTGATGGCAGGTGTAATTTCCTCAATTTCCTCGGTGCCAAATAACCCATTTTCCCCGCAATGGGGATTGAGACCTGCCACAGCAATGCGGGGCTTTTCAATTCCGATGCTTTTGCAGGCGTCGTCTGCAATATGTATAACCTCATAAACCCGCTCTTTTTTTACCCTGTCGCAGGCCTCCCGCAAGGACACATGGGTGGATACATGAACAACCCGTAAATTGCCGTCGGCCAGCATCATGGC
>DOHN01000002.1:65435-65714 GCA_003535195.1 Ruminiclostridium sp.
TTGCCGTCGGCCAGCATCATGGCATAACGCTTGGCGCCGGTAAGAGCCGCGTAGATTTCAGTATGGCCGCTGTAGTAAAAGCCGGCCAAATTCAAGGCTTCTTTATGAAGGGGACCGGTAATGGTCGCGTCCACTTCCCCGGCCATGGCCAGCTCAATAACCTTGGCAACCGCTTCATAAGCGGCACGTCCTCCTACCTCCGTTACTTTTCCATAAGGCGGATCCGCGTCGGCGGGTACTAAGGGAATATCGTAACCATCGATGGTTCCATATTCGAAT
>DOHN01000002.1:65892-66158 GCA_003535195.1 Ruminiclostridium sp.
CCGCTCTTTTGACCATAGCGGCAGAGCCCACTATAATAGGGCGGCAGATTTCATAGATTGCGGCTTTATTCAGAGCTTTGACAGCAATTTCCGGCCCGCAGCCGCAAACATCACCCATGGTTATGCCGAGAATAGGAAGGTTGTTCATATCGCCAGACTCCTGTTTTTCTTTTTTGAAAATTGGTGTTAAACAAAAAGCTGCTTTAATAATAGTGCTCTTTCACTTATTTTACTCTATCAGTCTTGCTTTGTCTTCCTAAACATGA
>DOHN01000131.1 GCA_003535195.1 Ruminiclostridium sp.
AAACATTACTCTGCCGCTTTTCGTGTCGTTATGCTTTAGCGCCATGAGTAATGTTTCGTACGTCCTCAAGAAAATCCGTCCTGGATTTTACTCGGTGGCTCCGCAATTCTGCTCCGCTTACACACTTTAATATCACTCACGTCACTAAATTACGGATGTCATTTCAGTACGAACTCGCGTATGACATGAGCAACGCCGTCTTCTTCGTTGGAAAGCGTGACATAATCCGCCTTTTCCTTGATATCATCAGGAGCATTGCCCATGGCAACGCCCAGGCCGGCGTATTCAATCATGGAAAGATCATTGTATCCGTCGCCCACAGCAATCATCTCGCTTTGTTTGATGCCGTAATGCTCTCCCAGCTTCTCCATGGCAATTGCTTTGGAAGCGTTCTTATCCACAAATTCCAGAAAATACGGGCGGGAAGTATGGTAGTTTACATGATCGCTTAAAAGCCCGGCCATTTCCTTCTGGTATTTCTGGATCTCTTCTTCCTCACCATACCAAAGTACCTTTGTGGCGCCGTTTCGGGTCAGCTCTTGGATATTGCTGATGAGGACGGGCTCTACATTGGATATATGCTTATATTCTTCCACTCTTGCATCCATGAGCGGGACAAACAGTCCGTTATCCTTCCAGACCATAACAGTAACACCGTATTTCAGGCCCAGCTCGACAATGTCTTTTGTGTCGGTCGGGGAGAGCTTTTGCTCATAAAGGATTTCCTTGGACCTGCCCATAACAACCATGGCGCCGTTATATGTGATAAACGGAAGGTCCAGGTCCAGCATCTTGTTCAGGTATTCTACGCCCTGAATGGGCCGGCCTGTGGCGATGGTGAAAATAAGACCGTTTTCCACACCAAGCCTGATGGTTTTTTTTGTGTTCTCGGTAAGCCGGCTGTTGTCGTCCAGCAAAGTTCCGTCTATATCTACGGCCATAAGTTTATATGCCATTTCAATACTCCTTAAAATTAATGCTGACATAAAAAAATGCTAGCATATCCATAGAACAGTGTCAAACGGTAATCCTCTCTACAGAGTAAATTCTTTTACAGCTTCAAGGAGCCTGCCAGACAGATTTCTAACCTCAACCGAGCTATTCTTAACATTCTTAACAAGTTCAGAGACCTGGCTGCACAGGCGCTTATTGTGACACAACAGTTAATTCTTAATGAGTTAAAGTCTTCCGTCAAAATCATCCTTATATTCCGGTTCCAAAGGAAATTTAACAGGGCATTTATCCCTCTGGGAACGGTAAATTGCCGTAAAAATCTCGACGGTTTTCCGGCCTTCTTCGCCGTCTATCAATGGTTCGGTGTCTTTGATGATGGACCTCAGGAAGTCTTCGATCTGCTTTTTATGGAAGTAGACGGTAGGATCTATCCGGTTAAACAGGTCCGTATCTTCCTTTTTCCATTTCTCAAGCAGCTGCTCTTCGCCTTTTACAGTCCAAAGGTCATTGACGGGAGGTTCGGTAATACTGGACATCCCTGCAATAAACATTGCGCCGCCGTCTGTCTGTACACCGAGGGCAGCACCATTCTCCCCATATACATGAACCTTTCCGTAGAGCGCCGGGTTTACAGAATTGGTCACAAGGATATTGCCTATTGCGCCGCTTTTAAACTTAATGACCGCTACGGCCGTATCTTCCACCTCAATATACGGGTGATTCAAATTTGACCAGCAGCCGTAGATTTCATCGATGGGACCCATATACCACTGTAAAATATCGATCTGATGAGGCGCCTGATTAACCAGTACACCGCCGCCTTCTTCCTTCCATTTGCCGCGCCAGTGATCGCTGCTGTAATAGGCTTCATCCCGCCAGCCGAATATATTGACGGTCCCCAGTATGGGTCTTCCGATCTTTCCTTCATCAATGGCCCTTTTGATCCTCTGCACAGAGGGGTAGAACCTGCGCTGGCCCACCATGCCAAGCTTGATGCCATTCCCCTTTGCTGCCCCGATCATGGCGTCGCAATCCTCCAGGGAAGATGCCAGAGGCTTCTCCACCAATACATGGATACCTGCTTTTGCCGCCCTTACGGCGACATCGGCATGATTGGGATGGGGGGTGCATATAATAACGGCATCCACAACCTTTTTTGAGAACATTTCGTCAAGATCGTCGAATCCCTGCACATTATATTTTTCTGCAAATGCTTTTGCTTTTTGAAGGCTCCGGCTGTATACCGAAGTAAAATCAGCTTCTCCGATTTCTTTGAGTGCCTGGGCATGCAGATGAGACACTTTACCGCAGCCGATAATGCCCACTTTAACTTTATCCATTTGAATGATCCCCCTATATATTTAAGGTATTATTATCACTTTCATTAAGCCGGGCTCCCCTTTGTAAAGCCGGTCAAACCAGCCCGCTGCATCTTCCAGGCTGGAGGTGCTGCTGATAAAGGAATCCACATCAACTTTTCCGGAGGCGATCAGATCCAGGCAATCCGGGTATTCCCCGTTGGAGGCACAGGATCCGTATAAAGAGAGCTGGCGGGTCACGACGGTCTGGAGCGGCAAATCAATGGAAGGCTTGATATTGCCGACAAGAGTGAGACTGCCGCCTTTTTTGAGACTGGATATTGCAGTTTGGATTGTCGGCCCTATTCCTACTGCCTCGAAAGCTATATCGGCGCCGAGACCGGAGGTCAGCTTATATATTTCAGCCGGTACATCAACCTCGTCCGATTTAAGGGCATGGGTTGCGCCGAACTTTTTAGCCATTTCCAATTTACCGGGTACTAGATCAACGGCAATGATTTTACCGCAGCCATTGACTTTGAGAAGCTGGATGATCAAAAGACCGATCATTCCTGCGCCTACAACAACAGCGGTATCATTGAGGGAAACGGGGGAACGTTTGATGGCATGAAAGGCTATGGAAAGGGGTTCTACCATGGCTGCCCGCTCAAAGGACAGTTCGTCGGACAGAGGGTAAAGAATATGCTGGGGCACTGCCACATACTCGGCAAAAGCGCCGTGGAATCTGTAATCCCCGCAGGAAACGCCCAACACTTTGCGGTTGTCGCACAGATTGATCTCACCGTGCCGGCAGAAATAACAGGATCCGCAATACACCGTTGAATCGAAAGTCACTCTGTCACCAGGCTTATAGGACTTGACATTCTCTCCGACCTTCTCGATAACACCGGCTGCTTCATGGCCCATAATGATGGGCGGAATCCGTCTTCCGGTGCTGCCATCCATGCCATGGACGTCGCTTCCGCAGATGGAACAGGCTTTTACTCGGATCAATACTTCATCCCTGCCGAATTCCGGAACAGGTACATCCTCTACTGAGAAATTATTATATTCCTTCAGTACCAATGCTTTCATAAAATCATCCTCCCAGTATATTAAGTATATTAATAAAGTTAAACCAATCCGCTTTAAGCCGGACCGGCTCCTGGATATCTGATAGTTCACTTACATTGATTATGGACATTGACCCAAAACGATGCTGTTTTTAATTCTAAAGCTTTCCCTCTTGTTTATCAAGCAAAACCCTGTCAAACTTTGATTCACGCCGCCCCGCAATCCTGCTCCGCTGACGTACTCAAACATCACTCTGGCGCTCAGGCGAAAGTAAAAATATCAGCGCCTTCATAGGGCAGAACGCCAAGATGTGGGAACTCGCTTTTGAGAAGAGCGCTCATTTCCTCCGCGAAGATCTTTTCGGTGCCATAGTGTCCCGCATCGATGGTAAACAGGCTATTTTCGGCAAGCTCCTGGGCGTCATGGTATTTGAGGTCGCCGGTTACCAGCACATCGGGCTTAAGGGTTTTCAGATCATTCAGTATGCCCCGGTCATAAGCTCCGTTATAAACGGCCACTTTTGAAATGCTTTCAGGGACATACCCCACCAGCCGGACCGCAGGCAGAGAAAGCGTCATTTTAAGCATTTTAATGAAATTTTTCCCTTGGATAGCGTCCACCGTTCCATACCGGCCAAAACCGCCTTCCGAGTTGGCATAAAGATTTTTCTGAATAACGCCGGTATCTTTGAGTCCAAGTTTTTTGCAAAGCAGGTCAGTAAGCCCACCCGCAGCCGAATCAAAATTCGTGTGGGCGCTGTATATGGCCAAATGATTTGTCACAGCCTTTACCAGAAGCTCACCCTCCCGGGTATCCTCGGTAAAGACTTTTATTGCTTTAAAAATAGCCGGGTGATGGGATACAATGAGCTGACAATCCTTCGAGATGGCAGTTTCCAGCGCGTCAAGGCAAACGTCCAAGCAGACCAGCACCCTGGCTACGCCGGTATTGGGATTTCCCAGTATCAGGCCGCTGTTGTCATAGCCTTCCTGAAGCTCTCTTGGAGCCAGTGTTTCGATATAGTTCATAATTTCAGATAGCTTTATACTAGATTTCGCATAGCCCATAGAAGTTCCTCCTCTTTTTGAAGGTTCCCGGCAGCAGACTGTGCTGCCCCAAGCCCTTTTACAATCTTTTCTTGCCTTCTGGTGCGGTCTTTGATCCAATCCTCCAGGAGCGGATCCCTTTTAGCCAAAAGCTTTTCTCCGATAACCTCATGGACAGGCGCCCAGCCATTCCTGATTTCTCCCGTATAATGAACCGACAGGGCCTGGTACAGTTTTTCCCCCTCGCGGGCAAGGCCCTCATCGTCAGCCTCAAAGCCATTTTTCCAAAGAAAAGGTCTTACTAACTCCTGCCCTACCATGGGCTGAAGAATGATGGATTTGGCTTTTTTTGCGATACTCAAAGAGTCGTTTAGAAGCCCGGTAATGAGGATTCCTCCCATACCGGCCATAACCACACAGTCGGCCTCCCCTGGCGACAATGGCTCAAGGCCGCTTCCCAAACGCAATTCCATTTGGTCTTGAAGCTTGTATTGCATCATGGTCCTTTCGGCTCTTTCCAGAGGGCCTTTCCTGACATCGCAGGCGATTGCTTTTCTGCAGCGTCCGTTCAAAAGGGCATAGGCCGGAAGCAGGGCGTGATCGGTTCCTATATCCGAAAGAATATCACAGCGGGGAATCATATCATAAATAAGCCTGAGCCTGCCCTTTAAAACCATCTTAAATCTCCTAAACCGTGGGGGTTGTCATTATCATTAATCACTGCATTTAAAGCCGTATTGTACATACACAAAAAGCCCTTGATTTCAAGGGCTTTTCATTGTGTCCACTCTATACGTGATTTGGTGGGCCTTCAGGGACT
>DOHN01000190.1:0-329 GCA_003535195.1 Ruminiclostridium sp.
AATTCTTCTTCGATAGCTTTTACAAGATCCTTGAGTTCAAGGATTGTTAAAGATTTTACTTCTTCAATAATATTTGTGATTTTTTCACTCATTTCAATATCCTCCATTACAATTTATTTATTAAACCGTTAAACAATTCATTAGGCATTTGCAGCCTGTTCCTGCTTCTCAGCAATTGCATTGATAGCAGCAGCAAGACCATACAGTGAACCCTGGAGACTTCCGATGAATTTTGCGAGAAGTTCCTCTTTTGAAGGAGTGGAAGCAAGTTCCTTTACGCCGTTCTCATCGATGATATTTCCTTCGACCACACCACCCTTGATCCCGAG
>DOHN01000190.1:466-650 GCA_003535195.1 Ruminiclostridium sp.
ACCACACCACCCTTGATCCCGAGCTTGCCAAAATCTTTTGCAAACTTTGACAGGATCTTGGAAGGAGCAATCGGATCGGTTGCGCTGATAGCAATAGCGGTAGGCCCTTCAATATATTGTTGAAGTCCTTCCAACTCACTGTCCTTTGCAGCAAAGTTGATGATAGAATTCTTGATAACCCTAT
>DOHN01000190.1:778-1132 GCA_003535195.1 Ruminiclostridium sp.
ATAGAATTCTTGATAACCCTATATTCAACATTTGCCTCGCGCAATGCTTTTCTCAAATTGGTGTCCTGATCAACGGTAAGACCTCTATAGTCGGTAAGAACAATAGATTTTGCGTCTTTCAGTTTCTGAGCAAGTTCACTAACCTGAGCTTTTTTCTGTATTAAAAGCTTTTCACTGGGCATTTAAAGCACCTCCTTAAACCTTGTTGTATCTAAAATAAAGCCCTTTCATAATCCAACTATAGACTACGAAAGGGCTTTTAGCCATTTCAGAAGAATACCTCGGCAGGAAGATAAACGTTACACCCAAAAGGGTTCCTGCTGTCTACAGTCAGATATTCAATTGAACGTAGTT
>DOHN01000190.1:1280-1481 GCA_003535195.1 Ruminiclostridium sp.
ATTTTATAGTATCCAAGAAAATTAGTCAAGTACTTTCTGCTGATTCACCTTAATGCCGGGGCCCATCGTTGAAGTAACAGTAACGCTCTTCAAATATTGACCCTTTGCTGCAGCAGGTTTTGCTTTAACGATGGCTTCCATGAGCGTACGGAAGTTATCATGAAGCTTATCGGTACCGAAAGAAACCTTGCCGATGGGGCA
>DOHN01000190.1:1673-1798 GCA_003535195.1 Ruminiclostridium sp.
TCAATTTTACCGGCTTTTATATCGGTAATGGCCTTGGCAATTTCCATGGTAACCGTTCCTGCTTTGGGGTTAGGCATCAGTCCCTTAGGACCCAAAACACGGCCCAGACGGCCTACAACACCCAT
>DOHN01000190.1:1903-3383 GCA_003535195.1 Ruminiclostridium sp.
AGACGGCCTACAACACCCATCATATCAGGGGTGGCAACCACCACATCAAATTCAAACCAGTTTTCCTTCTGGATCTTTGTAACAAGATCTTCGGCACCGACATAATCCGCGCCGTTCTGTTCAGCTTCGGTAGCTTTTTCACCCTTTGCGAATACAAGCACTCTGATTGTTTTACCTGTTCCGTGCGGCAGAACAACCGCACCTCTTACCTGCTGATCAGCGTGACGGGAGTCAACACCAAGTTTAATGTGCGCCTCGACAGTCTCGTCAAATTTCGCCGGAGCAGCCTTCTGCACAAGTTCCATTGCTTCGACCGGCTCGTACAATTTTGTTCTATCTACAAGTTTGAGACCTTCTAGATATTTCTTGCCTCTCTTCATTTCATTTCACTCCTTTGTGGTCATAAATTAGCGGGAATTCTCCCTCCCACAGTCCGGGGCCGGGGGCTTTTACCAAACAATAAACCCAAATTTTCAAATGGGCAGCAGTTTGTTAAGCAACCCTTAGTCAACGACAGTAATACCCATACTCCTTGCGGTTCCTGCTACCATGCTCATAGCTGTTTCAATGCTAGCAGCGTTCAGATCGGGCATTTTCATTTCTGCGATTTTTTTTACGTCTTCTTTTGTGATCTTCGCTACCTTGTCCTTGTTAGGGACAGCAGACCCCTTCTCAATTTTGCATGCCTTCTTAATAAGAACGGCAGCCGGCGGAGTCTTTGTGATAAACGTAAATGAACGGTCGCTGTACACCGTAATAACAACCGGAATAACCAACCCAGCTTCTTTTGCGGTTCTTTCATTGAATTCCTTACAGAATCCCATGATATTAACGCCATGCTGGCCAAGGGCTGGTCCAACCGGTGGTGCAGGAGTTGCTTTACCTGCATTGAGCTGCAATTTTATATAGCCCGTAACTTTCTTTGCCATATAGTCCACCTCCCAGTATTCTTGCCTGAAAATCATCAGGTATATCCTAAAGCGAGTCCGATCCAAAATGAATGCTGCTTCGCTTAAGAAACAAAATTAAAGTTTTTGAATTTGAATAAAATCAAGCTCGACAGGAGTTTCTCTTCCAAACATGGAAACCATAACCCGAACTTTTTTCTTGTCGATACTGATCTCTTCCACCGTACCAATAAAGTTTTCCAGCGGCCCGTCAATAACGCGTACGCTATCGCCTATCTCATAATCCACAACCGTCTCAAACTGTTCAACACCCATCATTCTGACCTCTTCGTCAGATAATGGAACAGGCTTTGAACCGGGCCCTACAAACCCCGTCACTCCACGGGTATTTCTGACTATATACCATGAATCATCGGACATGACCATTTTTACAAGTACATAGCCAGGAAAAACTTTTTTCAGCGTCGCTTTCTTTTTGCCGTCTTTTATCTCAATTTGTTCTTCCAGCGGAACAACAACATCAAGAATCAAATCCTGCATTTTTCTATTTTCGACCACTTTTTCTATGTTGG
>DOHN01000190.1:3537-4372 GCA_003535195.1 Ruminiclostridium sp.
GTTGGCCTTAACTTTATTCTCATAGCCGGAATAAGTATGCACAACATACCATTTAGCTTCCTCTGTCATACTTTATCAAGCGGAGTCAAAGACTCCAGCCCTCCTTTATACTTTCTTCTTACTGTCCAAAAACAGCAGTGTAGAGTAGACCAAGTCCGGCATCTGCGATCCATACCACGATCCCGATAAAGAAACAGGCTGCTAATACAAGCAGTGTGTTATTAATGAGCTGCTCCTTGGTAGGCCAGATTACCTTTTTCATTTCCATACGGATTTCTTTAAAAAATCTACCCACGCGATGAGTAAACTTTTCTTTTTGCTCAGTCATTGAAACAACTCCCCACTAATTATTGCGAATTAACAAGCTTTGAGCAGTCCGCAAAACATACATTGCTTCATACGAAGCACAAAGCCCGTGAAGCGGCCCAATACGCATACTTCGCTCACTTTGTTTCCTTATGGGCTGTGTGCTTGCGGCAGAACTTGCAATATTTATTCATTTCAAGTCTGTCCGGATCATTTTTCTTATTCTTCATTGTATCGTAGTTTCTCTGCTTACATTCGCTGCAAGCTAACGTGATTCTAGTTCTCATTTTGGAACACTCCTATGCTATAAGCTTATTGATTTTTGCATAAAAAAAAACGCTCACAAAGCATTTAAAATCATAACATACATGATGTCTCAAGTCAAGCTTTGCGCTAAAATTTTTAATTCGTAATTTGGCGCCATGAGTGATGTTTCGTGCGCCCTCGAGAAAATCCGTCCGGGATTTTACTTAGGTAAGCTCCGCAATCCTGCTCCGCTTACGCACCAAAACATCACTCTGCCGCTTTT
>DOHN01000190.1:4496-6200 GCA_003535195.1 Ruminiclostridium sp.
ACATCACTCTGCCGCTTTTGACGGTAATACGAATTGACGATTCCGAATGGGTACCCAGGGATCTTATTATTTCGTAATCAATTGAAGGGCTATACAAAGATAGCCCCTCGGATTTATGCCTTTTTAATAGCAGCTTTCATTTTTCTTTCCTTCCAGAGCACCCAAAGCTGTGTGGCTATAAAGAGTGTGGAATAAGCGCCGGAGATCACACCGATCAGAAGCGAGAAGCTGAAATCCACCAGCGAGCTGATATTATGGTTCACTGAGAATATAAGCAGAACCGCAACACAAATCAGGGTAGTCATCATGGTGTGGATGGTTCTGGTCAGAGATTCATAAATACTGACATTGACAATACTTCTCAGATCAGATTTCCGCATGATTCCGGTATTCTCTCTAATTCGGTCATAGATAATAACGGTATCGTTCATGGAATAGCCTATAACCGTTAAAACCGTGGCAATAAAGATATCGTTTAACGGGAGCTTAAATATAATATATACGCCGAACATCACGCCTACATCATGGATCAATGCAATAATAGCACATATTGCAGCAGGAAAGCCGCTTAAAATACTAAAACGCCAAGCCACATAGAAGAGAATCAGCACGACTGAAATCATGACGGCAAGGATTCCCTTATTGAGCGCTTCACGGCCGATACTAGGCTGAATGCTGACATTTTCGTTTTTATTGCTGTTTAAGTTTACATTAAAATTACTGGTTAAAACCTCTTTGACTTTATCTTCTTCCTCAGGGGTAAGAGGTTCATTTCCCGCAATATCAATACGCAGCATTTTTGTGGACTCAGCCCCGGCGTCCGCACTATAAGTTTCCATGATACTGGCACTTGCTTTTTTCCCGATTGCTTCCTCAACCAAAATTCCGGCCACATTGGGATCTGCCTCACCGGTTATTTCAACGGATAAGCGGGTACCGCCCTTGAAATTGATATCCAGGGTGACACCATTAATAATGGCCATGACGGCAAAGAAAACAAATAATAAGATGGTAAATATAAAGAAATATTTTCTGCTCTCTATAAAATCAAACTTTTTCATTTTTCTTCCCTCCGTTTACGCCGAACAGCCATTTGTTTTTTGAGAAACCAAAGGCCGTGAGCCCCTGAAGCATCATCTTAGAAGCTGTAACTGCCGAGAAGAAGCTGAACAATGTTCCGAAGAACAGCGTAACGCCAAAGCCCTTCACTGCGCCAGAGCCCATGTACATCAGGACAACAGCCGTTATAATCGTCGTTACATTGGAGTCAAGAATGGCCACAAAGGCTCTTTTAAACCCACTATCAATAGCAGCCCTTATAGATTTGCCGGAAATCAGCTCCTCCTTAATGCGCTCGTAGATATTAACATTTCCGTCAACGCTCATGCCTATGGAAAGAATAATACCGCCGATGCCGGGCAGCGTAACCGATATGCCAAAGTTTGAAAGGGTGAGTATCTGAAGGGACAGCAGACCCAGCAGGGATAAAATCGCTATAATTCCGGGCAGCCGGTATAGTACAATCATATAAATGGCGACAGCGATAAGCGAAACAATTCCTGCTTTTATGGAAATTTCCAGAGCGCCCTGGCCCAGCTGGGCACTGATAGAATCGACGCTGACGGGCTCAAGCTTTGTAGGCAGCGCGCCAAAACGAATTTTATCGGCCAATGCCTTGGCGGAATCAAAGGTGAAATTTCCCGT
>DOHN01000190.1:6322-10254 GCA_003535195.1 Ruminiclostridium sp.
GTGAAATTTCCCGTAATAGTGGCTTCACTGGTGTTGATCTGTTCATTAACCATAGGCGCCGACAAACAGATTTGATCCATGAAAATAGCAATTCTTTCTCCGGTAAGCCTGCCGGTGGCTTCAGAGAATTTTTCCACACCGGCCGATTTCAGCTTCAGAAGGATCTGATATGATCCGTTTTGACCCTGATAGGCCTGTGCCGTTTCAATATCCTCACCGGTAAGTACGATCTTTCCGGAGGGAGTAAGCTTGGAAGCTTCGGTATATAGATCCTTGCTTTCAACTTCCTGAAAGGTCAACGCGCCGGTGCTGCCAAGCTCGTCTAAGGATTTCCGGGGGTCAAATTCGGTTTCATTGGAAGCCCAGGGAATATCAACGATAAGACGGTTATTGGTAGAATCCACGGTGATGGTTTTGTCATAGATGCCCTGGGCGTCAAGACGCGCCTCAATGATCTCTCGGGAACTTGCCAAATCCTCTGCAATATTGCGTCCCTGAGAGCCCTCCGGATAAACAGGCTGAAGAATTGCACTGATTCCGCCGCGGATATCAATGCCCGTTCTGACGTCGCCGGCACCCTTAATTATTCTTGAATTTGCAGGCCCAAGACCTGTGATAGAAAGCACGCATAGGATTGCGATTACAAGGACAACTGCAAATAGCTTAAACGTCCTGTTATCATTCATCGAGAGCTTCCCCCTTCTCTTTCGTCATTTTTGCCTCAAATAATATTATGGTTATCCGGCATTCAAAGAATACCGCTGCAAGCTGCATAAAACAACTTGCAACCGAAAACCGCTTCATTGGTTTTCGGCAAAGATAATCATATTATAAAGCTTGAATCTAAAAACAGTCAACAATTGATTATACAATCTTCGGTTCGCACCGTTCCGCAATCAGAAATTTTCTTCTTTGTAGGAAGCGGCCAGCTGCACATATTCCTCAGCATTTTTGATGCTGCTTTCAATCTGAGCTTCGGATAAGCTCTTTACAACCTTAGCAGGAATTCCCAGAACCATAGACCCGTCAGGAACCACCGTATTGCCGGTTACAACGGCCCCTGCCCCTATAATACAGTTTTTACCGATAGCTGCATTATCGAGAATAATAGCGCCCATGCCGACCAGCGTATTGTCGCCGATGGTGCAGCTATGCAGTATAGCCCTGTGTCCCACTGTGACGTTTTTGCCGATGATGACGGGAATGCCCTCTGTGTTATGAACCGATGAAACGTCCTGTATATTGCTGTTTTCACCCACAATAATCTTTCCCAGGTCACCTCGGAGCACCGCGTTGTCCCAGATACTTACGTTCTTTTCGAGTACGACATCACCGATGATCTGTGCGCTTTCGGCGATATAAGCTTTTTCATGAATTTTTGGAGTTTGGTCTTTAAAACTTCTGATCATATTTTTCTCCTCATATCAAAATTCCCGGGCCTTAATCCATAATGCACATTCTATCCGTTTTTTCTCAAGCTCGCAGCCAATATGATAAGGAACCTTGATGTCCTTATTAAACTGCCAGGCATTGGCGGCACAGCCTCCGCTGCAATAGAACTTCGCCCAGCAGGCGTTGCATTCCGGCTTGGTATAGACATTGGCCTCAATGAATTTTTCCCGTATCGGATTTCCGTTTAGTCCATCAAATATATTTCCCAGCAGGAATTCCTTGTGACCGACGAACTGGTGGCAGGGATAAAGGTCTCCCACGGGAGTCACCGCCATGTATTCGGTTCCCGATCCGCAGCCTCGTAATCGTTTCGCAATACACGGCCCGCCTTCAAGATCCACATTGAAATGGAAAAAATTAAACCAGCGTCCGTCCTTCCTTCGCCGGGTATATTCCTCCGCCAAGCGCTCATACTCATTTCTTACCGTATCGAGATCTTCTTCGCGGATATCCAGCCCTGAATCTTTAGCCGCAACAACGGGCTCCACCGATATCTGATCGAAGCCCAGATCCGCCATATGGAGCACATCCGCCCCAAAATCAAGATTTTTCCGGGTGAAGGTCCCTCTCATGTAATATTGCCCGTCCCCTCTCTCCTCTACCATTTTTTTTGCCAGGGGAAGGACACGATCATAGCTTCCTGTTCCGTCCACACGTTTTCTGACAGCATCATTTACAGCCTTGCGGCCGTCAAGGCTGAGCACTACATTATACATGTTCTCATTGATAAATGCCCGTTTGTCCTCATCTAACAGAAGTACATTCGTGGTAATGGTAAACCGGAAATTTTTATCCGATTCTTTTTCCTTTTCTCTTGCATAGGCAACAATACCCTTTACCACCTCAAAATTCATCAGGGGTTCTCCCCCAAAGAAATCTACCTCCAGATTTTTTCTGCTGCCTGAGTTTTCTATCAAAAAGTCAATGGCTTTCTTTCCGACTTCAAGGCTCATCAGGGAACGGGCCCCGGAATACTCCCCGGTCCCCGCAAAGCAATAGCTGCACCTTAAATTGCAGTCATGGGCAATATGCAGGCACAGAGCCTTTATGACAGTTTTCTTTGTCCACTTAGGCAAATATTCCTCATAAGGATCTGCTGTAAACAACATATCATTTTCTTTTAAATGGTCAATTTCCTGCCGCGCTTCAAGAAGATTTTCAGCATTGTATTTGGCACGCAGGCTTTGAAGCTTTTCTTCGTCAATTATTCCATCCTGGCTGTAACAGTTCAGGACATCATAGGCCGTATCATCCAAAACATGCACGGCGCCGCTGTTAACATCCAGAACTATATTCTCACCATGCATTTTATAGGCATGTATCATCTTATCCTCCAATAAAATCTAAAGTATCAGCAGTAACCTTTTTTGCACGCCGCATTAACGCGGGCAAACGAACAAAGAAGGGCTATCGCAGCCCTTCTATCACTTAAGTTACAACCGCAGCTTTATTCATATAGCTTTTAGCAGATGTTCCTTACTCAGAAATGTAAAATTATTGTCTTTCACATTTCTGGTTGGCAACCGTGCAAGAGGTCTTGCATGCGGATTGGCATGAAGTCTGGCACTCGCCGCAGCCTGCCTTTTTGAGATCCTTATTCAGGGTTGTACTATTGATTGTTTTAATATGTTTCATATCTAAACCTCCTCTTCCATCCGATTCCACATTATTATAGCACATGCTCTTTCCTGTGCAAAGACCGATTTTCCTGATTTTCAATTTGTAATTTAGATTTTTAACGGATCAGAAAATTATCTTTATATTTTGTAGCCATGGCTACTGATTTTTATTTGCAGCGCCTATATAATGATTTCATAAAGAAGCAAAAAATTCTCTCGATTGGAAGGAGTAAATATATGAAAAGAAATATTATTACCATTGATGAGAACAAGTGCAACGGATGCGGTATCTGTATTGATGCCTGCCACGAAGGCGCGCTTCAATTGATTGACGGAAAAGCAAAGCTTATATCCGAAACCTATTGCGACGGTCTGGGCGCCTGCCTCCCGGAATGCCCCGCCGGTGCCATTACCATTGAAGAACGCGAAGCTGAGGCCTTTGACGAAGAAGCTGTCAAGACAAGAATGAAACCGGCCGGGCAGCCTTCCCATGAAGAGCCTAAGCAGACTAAAATGCCTGAAAAACTTGCATGCGGCTGCCCCGGCACCCGCGCCAGGTCCATCGATCGCAAAGTTCAGGCCCATCCGGTTGATGCCGAAAAACCTCAATCACAGCTTCGCCAGTGGCCATGCCAGATAAAACTGGTTTCTCCCATGGCGCCGTATTTCAAGAACGCCCATCTGCTGGTAGCAGCCGACTGCACAGCTTATGCCTATGCTAATTTCCACCAGGAATTTATGCGGAATAAAATCACCATCATAGGCTGCCCTAAGCTTGATAACACGGATTACAGCGAAAAACTTGCCGCCATTCTGGCCCACAATGAAATAAAAAGCGTTACGGTGCTGAAAATGGAAGTC
>DOHN01000190.1:10360-14816 GCA_003535195.1 Ruminiclostridium sp.
TGAAATAAAAAGCGTTACGGTACTGAAAATGGAAGTCCCCTGCTGCGGAGGTATGGTAAATGCCGTGAAAAACGCCCTGATCCAAAGCGGAAAGATGATCCCATGGAATGTCATAACCATTACCACCGACGGAGAACTCAAAGAGGATTAGCCTCTTTGAGTTTTACATAAAGAACGATTAAGGCCCGTTGCCTTAATAATAAAGAAGAAAGGTAAGGTAAGTATTTATGTCAATGTTTTGCTTTCAATGTGAACAGACAGCCGGAGGAAAGGGCTGTACAAATTCAGGTGTCTGCGGGAAAACTCCCGTTGTTGCCAACAAACAGGATGAACTGACCTGTGCGCTTATAGGACTGGCCCGGGCAACAAAAAAGGGGGCTTCTGCCGAGGCAGACTTGCTCATGATGGAGGGGCTTTTTACCACCATCACCAATGTCAGTTTTGATGCGGAGCAGGTCGACGCCATGACGGCCCGTGTCAATGTGGAAAAGAACAGGCTGGGCGGTGCTGAGAATCTTCCCGCCGATGCCCTTTGGACGGGGGATGCCGATATTGTTTCCCTTCGCTCCACTCTCCTTCTGGGTCTCCGTGGAATGGCTGCCTATGCACATCATGCATATAATCTCGGCAAAGCGGATCAGGAAGTAAACAACTGGTTCCATAAAGGCATGAGAGCCCTCGGCGAAGATCACTCCGTTGAAGAATGGCTTGATCTCTTAATGGAGTTTGGCAAAATCAATTTAAAATGCATGGCCCTTTTGGATGAAGCCAATACATCTGCCTATGGCCACCCTGTTCCGACCAAGGTAACCACCACTGTGGAAAAAGGACCTTTCATTGTCATAAGCGGGCATGACCTTCATGATCTTAAAAACCTTCTTGAGCAGACTGAGGGCAAGGGTGTCAATATCTACACCCATAGTGAAATGTTGCCTGCCCACGGCTACCCCGAGCTTAAAAAGTACAGTCATTTGAAAGGCAATTTCGGTACTGCATGGCAGAACCAGCAGAAAGAATTCAAAGATGTTCCCGGCGCCTTTCTGTTTACCACCAACTGTCTCATGCCTCCTAAGGAGACGTATTTGGACAGAGTCTTCACCACGGCGGTGGTCGGTTACCCGGGTCTTGTTCATATTGGTGAGAATCCGGATGGCACCAAGGATTTTACCCCTGTTATAGAAAAGGCCATCGCATTAGGCGGATATAAAGAGGATCAGGTGTTTACCGGCATTAACGGCGGTACTGAGCTGATGACAGGCTTTGCCAGAAATGCGGTATTAAGTGTTGCCGGCACGGTTATAGATGCGGTCAAGTCCGGTGCCATCCGCCATTTCTTCCTTGTGGGCGGCTGTGACGGAGCCAGGCCGGGCAGAAACTACTATACCGACTTTGTGAAACAGTCTCCTAAGGATACTGTCATACTGACACTGGCCTGCGGCAAATACAGGTTTAATGATCTGGATGCAGGCACCATCGGCGGCCTGCCGCGCATTATGGATATGGGGCAGTGCAATGACGCCTATTCCGCTATCCAGGTCGCCCTTGCTCTTGCAGATGCTTTTGGCTGCGGCGTTAACGAGCTGCCTCTTACTCTGGTGCTGTCCTGGTACGAGCAAAAGGCCGTCTGCATTCTGCTCACTCTTCTGGCACTGGGCATTAAGAATATTTATATCGGACCTTCCATCCCCGCTTTCTTCTCCTCCAATGTATTAAATATTCTGGTCGAGAAATTCGGATTGACGCCCATCAGTACTCCCGAAGCTGATCTTAAGGCCATTCTGGGTTAAGCCGAACACAACATAAAACCCTATAAAAAAGCTGCTGCAAAACTTTTCACCAGTTTGCAGCAGCTTTTTTAATATCATGAAGAGGTGCACTCTTTACATGGCCTGGCCTTAATCTATTTTGAACCTGCTGATGGACTCCTCCAGCGATTTTGCGGCTTCGCCCAGCTGCTGTGCATAGGAGGAAAGCTCTTCGATGGAACTCAGCTGTTCCTCTGTAGAAGCCGTCACTTCCTCTGTGGAAGCTGCGATTTCTTCCGATACCGAAGATATGTTTTGTATGGACGTCACCGTTTCATTGGTATAGCTGTCCATTTCATTGACGCCGCCCATGATTTCAGAAACTTTCTGAGCCAGCAATTCCATGGCCTCGGAAATTCCTTTGAAGGTATCCAGCGAGTTTTCAACTGCGATATTTTGGGACTTCAGAATATTCTCAGAGGATATAGCTCTCTCTGCCACCACCGCAGTCTGGTTCTGTGTATTACGTATGATTGCGGATATTTCTTTAGAAGCGGAGGCCGATTGCTCGGCGAGCTTTCTGATTTCATCGGCCACAACAGCAAAGCCCCGGCCGGCATCTCCGGCTCTGGCTGCCTCAATGGAAGCATTCAGTGCCAGCAAATTCGTCTGGTCCGCGATACTGCTGATGACCTTCACAATTTGCCCGATGGACTTGGAATGGCTGTCCAGCGTCTGTATGTCGCTGATGATGGCATGTATCATTTCAGTAGTTTCTTTTGCCTTGCTTTCAAGTTCAACGATAGAAGAGAGGCCGCGCTTTGTCAGGTTGATGGTGTCATCTGAGTATTTTTCTATGGTCTTTGTGCTGTCGGAAACAATGTTTATTTTTCCGGCAAGATCTTTCATCTTAGTGGAACCCTGCTCAGAATCCATTGCCTGGGCCGAAGCGCCCTTGGAGATTTCCTCTACGGTCTTGGCAACCTCCTGGGAAGCGATGGCCACTTCTTTTGATGTTGTGGCAACCGTTTGGGCTGATTGAGTAACACTTGTAGCCGTATTCGATACATTTTCAATAAGCTTGCGCATATTGGCGACCATCAGGTTAAAGGTATTCGATAAGGTGCCTAGCTCATCCTTCCTTGCAGAAGCACAATCAACAGTCAAATCTCCTTCAGTGACCTTTTTAGATATCGAGATGACACGGTTAATGGCCCTGCCCATACTAGTTGCAAAAAAGAATCCGAAGATGATGGCGAAGGCTGCGGCAATCAGGCATAGTTCCACGGTTATTTTCCGAATGCCTTCAGCCGAGGTTGTGAAATTTCTGGTCGGTACAACACCTACCAAAAGATACCCGGTTTCCCCGATATCGGTGTGAAGAATGAGGTGTTCGCAATTCTGATAATCATATGTAAAGGATCCAAACTCCTCTTCGCTTCCAACAATTTTATTGTAAACTTCTTGCCCTATCAGCTGATTTTCAGCAAGTGACGTATCCAGAGCCTGGCTCTCGCCATCTGCCATAACATAAGCAATTTCCCTGTTATCAGGGCTGATCAGATATAATTTGCTGTCATTTCCAAAATTGATGTCGCTCAGCGTATCTGATACAAACCCGGTGCTGACATCAATAACAAGAAGTCCAACCACTTCATGCTTATAATTTTTTACAGTACATGCCAGCGACATTGCATAATTTTGCGGGTTTGTTCCTTCTACATCAATTTCAGGGTGAAGTCCCCACCACGCAAATCCGCCTATGGCCTCATTGGTTTTGGTGGCCAGCTCGCCGCCTTGAACGCCTTGAAATCCAATTTGATTCATCGCCCTGCCCTGGGTGGAGAAAGAATTGTCACCATCCAACAGAACCGCAATGTTGCTGATCATATTATTATTGGTCTTATAATCGTTTATTGCGACTCTCAGACCGTTCCAGGTCGTCTGAGCTTCTACGGTATCATGCTGTTTAGTGGAAACTAAGGCTTTGAGCTCGTTATCTGTTGTCAGCTGTGTTGAGATAAATTCGATGCTTCTAAGGGAAGCCTCTAAGTATTTTTTGGCCTGTTCCATTGTCTCTAAAGAAGTGTCGGAAGCGGTTGTTTTAATAGAAGAATACGCTGTATTGTAGGAAAGGTATCCAAGAACCACAATGGGTATGATCATAAACATAAAAGCAGCAATCAGCTTGATGCGGATTCCGAATCTCCTGTTGCCGTCTTTGGTGTTTTGTCTGCCTTCCTTACCCTTTTTCTGCTCCTTGTTTTCCTTTCTTTTTTTAAATAGGCCTTTCAATGTACTAATACTTGTTATCGATTTTTTTTCTCGAAACTTAAGTAACTTCATAGCAATACCTACCTTTATTTGATTGGAATCGAATAGCAAAAATGGTTTTATCTTATTTGAATTATATGAAATATAAATGATTTTGTCAAAGCTTGGAACAATAAAAGATGAAAAAATGTAAAAATTTTCAGCTTTATGTTTAAAATTGATGTTCAAAATTCCTAATCATATTAAAAAAGAACTGCCGCACATACAAAATGTAAGTAATACAGCAGTTCTTTCTTCAGATAGCCGGAAATAGGAATTATCCTTGCATGCTATGCATGCTTTTGCCCCCCTTGGGATATACTTCCTTTCGGAGAAGCGCGGCGCCCCGGCAAAACCGCCGCCAAACCTTTTTATATTGCGTAATTTAGCGCCATGAG
>DOHN01000048.1:0-3237 GCA_003535195.1 Ruminiclostridium sp.
CTTATCTTTGTAATGGTGGGTGTCGCTCATATTCTTGATACGCAGATATTAGGTAGCGCTGGTGAAAATGGTGGTGTACTTCGCACGGCGGTAATCTTCTTCTATCTAAGTAATGAAGGTGTATCCATTTTGGAGAATGCCGGGCATATTGGGCTGCCCATCCCTGAAAAGCTCAAAGAGGTTCTTAAGCAGCTTCACGGAAGAGATGATGAACCTCCAATGGCTGGTGACGGAAAATGATTGATTTAACGAAGGCATCAACCGTATACATCGGCCGGCGCGGTGAGAATCATTTCCGTAGCATCGAGTTTGATATTTCCAGTTTGATGGGAAACGATTATCCCGCTACTTCACTGCAGGCTATATATAAAAGACCCGATGGAACTGCTTATCCTGTGGTTACAAGTTACAGCGCCGGGGTTCTGACATGGTCACCGAGTGCGGCTGATACCATAGATGCCGGCGTGGGCCAATTAGAAATCAGAGTCGTGTTTGGTGATGTGGTTGGAAAAAGTGCAAAAGTTATTACCATTGTGGAGGAGGCTCTTGCGGATGGCATAGCCGAACCACCGGAGCCTCCTGCACAGGAATGGCTGAATCAAGTGCTTGCGGCCTTAGCTGCACTCGATGTGAACGATGTGTACAGTCTGCTGACACTCACCTACAATTCGGTAAATGATAACCACAGTTTATTAAACACCACGCATGATTTAATCGGGGAAACCCGTGACACACTTTACACGCGGACAGGGATTCTCCTCAACCATTTCCATCCGATTGAAACAGCCACTGCGCCGGATTTGCTAAGCCGAAGAGCATCCATTACTTTCACAAATATAGTGACGGGCAGCAATGTAGTGCTGGGATCCATAACCTATACAATCGTCGCATCCCTTGGCAGTCCGGCGGTGAATAATGTGCAGGTGCGGATGCAAAGTAATCTTCGTCAAACTGTTCAGAAACTTGCCGAAGCCATAAGGGGTATTCAGGACAATGTAAACATTGCTTATGGTGCAGGGACAAAACCAAATCCGGCGGTCACTGCTTATTGGACGAGCCGGATATTCTCCATCGGTGATGTTTCCATTGCCGCAGGTGAGAGTCTATTCCTTTTGGAAAAGGCAGAAAACGTGACGACAGCATTGACTCTCACATCTACTGCAGCAGCTGCGATTAATGCATTTACCAGGTCAAGCTACTTGAGATATGTCCTGTCGGGCAATGCATCCGGTTCTGGCGGTGCCAACAGTATCCGAGGGCCTATGCAGACGGTTCTGCCTATCGGCAGTGTGGTCATAGGCGGACAGGATGGCCTGCTTTACCCAACGGCTTATGACTGCCATCTTACTACCCTTTGCCGTCAATCGGATACGACTGAGAAAGAACTGGATTTATATATTTCAAACGATGAAGTGACATTTACCAGGATCTCACGAAGTACGCCTATCGGTGCTGACAATGCCAACGCAGGACTGCACATTCATATTGAAATGTGTCAGAGCCGAGTGCCTGCAGGTTATGGACTGTATATCAGCATGGGCAGTGATGGCACATCGCCGACTGCATATTGTGACCTAAAGTTTACTTACCATCTGTATCCTGCCGCCCTTGCGGCTGTCAACCCATTCTAACAAAGAGGTGATATGAAATGAATTTGCATAAGCTGATATTCATAAACAATGCCTGCTATAAGGCAGGAAAGACAATAACCCCGAAAGGTATCATGGTGCACTCCACCGGGGCAAATAATCCATGGCTGAAACGCTATGTTGGCCCAGATGATGGCTTGCTTGGAAAGAACCAAAACGGCAACCATTGGAATCAAGAGAGACCAGATGGCAGACAGGTCTGTGTTCACGGCTTTATTGGAAAACTGAACGACGGCACAATTGCCGCCTACCAGACGCTTCCGTGGAACTATCGTGGCTGGCACTCTGGTGGTTCGGCAAATGATACTCATATAGGATTTGAAATCTGCGAGGATGATTTGGCCGATGCTGCTTATTTCAATGCTGTTTATAAAGAAGCTGTAGAATTATGTGCCTACCTCTGTAAGCAGTATGGCTTAACTGAAAAGAACATCATCTGCCACAGCGAAGGTTACAAACTAGGCATTGCTTCTAACCATGGAGATGTTATGCATTGGTTTCCGAAACATGGTAAGTCAATGGACACTTTTAGATCTGATGTTGAAAAACTTCTGTCGAAACCTATTGCACCCACTGAACAGGGAAAGCTCTACCGTGTTCAGGTTGGTGCATACAGCGTTAAAGCCAATGCCGAGGCACAGCTTGCAAAGGTCAAGGCGGCGGGATTTAAAGACGCATTTATAAAAACTGAATAATGAATAGAAAATTGCCTGTGGGGGTTCGCTGCTCCTGCAGGCTCTTTTTTTATGCTCTGATTCAAATTATTTTACAAAACCTCAACTTCGGCCTGTTCCCACGGCTATTAGGTAGGAGGTAATGATTTATGAATCAGAGTGAGGATAGGAAAGTTACAAAGATTACGGATGAAATCATAGAGAACAGAATCGAACCAAAGACAGTATCGCATGAACAGTTACAGCATGAGTTTAATTATATCCAGGCAGAAAAATTGCTGAAAAGGATGCTCGAACAAGGCTTAATTACTGAAGATGAATTTACCAAAATTACCGTATTAAATCGTCAAACTTTCTCTCCCGTTTTGGCAGAGATAATGCCTTAAAGTCGTTGATATATAAAGGCTTCAGAGGTAATATGTGACCTACCGAAGTGGAGGTGAGAGGATGAAAAAGATAACGAAAATAGAAGGAAATATGGCCGATTCTTTTATCAAGCCAAAGCTGCGAGTAGCTGCCTACTGCCGAGTTTCTACAGATAGTGATGAGCAGCTTGTCAGCTTAGAGGCACAAAAGGTCCACTATGAAGCTTATATCAAGGCTAACCCAGAATGGGAATACGCAGGCCTTTATTATGACGAGGGTATCAGCGGTACGAAAAAAGAAAACCGTTCTGAACTGCTTAGAATGATATCAGACTGTGAAAATAGTAAGATTGACTTAATAATTACAAAGTCCATCAGCAGATTTGCAAGAAATACTGCAGACTGTCTTGAGATGGTTCGCAAGCTGATAGACCTTGATGTTTACATTTATTTTGAAAAAGAAAATATAAATACCCAATCAATGGAAAGCGAGCTGATGCTCTCCATTTTAAGTGGACTTGCAGAAAGTGAGTCAATTTCCATTTCAGA
>DOHN01000048.1:3381-3615 GCA_003535195.1 Ruminiclostridium sp.
GTCAATTTCCATTTCAGAAAATAACAAATGGGCAATTCAAAGACGCTTTCAGAACGGAACTTTCAAGGTATCATATCCACCATACGGCTATAAAAACATAGACGGTCAGATGATTGTGAATCCCAAGCAGGCGGAAGTTGTGAAGTTTATTTTTGCAGAGGCATTATCAGGCAAGGGGACTCAGAAAATTGCGGATGACCTTAATCATCGGAATGTTCCTACAAAAAAAGGCGG
>DOHN01000098.1:0-355 GCA_003535195.1 Ruminiclostridium sp.
ATACGGCCAACTTCTTTATGGTATTTATATCAATGCGTTTACTGTATTCCTGCTCTTCGTAATGCATAATAATCCCCTCTTTCCGTCAACAGACTTATTCCCCCAAATTTTCACCGATGGCGCTCTGAATCTCCCAAATTCTCCTATAAAGCCCTTCCCGGGCAATGAGCTCTTCATGGGATCCCGATTCTATGATTTGGCCTTTGTCGAGCACCAGAATGTTGTCGGCTTCCGACAGCGTGGTAATCCGGTGGGAGATAATAATGGTGGTTGTGTTTTTTCGTCTTTTCCTCAAGGCCTGCCGGATTTGGGCATCTGTTTCACTATCGACCGCACTTAAGGAATCATCAAAAAT
>DOHN01000098.1:489-3167 GCA_003535195.1 Ruminiclostridium sp.
TCCCAAGGGTTCATCCAAAAGCAGAATATCCGGTTTATTAATCAGTGCCCGGGCAATGGCAATTCTTTGCCTTTGGCCGCCGGACAGGGTGACGCCTCTTTCTCCGACAACCGTATCATAGCCCTTTTCGAATTCCAGAATGGCATCATGTACGGAGGCCGTCCGTGCGGCGCTTTCAATTTCTTTGTCATCCAGATGATAGTCTCCGATCCGTATATTTTCACGGATGCTCTTTGAGAATAGAAAGGGCTCCTGCAAAACGATCCCGATATTTTTTCGGATCCATTCCCGGCTGATATTGGAAAGCTCCCTTCCGTCTATCCTGATATGGCCCTTCTGATAGCCGTATAGCCGCAAAAGTAAGTGGACAAGGGAGCTCTTGCCCGAGCCCGTGGCTCCTAAAACAGCAACGGTGCTTCCTTTTTCTATTTTGAAGCTGACCCCGTCAAGCACGGGTTTCCCCTTTTCATATTCAAAATACACATCGTCAAACACAATTTCTCCGCTGATGGGTACGTCATTGAGCCCTTGATGATAGTCCTCGGCTTTTGTATTCAATATTTCGTGGATACGGCCAAGAGCTACAAATGACTGGCCCATAAAGCCCATCATCTGGCCAAGGCCGCGAAGAGGCCAAACCATCATGCCCGCGTAGGTAGAAAAGGCAATAATGGTGCCGATGGTGACGATATTCTGTGTGGCCCAGTAGGTTCCGGCGATAATGACCAAAGCATGCTGCACCATGCATATAAAATCGTTGCTGCCCCAGAAATCGGCCATCAGCTTTACGATCTGGAGATTAAGATCTTTCAGGGCCAGATTTTTCTCATCAAATTTACTCATTTCAAATGTCTGGGCGCCAAACGCTTTCACTACCCTGACCCCGGTCAAGTTTTCCTGCAGGGCGGCAGTCATGATCCCTTCCGCTTCATCGGTCCTTAAAAATATCTTCATCATATGGATAAAAAACCGGACGGTAGTAAGGAAAACGATGGGGAGAAGCACAATGGATATGAGGGTGTATCTGGGGCTCATAAGAAGCATTATAATAAGCGCCACAACAACCTGCAAGATAATCTGCAGCGCATCGATAAACTGGCCTGAAACAAAGTTCTGGACTGTTTCTATATCCGATGTACAGCGCTGAACAATATCCCCTGTCTGAGCCTTTGCATGATAATCGAAGGGAAGGCGCTCCAGATGGTCATAGAGCTTTTCTCTCAGACGCTTTGACGAATCCTGCGCCACGGCGGCGGACAGCTTGCTCTTTAAGTACATAAAGATTCCCTGCAGCAGGGTGATAACAACCAACACAGCTAATACAATCCATAGATTGTTTCTGATATATTCAATCCCGCCTTTCTGCTGAATAAGGCTGTATAGCCTTTGGGGCAGATTAAGCGGTTCATCGCCGATGATTGAATCGATGGTAATTTTGATAACCAGCGGTGAGATAGCGGAAAAGATCGTCATGAGCAGAACAGATAGTATAGCAATGATATATTTTCTTCCGTCCCCATGCAAAAACTGCATCAGGAGCCTGAAATTTTTCATAAAATTTCCTCCGTATCGCTTATAAAGCATAGTGAAACACAGGTACAGGGCTTTCGTTCATATTAAAAAATATTCGCTGGCCGCTGTCGAATACAAGTCAGGCTTTTTTGCATGACTTCGATAAAAAATAGTTAAAGACTTTTTAATGCTGCGATGCCGAATAGGCAGAGGACAGGATACCGGCGGCCGCGACACGATTCAGCCCTTTTTCACTTTTAGTTCCTTCAATTGACTGCCATTTGTAATGGATCATTTCGCGACCTCCCCTCCTAATGAAATTAAAGCAATAATAGAATAATATACTAAAATTAATTGAAAAGCAACCATTTTATTCTATGCAGAACGCATGGATCCGGCGGATACTTGAATATAATGATACCATCTTATTCATAATGAGGTGGTTATAATATGTCTTTTGGAATTGCACTTTCCGGAGGAGGCACACGGGGAGCCGCCCATGTTGGAGTACTGCGTGCGCTGGACGAATTCGGAATGGTTCCCGGATCGATCTCCGGAACCAGTGCCGGAAGTATAGCTGCAGGCCTGTATTCGCTTGGAAAGTCTCCCAAAGAACTGGAGGAAATTGTCGACTATCTTTCTGAAAACGGATCATATATGATAGATGCCGATTATATGGGATTATTAAAATCCATTTCTCAATTTTTCAATCATAAAACGGTCACGTTTTCAGGCTTAATCAAGGGGAACAGGCTGGAAAATTATCTGTTTTATCTAACGGAAGGAAAAAGCATAAAGGACGTAAACATCAAAACCATTATCACGGCTGTAGATCTATACAGCGGTCAAACAATTGCATACATAAACTCTCTTCATGGAGTAAAGCAGATACGAAATGTTCAGTGGGAAACAGATGTAAAACTATGCACAGCCATGAGAGCGAGCTCTGCTGTTCCGGCCGTTTTTCAACCGAAGACAGTAGATAACATGTGTCTGGTGGATGGAGGCGTAGCCAATGTATTGCCTGTAAATCTCCTGATTGCTGCAGGTGAAACCAATGTCCTTGCCGTTGATCTTTCAGAAGAATATCACGTTTCTGAATGCAATAATATTATTGAAATTTCATCGCATTCATTGTCGATCATGAGCCGCCGTCTAAGCGAATG
>DOHN01000098.1:3353-3556 GCA_003535195.1 Ruminiclostridium sp.
CCTCTCTGCCTGAAAAGGCGGGACTGCTGACATTCAAATACATGAAAGAATGCATGGCTGCGGGATACGAAGCAACAAAGGCTTTGATGCCCACCATAAAAAAGATTTTTGGTTGATTTAAAAGGCACCTGGAGGGATTCTCCAAGTGCCTTTTTACACTCTATAATATTATCATTTACTCCTGCCTTATGGCCTTCATGACG
>DOHN01000070.1:0-141 GCA_003535195.1 Ruminiclostridium sp.
TCAAGCGCTTTTTCGACTTTTTTCGATTTTCCAATTTATCTCTTGACCCGTATTTTAAAACTTAGCCGGTACGGCAGCAGATTTATAGTCCAGCTCCCATATGAAGCATTTGCCACAGTTTTATTATTTCTAATTTTAAAA
>DOHN01000070.1:283-4806 GCA_003535195.1 Ruminiclostridium sp.
TTTTATTATTTCTAATTTTAAAAATTTTATTTTTGTATTTATTTGGCTTTATTTGTAAATAAATTATTATAATATTGCATTTATCCGTTGTCAATAAGAATTCTTCATATATTATGGTGGTTTTTTTAACCAATTTGTTTTATAATAAAAGTATACGTTGATATCGTGATTTCTTTTTTCTAAACCGTTATCAACTATTTACCCCCCTAATATACTATTAATTTGAAAGGGCACTTCGCTAAAAAGCGAAATGCCCCATTTTTTTACCCAAACTATTTTAGCGGCCGATTCGATGCTTTACTCGTTATCCTCTTCAGGAGTAATATCGGGAATAATACTTTCCTCTTGCTCCTCTTGCGCTTCCGCCTCAGCCTCTTCTTCTTCCTCTTCATTTTCTTTGACGTCGGCAGAAATGCGTGCCAGCGATGCAACTCTGTTATCTTCCGATGTCCTCATCAACGTGACGCCCTGGGTAACACGGCTCAATATGCTTATTTCATTGACATGCATACGGATGATGGTACCATCTGTTGATATAAGCATCAAATCGTCATCTTCATCTACCGACATCGCACCAATCAGATATCCGGTCTTTTCAGTAACACGGTAAGTCAGTACGCCTTTTCCGCCTCTGGTCTGCACCTTGTATTCATCCAGATCAGTTCTCTTGCCGAAGCCGTTTACCGTCACAACAAGGAGCGTCGTATTCTCAAAGTATGGAACCATTGAAATAACTTCGTCATCCTCGTCCAGGCGGATTCCTATAACACCTATAGAAGTACGGCCCATGGGTCTGGCGTCTTTTTCGTTGAACCGAATGGACATACCATTCTTTGTAACAAGAATAATATCATAAGTCCCATCCGTTAACCTGGTGCTTATAAGTTCGTCATCTTCCCTCAGGTTAATTGCCGCTATGCCGCCTTTACGAATATTATCATACTGCTCCAGCGGGGTCTTTTTAACCATGCCCTTCTTGGTGGCCATGATCAAATACATGTTTTGCTCGTCGCCGTGCAGCTTTATGGCTGCCGTAATCTTCTCGCCGCTGTCAAGCTGAAGAAGATTTACCACAGCAGTTCCTCTGGCCTGGCGTCCCGCTTCGGGAATCTGCCATGCACGAAGCTTATAGACCTTGCCTTTATTGCTGAAGAACATCAAGTACCGGTGGGTAGAGGTTGTAAACATATCCGCCACAAAATCATCTTCACGGGTAGTAAGGCCAACAATGCCTTTTCCGCCGCGCTTCTGACTCCTATAAGCGTCAATGGGTGTGCGCTTGATATACCCAAAACGGGTGAGAGTCACCACTACATCCTCGTCTTTGATAAGATCCTCCATATCAATTTCGTTCTCATCTATGGTGATCTTGGTTCTTCTTTCATCTCCGAATTTATTCTTAATTTCAGTAAGCTCATCTTTAATGATCTGGTGAACCAGCTCGGGCTTGGAAAGCACCTCTTTATAATAGGCTATCTTATCCATAAGCTCCCGCAGCTCTTCTTCGATCTTTTCACGCTCCAAGCCGGTAAGTCTGCCCAATCGCATATCCACAATGGCCTGGGCTTGTTTTTCACTTAAGCTGAACCTTTCCACGAGGCGTTCTTTGGCAAGCGCCTCAGTCCTGGAGCTTCTGATGATGCTAATTACTTCATCCAGATTATCCAGCGCTATTTGCAAGCCTTCCAAAATATGCGCCCTGGCTTCCGCCTTTTCCAGGTCATACCGTGTTCTGCGCCTGATGACGTCTTCCTGATGGGCAACGTAATAGTAAATACATTCTTTCAGGTTTAGAATCTTTGGTTCAAATTTCCCCTCGTGGTTGGGGACAATAGCCAGGATGTTCACATTGAATGCATCCTGCAGCTGTGTATTCATATAAAGCTGATTTAAAATAATATTGGCATTGGCATCGCGTTTAAGCTCTATAACGATGCGCATTCCGTTTCTGTCAGACTCATCTCTTAAATCAGATATGCCCTCAATCCTTTTTTCCTTGACAAGGTTCGCAATTTTTTCTACTAACCGGGCTTTATTGACCTGATACGGAAGCTCCGTTACAACAATACGCTGGCGGTTGCTCCCATGGTCTTCAATTTCGGTGACTGCGCGAACAACGATACGCCCTCTTCCTGTTTTGTAGGCTTCCCGGATCCCGCTTTTGCCAATGATGGTGCCGCCGGTAGGAAAGTCAGGGGCTTTGATAATTTCCATCAGATCTTCAACGGCCACATCCGGATCGTCAATATAACAGATGATACCATTGATGGTCTCTGTAAGGTTATGGGGCGGGATATTTGTGGCCATGCCCACTGCAATACCCGAAGAGCCGTTTACTAAAAGGTTAGGAAAGCGGGATGGCAAAACGACGGGCTCAATTTCATGCTCGTCAAAATTAGGCTTGAAATCAACCGTATCCTTATTAAACTCCCGCAGCATTTCCATGGAAATCTTGGTCAGGCGGGATTCGGTATAACGCATGGCTGCAGGCGGATCTCCATCCACAGAGCCGAAATTGCCATGACCGTCAACGAGCGGATACCGCAAAGAAAAGTCCTGCGCCATACGAACAAGGCTGTCATAAACAGCGGCATCGCCATGGGGATGGAACTTACCCAAGACCTCTCCGACAGTTGTCGCACATTTTCTATAGGCCTTATCAGGTGTAAAGCCCAATTGGCTCATAGCATAAAGAATTCTGCGATGAACAGGCTTTAGGCCGTCCCGCACATCGGGCAGGGCACGATCAACAATTACGCTCATGGCATAATCGATAAAAGACTGCTTCATTTCAGCTTCAATATCTACAGGGATTATACGATTAATATTGGGATTTTCTATATTGCCGCCATTATCGGACATCTAAAATGCTTCCTTTCGCTTCCTCACATTAATTGTATCCATCTTTAGTGCATACTCTACTATTTTAATAAACATTTCCTGTAATGTCCATCAAATTTAAAAAAGGCCCTTCAATTCGTCATTTCGTGCCGGAGCGACAGAGTGATACTTTAGTGTGTAAGCGAAGCAGGATTGTTGGCTTACACAAGTAAAATCCAGAGCGGATTTTCCCGGGGACGCACAAAATATCACTTATGGCGCTAAATCATAAAAACATGATATTGCGATTTTTAACTTAAAAAGCCTGCCCTTTTTCCGGGCAGGCTGGCGGTAGAGAATGACCTATTCTTTTACAAACACTATCATTGAGCTTTCTGCAAATCATCCCGTTTGGGGATCCGCACAATAAATTCAAGATATTCGCCCCGGTCAATCTGTGCTGCCCGGGCATTTACACCAGATTTTTTCATGGTGTCGATGGCCTGGCGGATTGTATTAACGAAAATTCGGATATCCTTGATAGATTTCGTGACATGCCCTTTATTTTCATCGGATTTAACATTATTGCAATACTTGTCCAGCGCTCTTTGCACCAGTTCTTCCGTCTTTCTTACATTGAGCCCGCGGTCGCACACCTTTTGCAGGACTTTGAGCTGAAGCTGCTCATCTTCTATCTTCAGCAAGGCGCGTGCATGCCTTTCGGTCAGGTTATTATCGGCCAGCATTTTCTTAACCATGGGCGAGAGTCTTAACAGCCTTATTTTATTGGCAATGGTAGATTGGCTCTTTCCTATTTTCTGGGCCAGCTCCTCCTGGGTAAGGCCATGCTCTTTGATTAAATTGCGGTAACCCTCCGCTTCCTCCATATAGCCAAGATCCTCCCGCTGAAGGTTTTCTATCAAGGCAAGAATGGCCGAATCATCTTCTCCTATGTCCACAATAATGGCCGGTATTTCTTTCTGCCCGGCCATGGCAATAGCCCGCAGCCGTCTTTCACCGGCTACCAGTTCATAATGGGTATTTGATATTTTTCTGACATTGATGGGCTGGATGACTCCATATTGTTGAATGGATTGGCATAGTTCATCCATGGAGGACTGGTCAAACTTTCTTCTGGGCTGGTACGGATTGGGCCTTATTAAATCAATTGGGATCATTGTCATTTTCTTTTCATCAAGCTTATTTTCTTCATATTTTTTTTCTCTCTCTAATCCGGGAAATCTTAGTTTTGCAGCAAGCATATTCATACGGCACCTTTCCTTTCATCCTCTTTTGTGTATTAGCACATTTTTCTATTGAGTAAAAGAATTCGCCTTTTTGCTTCTGCATCCTTTTTTTTCAATTAAAAATAAATCGCATAAAAGCCTTATTATTAGTGGGTTTCGCGGTTATTTGATCGGCATCTTTGTCGGTTTTCCGCTTTTTCTGGGGTATGATGGTGGGGTGTGTCGACATTTTTTTACCAGCACAACATATCTTTCGTAATCACTATTGGGCAAATTAAAGTTTTTTACCTCTAAAAGCTCTCCTCCCAGAACCTGAAGCGCTTTTTTGGATTCATTGATTTCGTCCTTGACATCGGGACCCTTCATCCCTATAAAAAGGCCTCCAACCTTAACAAAAGGCAAACAGTATTCCAGAAGAACCGGCAAAGAGGCTACCGCACGGGCTGAAGCCACATC
>DOHN01000070.1:4910-9791 GCA_003535195.1 Ruminiclostridium sp.
GCAAAGAGGCTACTGCACGGGCTGAAGCCACATCATATTTCTCACGGTAATTCTTATCTGTTCCATAATCTTCCGCTCTCCCATGGAAGGACTCTATTCCTTTTAAGGAAAGCTTTTCGCAAACTTCATTTAGAAATTTAACCCTTTTCCCCAGAGAATCCAAAAGTGTGACCTTTAAATGATCCTGCATAATTTTTAAAGGAATACCGGGAAAACCGGCTCCTGTCCCTATATCAATAAAGGTTTTTGCTTCCCTGGGTATCAGTGGCATGATGGACAGAGAATCAGAAAAATGCTTAATGACAATGCCTTCCGGATCTATAATGGCCGTCAGGTTTATTTTTTCATTCCATTCTGTAAGAAGTTCTGCATATTTTGAGAATTTTTCCAGCTGGCCGGGGGCTATGTTAAGCCCATAATGTTCAGCGCTCTCTTTTAACAAAGATAAATTTTGCTCACTGAGCATATTCTATATCACCCGCTATTTTTCATATTTTTCTTATTCAGGACCTTCTTTTTTGGGTCTCCAGATAGACCAGAAGCACTGATATATCCGCCGGCGAAACCCCGGATATTCTTGATGCCTGGCCCAGCGATTCGGGTTTTTGGCTGCTGAGCTTCTGCCTGGCCTCAAGGCTTAGTCCGTGTATATTGGAATAGTTCATATCCTGCGGCAAACGCCTTTTTTCCATGCGTTTAAACTGTCTGATCTGCGCCATTTGCCTTTCCAAATATCCTTCATATTTAATATTGATGGCCACCTGCTCGGCAACCTCTCTGGAAAGCCCTGCATCCTGGCCGATTTCTTTCAAATGAGCATAATCGATCTCGGGCCGCTTCAATAAATCATAGAGGCGGATGCCCGATACGATTTTTGCACTATGATGCCTTTCCAAAAAGCTTTTGATTTCCTCGCCGGGCGGAAGGATTGTATTTTTAAGGCGGATATGCTCTTCTTCTATCTGCTGCTTCTTTTTTATAAAGCGCCCATATCGTTCATCGCCGACAAGACCGATATCGCGGCCCAATTGGGTCAGGCGAATATCTGCATTGTCCTGGCGGAGCCATAGCCGGTATTCGGCGCGGGAGGTCATCATCCGGTAGGGTTCATTGGTTCCCTTGGTCACCAGATCATCAATGAGAACGCCGATATAGGCCTGTGAACGGTCGAGTATGAGGGGTTCACGGTTTTTTATCTTCATGGCGGCATTAATTCCGGCGATAATGCCTTGGGCCGCGGCCTCCTCATAGCCTGAGCTGCCGTTAATCTGCCCTGCAAAAAAGAGGCCATCCAATTCCTTAAATTCAAGGGATAATTTTAACTGGGTGGGATTGATACAATCGTACTCAATGGCATAGGCTGGCCGCATAATGGATGCATTTTCAAGCCCCGGCAAAGACTGGATCATCTTTATCTGGACATCCATGGGCATGCTTGTCGACATCCCCTGAAGGTACATTTCCTGTGTGTCCAGCCCCATTGGCTCTACAAATACCTGGTGGCTTTCCTTATCTTTAAAGGCCACAATTTTCACTTCAATAGAAGGACAGTATCTGGGACCTACCCCTACAATTTCTCCGTCGTAAAGGGGGGATCTATGAAGATTTTCCTCAATGATCCGGTGCGTTTCCTTATTGGTGTGCACCAGATAGCAGGAGACCTGGTTTTCTTTTATTTCGTCCGTCATAAATGAAAAGGGTGTGATCTCATCGTCTCCGGGTTGTTCCACCATCTTTGAAAAGTCTATGCTGCGCCTGTTTACACGGGCGGGGGTTCCGGTCTTAAACCGTACCAGCTCAATCCCCAGCTCTTTTAAATTTTCCGAAAGATGGTTGGCCGGCAGAAGACCGTCGGGACCACTGCTAAAGCTGGTCTTTCCGATGACGATCCGTCCTTTTAAATAGGTCCCGGTTGTTAAAATAACAGCCTTACAAAGATAAACGGCTTCGGTGTGGACTTTAACTCCTCGAACCTTTTTATTCTCTAAAAGGATTTCCGTCACTTCTGCCTGCTTGACATCCAGATTCTCCTGATTTTCCAGCGTCCATTTCATGTGGGAATGGTAAGCTCTTCTGTCGATCTGAGCTCTTAAGGAATAAACCGCAGGGCCTTTGCCGCGGTTAAGAATTTTTGATTGTATAAATGTAGCGTCGGCAGCCAGCCCCATCTGGCCTCCCAGCGCATCTATCTCCCGAACCAGCTGGCCTTTGGCCGTGCCCCCAATATTGGGATTACACGGCAAATTTGCAATACTGTCCAAATTCAGACAAAAAACGGCTGTCTTCAAGCCCAAGCGCGCCGAAGCCAAAGCGGCCTCACAGCCGGCATGGCCTGCTCCAACAACGATAACATCATATTCCCCGCCAATAAACTCATCCATTTAACAATTTCACCTTCTATTTAGCACTCCGGCTTGCCAGCGTCAAATACCTTAAAAAAGTCCCCTTTATGCACCTGCACGCCAAATTCGCAGTCTATTTTCCTATACAGAATCTTGAAAAAATTGCATGCACGACATCCTCATCGGCGTGGTGCCCGGTGATTTTTCCCAACTCTTCCAAAGCAGCTTTTATATCCATGGCGACCATGTCTAAAGTCAGGCCGTTTTGAATGGAAAGAACAGCTGAACCGAGGAGCTCCCTGGCTGTTTTCAGCTGATGCTCATGCCTTGTATTGGTAATGAGGACTTGATTATCAATATCCTGGTTATTCTGAACGGCAAAGTCAAATATTTTCTCCTCCAGCCCTTCAATGCCCACATCCTCTTTTACCGACAAAAACAGCGCATCGGGGTATTCCTTTTTCAGCCGGTCTATTTTTTCTTCATCTTTTAACAAGTCTAATTTATTAAAGATCAAAACAAAAGACTTTTTTTCGCCGGCGGCCCGGGTAATCACTTCTTCATCCTCAGCCAGAAGAGGCTGCGATGCGTCGGTCAATATTAATGCAAAATCAGCGCTTTCCAATGCCCTAATGCTTCTTTCCACACCCAGCTGCTCCAGCTGATCCTCTGTTTCACGAACTCCTGCCGTATCCACAAGCTTGACAGGAATTCCTTTGATATTGACATATTCTTCGATAACATCCCGAGTCGTTCCGGGTATGTCGGTTACAATGGACCTGTTCTTGCGGGTAAGCCGGTTCATCAGTGAGGATTTCCCCACATTGGGACGGCCGATAATAACAACCTCCATGCCTTCCCGCAGAAGCTTGCCGAAGCGAAAGCTTTTAATAAGCTCATCCAAATCGGCGATAATTTTTATTGTTTCCTTTTTTGCCTCCGATAAGGTAACCTCTTCCGCATCATACTCGGGGTAATCCAGATTGACCTCTATTCCGGACAGCAATGCTATAAGCTTTTCCCTGATATCGTCGATTTTCTTTGATACGGAACCTTCCAGCTGCTTGACAGCGACCTTCGAGACTCTCTCGGTACGGGCCTGAATAATATCCATGACGGCCTCGGCCTGCGAAAGATCAATTCTGCCGTTTAGAAATGCCCGTTTTGTAAATTCTCCCGGTTCCGCCGGCCTTGCCCCCAGCCCATATAATTGGTTAAGCAGCGTTCTTGCTATGGTATAGCCGCCGTGGCAGCTGATTTCCACAACATCCTCCCGGGTATAGGTGCGGGGTGCCTCCATTTTTATTAAAAGAACCTCATCAATCATTTCTCCGGTTTCGGGATTTATAATTTTTCCGTATTGAACGGTATGGGTATTCTGATTTTTAACGGTTTTCCTTCCTTTGAACAGGCGGTCGGCTATGGAAAATGCCGACGGGCCGCTCATTCGTATGACCGATATCCCGGAATTTCCAACCGCTGTAGAAACTCCTGCAATTGTATTATTTATCATAAACAGTCTTCCTTAAAACAATTTTATATTAAAAAGGACAACGGTTAATCCGTTGTCCGAATCCACACTTATCATTGTCTTAAATTGCCCTGTTTATAACGGATAACCACCTTTCGGTTAGGTTCTTCTCCTATGCTTTGCGTATCAACATATTTATGGTCTTGCAGAGTAGCATGTATGATTCTTCTTTCATAGGGATTCATAGGCTCAAGAGTTAAGTTTCTGCGGGATCTTGCGACCTTCTCCGCGACCCTGTTGGCAAGACGCACCAAGGTCTCTTCACGCTTTTGCCTGTAGTCCGCCACATCCAAAATAACGCGGGTATAATTTTCCAGCTTGCGGTTAACGACCAGACTTAACAAATATTGAAGGGCATCTAAGGTTTCACCTCTCCGGCCGATCACAATGCCGATATCATCGCCGGTAAGTCTGATGGTCATCTGCTCTTCTTCATGCTGAATCTCTACATTGGCTTCTATTTCCATCTTGTCGAAAATGGGCTTTAAAAAAGCGATAATGACATCGTCTATTGTTGCTTTCCTGCTGACTTTTACAACCGCATTCTTATTCCCGATAAAACCAAGTATTCCTTTATTTCCTTCATTGATGATTTCTATTTCAGCCTCTGAGCGATCGATATCCAGCTCCTCGCAAGCAAGTCTTACAGCTTCATCGACGCTTTTTGCCTCTTTTACTATCTGCTCTGCCAACGTTCTCTTCCTCCTTTTTTTCTAAATGACCGCTTTGGCGGTATAACAGCTTCTACCTTTCACGGCGCTGCTTTTTCTTTTTTAAACGTTTTGTTTAAAGCTTTTTGCTGAACAAAAGACAATACATTGTTAATAGTCCAGTAGAAGGATAGTCCGCAGGGAGTCGTCAAACCAATCCAAAGGGTCATTAATGGACTCACCCAAAGCATGCTGTTCATAGAAGCATTAACGCTTGATTTGTTTTTACCCTTGGATTTTGGCTGGACAGGCAATGTAAGCTTCGTTGTAAGATAGGTTGTACCCACTGCCAAAAGCA
>DOHN01000187.1:0-3662 GCA_003535195.1 Ruminiclostridium sp.
GAGTAGACTCCTAAGCCATGAGAACCAAAATATTGAATCTACCTGATGTTAGGTAGGACTGAAACTCCGGAAGATTACGAGCAAGGTTAACTGTAACCAAAACAATAGTATTTAAAAAAAAGCACAATAGTATTTAAAAATATGTTCCAATATATCATTTAAGGTGTTATAATGAAACATAACATTAATAATATAGACATATCATTCACCTTGGCCATGAAAAACCAAAGTATTGAAATCTTCCTGATGTCAGACAGGACTGAAACTCCGGAAGATTATCAGCAAGGTTGATTGCAATCAAAACAATATGATAAAAAAAAATACAATTTAATTTAAAAATATGTTACATATTATCATCTAAAATGTTATAATGGAACATAGTATTAACGAAATGATCATATTGTTCACCCGAGCCATGAAAACTAAAATATTGAAATCTTCCTGATGTCAGGCAGGACTGAAATTCTGGAAGGTTACCTGCAAGGTTATTGCAATCAAAACAATATGATTTTAGCAGGAGGAAACAGGGATGAAAACAGAAGCAGTCCGTTTATACGGCAAAAATGATTTACGGCTTGAGGAGTTTGAACTTCCTAAAATCCGGGAGGATGAAATCCTTGCTCAAATTATCTCCGACAGTATTTGCATGTCCTCATACAAAGCAACTTTGCAGGGAAGCGACCATAAAAGAATCCCCAAGGATATAGCCAATAATCCGATTATTATAGGGCATGAGTTTTGCGGGGTTATTTTAGAGGTTGGTCAAAAGTGGAGAAATCAATTCTGTCCGGGAATGAAATTTTCCATTCAGCCCGCTTTGAACCTAAAAGAGAACCCATATGCAGCACCTGGCTATACCTTTAAATATATCGGCGGTGATGCCACGCATATCATAATCCCCAACGAAGTGATGGAACAGGGATGTCTTTTGGAATACAGGGGGGACGGATACTTTTACGGTTCCCTGTCCGAACCGATGTCTTGCATTGTTGGCGCTTTTCGTGCCAATTATCATACCGAGAGCAGCATTTACGCTCATAAAATGGGTATAAAAAAGGGCGGAAACATGGCAATTCTGGCAGGTGTAGGTTCTATGGGCCTTGGGGCTATAGATTATGCCATTCATGGGGAACTGAAACCATCCCTTCTCGTAGTGACCGATATAGACGAAATCAGACTTGCAAGGGCAACATCACTCTATACTGTGGAAGAAGCAAAAAAGAATGGAATCAATTTGGTTTATCTGGATACATCAAATGTTGAAAATCCTGTTGAAGCCATGCTGGAACTGACAGGCGGCAAGGGTTATGACGATGTGTTTGTCTTTGCCCCTGTAAAACCGGTTGTGGAGCAGGGTGATAAGATTCTCGGCAAGGACGGCTGTCTGAATTTCTTTGCGGGACCGACCAATCCTGCGTTTGCGGCAGAACTGAATTTTTACAATGTACATTATAATTCAACGCACATTGTGGGAACCAGCGGCGGAAACACCGAAGATATGATCGAATCCTTGAAAATGATGGCTGAAGGGAAAATTAACCCAGCGTCCATGATTACACATATCGGCGGGCTGGACAGCGTTGTGGACACAACAATGAATCTGCCTAAAATACTTGGCGGCAAGAAGTTAATCTATACGAACATTTCCATGAAACTCACTGCAATCAGCGATTTACGTAAAAAAGGCAAGGATGATCCGGTTATGGTCAAACTGGCGGATATTGTTGAAAGCAATAACGGTTTATGGAATCTTGAAGCCGAGAAATATCTTCTGGAACACGCAAAGGCAATATGAGAATAAGAAATTACAGTGAACTCGTTCAGCTTAAGCTTAACATCTAACGTTTTTACGAAGTAAAATACGTATATGGCATTTTTACGTAGAAAAATACGCAATTAGGTTCCGGTGGGGAAATCTACTAACACCGGAGAAGGAACAAGAAACCCCCACTACGTGTTTTAGCATACGGTGCTAAAATACACTTGATTTATTTGTGACCTGCATGACATAACAGCATACTATTAAGGTCACTTATAGAAGAGGAAGTTTCAGGAATTTGATGAATTTTATAAAAGCGAGGCGAAAAAATTTATGGTAACACCCGTCATTATGCCCAGACAAGGTCAATCGGTGGAAAGCTGTATTATTTCTGAATGGTTTGTGAAAAAAGGGGATAAAGTCAAAGAAGGCGACCTGCTTTTTTCCTATGAAACCGACAAGGCCGCATTTGAAGAAGAAGCAAAGGCTTCAGGCACCATGTTGGAGATATTCTTCAAGCCCGGAGATGATGTTCCTGTTTTGACCAATGTATGCGTTCTTGGGGAAGAAGGCGATGATTACTCCTCCTTTGTACCCGGTGGGGTATCTGCGGAACATGAAAAGAAAAAGGTAGAGGTGGAGGTGGAAGAAAATGCGGAAAATCAGCTTGAATCTGCTGATATCAATACGGTCGAACCGGAAATACCCACATCTGCAGGAGAACTTTTTATCTCGCCCAGAGCGAGAAGCTTGGCTGAAAAGACAGGCGTGGATATCCGTTATGCTGCGCCTACGGGGTCAAACGGCAGAATAATCGAAAGAGATATCAGAGATCTCCAGCAGCGGGGCATTATGGTTACCGCAGGCGCAAAAGAAGCTTATAAGAACCTTGATCAACCGCTGTCCGGCACAGGTCTTGGCGGAAGAGTGACAACGCAGGATATTGCCCATCCGGCAGCCGTTCAGGAAAAAGCTCCGGAACAGATACTTTCAAGGATTTCGGAACAGCTTCCATCAAAAACTTTTGAAGAAAAACCGATCGAAATGGCATACCAGGATACAAAGGTACCCAATATCCGCAAGGTTATTGCCAGATCCATGCATGATTCCCTAACGCAGATGGCTCAGTTAACATTGAACGCATCCTTTGATGCGGCTGATATCATGAACCTGCGTCAGCAATTCAAGAAAAATGGCGAGAAGATGGGGCTTGCCAATATCACGCTGAATGATATCGTGCTTTATGCGGTAAGCCGTGTCCTTCCGATGCATAAAGCCGTAAACGCCCACTTCCTGGGCGATACTATGCGCTATTTCACAAATGTAAATTTAGGGGTTGCAGTCGATACGGATCGGGGTTTGATGGTGCCCACATTATTTAACGCAAATCTGAAGACGCTAAACGAAATTGCCATCGAAGCAAAGACTCTTGCCCAGGAATGCCAGAAGGGCACAATCAATCCGGATAAACTGAAGGATGGTACCTTTACGGTAACCAATCTTGGCGCACTGGGAATTGAGTCCTTCACTCCGGTCATCAATCCTCCGCAGACCGCTATTTTAGGTGTAAATACAATTGGACAGAAGTTCAGGGAACGAAATGGCAATATCGAATCCTATTCATCAATGTCATTGTCCCTGACTTTCGATCACAGAGCAGTAGATGGAGCGCCTGCCGCAAGGTTCCTCAAGGATCTCAGGGAGGCTCTTGTGAGCTTTACTGTCCTTTTGGCGCTGCGATGATGATGGAAACCGAAATGCGTGTTGAGGATATCCGCCAGATCGTTTTCCCCCATCCGACGGTCGGTGAGGTTATCAGGGAAGCAATGTGGGAGATCTGATTGGGGCAGGGTCACGGTCCTAGGAGTGCGATCGAAAAATCGATTTTGATGAATATTTATAA
>DOHN01000187.1:3889-4011 GCA_003535195.1 Ruminiclostridium sp.
GGCTTTCCGAGCAGTCTCCTAGGAATGCGCTCGAAAAATCATCGTATATATTTATAGGCTGCCGCCAAACTTGCATGAATACTTTGTTTGGCTTATAATCCCAGTATGATTGCAAGGATATA
>DOHN01000015.1:0-3228 GCA_003535195.1 Ruminiclostridium sp.
ATCTGAGGAATAACGCCGGAAGCCAGGGTGTTTCTTAAGAAAATATCCCCAAATCCGCCAAGCGCATCAATTCCCTCTTCAATGCGGGCTCCGCCGGAATCATTGATGCTGATGAACGGAGCTCCCATTTTCATAGCCATATCCATAACCTTGGTAATCTTTTTAGCATGCATTTCTCCAAGAGAACCGCCGATTACTGTAAAATCCTGAGCTGAAACAAATACAAGCCTGCCGCCTACCGTACCATATCCGGTGACAACACCGTCGCCGGGCACCTTTTTTTCTTGAATATCAAAGTCGGTACCGCGTGCTTCGACATAGGTATCCATCTCAACAAAACTGCCTGTATCAAAAAGCAAAGCCAGCCTCTCTCTGGCGGTTTTCTTTCCGGCTTCATGCTGTTTCGTTATTTTGGCGCTTCCTCCACCCTGCATGAGGCGCTCTTTTTTGATTTTTAAATCATTTAATTTTTCCAATGTCGACATTTTTTCACCTCGTAGATCGTTAGATTTTGGTTAATAATAAACCTATATAAAACGTTTATTAAATGGTTAACCTATTTCTATTTTCTAATTATAATTAAAAATGCAATCAAAAAAAATTATATCCTAGTTTATCCATCTATGCAATAACTATCAATGGCTATCCCCGACTTTTGTGGAATTTGCATCGCGGATTATGTGCATCAAACTTTGGGCTCTCCTTAGCACATATATCTTAGATTGTACTTTTTTCACTCATTGCTGCAATCTAAAATTTTCTTGCACAGCAGGCTTCATCTTGAAATGCAGGAAAAGGACGGCTTTGCCGAATTCACTGTAACCGACACGGGCCCCGGCATCAATGCCCATGTACTGCCCCACCTGTTTGAAATACAGCCAGGAAAGGAAGGGCGCGGTGAGGACGTCTCCCGAGGTCTGGGCATCGGCCTGTCTCTATGCAAGACCATTGTGGAAGCCCATGGCGGACAAATACAGGCGCGTAATCTGCCGGAAGGCGGTGCGCTCACCTTTGCCTTGCCCTTGGGCGTAGGCTTCATAGTGGGCTTGGTAATCTCGTATCAGCGCATGTAGATTATTTTTGGAACCTGCCCTCGCTGTTCACTACCACAAGCGGAACCTTCGCATCCGTTATCATCGCATTTCCGCCCAAAAAGCTAAAAACACTCTGGCCGTAGACTACTCGGAGTTTCAGCCCATCGCAGATAACGATACCGAAGAGAACCGGGCAAAGAACAGGCGAGTGGACTTCATTATCGAGACGAAATAGAGATATTTTTTTCTATGGCAATTAAAATGGGCGGACAATTAATTTGATTCATAAATTCCGTTCTCATGACCGTATACCTTCTGCAATCCAAGGTATTCAAAAATGATAGCAGCGCATCTTTTTCTTCAAAGCCTGAATCTCCGCCATAATAGATTACAATAAGGATGAGCCCGTCATCCGAAATAAGGGCCAGGGATTTTTCTATGGCCCTTCTGGTCGTCTCATATCTTGTCCCAATGGCATGGTCGCCCTTGGGCAGATAGCCCAGATTAAAGATGACCAGCTTCACCGGTTCATGAATATACGCATCCATATTCTCATGGCCGTCCAAAATTAAAGTGCACCAGTCCAAGCAATGCGCTTTTTCCAGCCTGTCCCGAGTTCTTTCCAGGGCCGTAGGCTGAATATCAAAGGCAAAAACCCTTCCTTTTTCTCCGACCAGACTTGCGAGAAATTCCGTATCATGACCGTTTCCCATAGTAGCGTCAACAACCGTGTCCCCCTCTTTTACGGCAAGTCCGGCAAGCTCATGGGCTTGAAATAATGATTTTTTTAAATAAGGCATGTCATACTCCTCATCATGGTTTGGTAAAAATTCTCCATATACTGATACCCATTTTTTCCTTTGTTATCACGATGACTAAAAACAGCGATTAAACACGCGGCATGGCCCGTGAAAGAAGAACCTGATATGCGATGCGCATATCGGAACCTTATTGTTGACATAATAAGAGTGTCACTTAATCAACAATTTAAATCTGTCATTACTAGGAGGATATCTCTATGATTAAATGGACAATAACATTTTTTGTGCTGGCAATTATCGCGGCCCTCTTCGGCTTTGGTTTCATTGCCAATCTGTCCTTTGGTATTGCAAAAATCCTTTTCTATATTTTCATCGCCCTATTCGTCCTCAGCCTTATATTTGGCAAGCGTATAATAAAATCAAGGTCTTAAGAAAAAAAGCAGGCATCGGTATTTTATGCATATGCCTGCTTTTTGCCTCCATTTAAGCTTTTAAAAAGCTCTGCAAATCGGGTATACTAAAGGCAGAGCTCTTTTTGCTGTGATCATTTTCATTCCGCCGCTTTTTCCAGGGCAGGACGATCCAGGAGAAGCACTTTTTTGTTCCCGACCATTTCAAGGATTCCGTCTTCCTGCAAATGGCTCATTTTACGGCTTACAGTCTCCCGGGTCAGACCGATATAATTGGCGATGCCTTCACGATTCAGCGGGAGTTCGATCATAATTCCTTTAGAATGCGGTTTCCCGTATTTATTGGCAAATTCTAAAAGCACTGCGCTCACCCGGGCGTCCACAGTACGCGCGCCCATAGTTTCCACTGTGTTTTCCAGCCGATCCAATTTTTCACATAGTGCCTCCATGATTTTCAAGGCAATATCGGGAGACTCCCGAACCATCACCTGGAAATCTCTTTTGTCAATGAGGCAGACATGGGTCTCTTCGAGGGCTTCAACACTGTATGGAGAGTTTTGCTCCCGCAATAAATTCCTTTCACCAAAAAAGTCGCCTTCGGAAAAAATGTGAAGAATCTGTTCCCGCCCCTCCGGACTTGTCCGAAACGCTTTTACCTGGCCCTCGTTGATGATCACAAGGCCGTTTACGGCCTCTTCCTCCAACAAGAGAAGCTCGCCTTTTTTATATTGCCTGTGGACGATTAAATTAATAACCTCTGACAGCTGATCTGCATCCAGAGAAGAAAATATTGATACCGTCCTGGCACATAGCTTATTCTTACATAAATCACAAGTACATATGGTTTTATCCACGAATATTCATCCTTACCGTTGAACTTAAAAATATAAATCAATAAGGTTATTATAACATGAAATGTTTCAATGCTCTCGGGTACCCATTCGAAATCTTCAATTCGTAATTTAGCGCCGGAGCGGCAGAGTGATGTTTCAGTACGTCTGCGGAGCAGGATTGCTGGCTTAC
>DOHN01000015.1:3372-4644 GCA_003535195.1 Ruminiclostridium sp.
AAATCCCGGACGGATTTTCTTGAGGGCGTACGAAACATCGCTCATGGCGCTTAATCCGCATCTAAGCTTGATAAGAAAAAAGGAAGGTTTTATACCCTCCTATGTCCCTATATGGAATCAATTAGCTGCTTATCAACGGCAGCAGTTTTTTGCCAACAAATAATTATAAAGGAGGCCATGCCGGATCTCATCTGTGATAATTTCAGTCAGCATATTGATATGGACCCTGTTCTGCATGGCAAAAAGTATTTTTCTGTATTTGGCGACAGCATTTTGTTCACCCATTAAAGCTTTCTGCAGGCCTTCGCAATAGGACGCAGGTTCTTCAAAGGGCACCTCCTCCGGAATAGGCAGCATTTTCCCTGTAAGCTGACTGTAAATCTGTCTGAAAAGTCCAAAATGGGTAATTTCGTTTTCTCTGATCCCCCGTATAATTTCCTTGTCCTCTTCCGAAGATGCGCGGTTGATAAGATATTGATAGAAGAGGCGATCCTCATTTTCCCCTGCGACAGCCTCTTCAATTAGCTTAAGGGCGCCGGCCAGATTCTGGGGATAGGTGTATATTTCTTGCCCGGGCTTCATAACAGTTGCTTGAGGCTGTTCCGTCATCCGAGGCTGTTCAGGAGTTTGAGGCTGAAAGGGCGTTTGAGGCATACCATCAGTCTGGTCAAATCTTGGCAGCGGTCTGGTAAACCTTGGAACTCCCGACGGAGCCTCCTGAGTAAATTCAAATGGATTTTGCGGAGCCAGTGCGGTTGGCAGATAGGCCAGATTGTTCCAATTATGGTGCATAAAGTCCTCCTGAAAACAATCATTGTCACATATCATTCTATGCATCATATCAGGCTCTTGTCCTTGTCATTCGGCGAGATATGCCTTTAAAAGCCTGTCTTTCAGATTCCATAATGACTGGGACAGATCCACATAATACCGGTGCGGGTTCTCAAAGCGCAGCACCTCCTCCCAGAGGGTATCCAGCTGCACCCTGCAATATTCTTTGATGTGCTTTAAATCAGGACTTTCATAAACACAAGCGCCTTTCTCAAAAATACGGGTCAGCAGCTTTTTGGCATAGAAATTTGAAACGGTCTTGCGCTTCCAGATATGCACAGGATCGAAAAGCTCATAGGCTTTCGTTTCATCAATGATTTCGCCATGAAGCGTGATAACATCTGCAATGGCCTTATGACCGGCCTTGTCAAACAGCCGCCAGACCTGTTTGAAACCAGGGTTTGTGATCTTTCCGACATTCTCGCTGATTTTGATTTTCGG
>DOHN01000015.1:4776-5144 GCA_003535195.1 Ruminiclostridium sp.
TCGCTGATTTTGATTTTCGGTATAATCTGCCCATTCTCCTCCAGAGCGGCCAATTTATAAACGCCTCCAAAAACCGGTTCGGATCTGGAGGTAATCAGCCGTTCACCGACTCCGAAGGAATCCACTTTAGCTCCCTGCTGCAAAATATCCCTTATGATATATTCATCCAGCGCATTGGAGGCAACGATTCTGCAATCGGAAAAGCCCGCCTCATCCAGCATTTTTCTGGCTTCTCTGGACAGATAAGTGATGTCTCCGCTGTCAATCCGTATTCCCCAGGGCCTGAAACCTCTTGGCACAATCTCTTCCCGAAAGATTCTGAGGGCATTGGGAACCCCGGATTTCAATACATTATAGGTATCCACCAG
>DOHN01000015.1:5303-5906 GCA_003535195.1 Ruminiclostridium sp.
TAGGTAACCGCATAAGCGCGAAAGGCCTCCAGTTCGGTGGGAAACATTTGAATCCAGCTATGGGCCATGGTGCCTAAAGCCGGTACGCCGAAATCCTGATCGGCCAATGTACAGGCCGTGCCGGCACAGCCGCCGATATAAGCGGCTCTAGCGCCATACAGCGCGCCGTCATAGCCCTGAGCCCTCCGGGACCCGAACTCCATGACACTTCTTCCCTGAGCCGCTCTGACAATCCGGTTGGCTTTGGTTGCGATAAGGCTCTGGTGATTAATGGTGATGAGCGCCATGGTTTCAATAAACTGGGCCTGAATGACGGGTCCCCTTACTATAACGATGGGCTCATTGGGGAAAATAGGCGTACCCTCGGGCATTGCCCATACATCACATGAAAACTGAAAGTCCTTTAAGTAATCCAGAAATTCTTCACTGAATCCCTTTTCCCTCAAAAAATCAATATCTTCGCTTTCAAAATGAAGCCCCTCTAAATAGTCAATGAGTTGTTTGATCCCTGCCATGATGGCAAAGCCGCCGTCATCGGGGATTGTTCTGAAGAACAGGTCAAAATAAGCTATTGTATCCTGAAGGCCATGCTTCAAATAGCCG
>DOHN01000015.1:6021-8785 GCA_003535195.1 Ruminiclostridium sp.
GGCCATGCTTCAAATAGCCGTTTGCCATTGTGATCTCATAGAAATCTGTCAGCAGTGTTAATTTAATTTTTCTCATGGCTCCCCTCTTAAAGATACCGGTCGGGTATTCACATCAATCATTATAGTGCTTTTTAGCACTTTTGGACCTTTTCGAATTGTCTTTTCTGCTGCTTTTACCCCTGTATTCTCTCTTCCCAACTCCTCGGTTAACATAGCTTCCGCTCTTTCCCGGAATAATAGAATTTTCCAGTGCTTTTCCGGTTTTTGAAAGCGAAAGATTCAGGCATTGCTTCAGCAGGGCCGCGGCAATATCCAAGGTTGAGGCAAAGCTGTTATCCTCCGATTCAAGGTTTAAATTTTCCAGCATTTGTTCTACATAGTGAGTATAGCCATTATGCTTTCCCATGAGTATCGTCTCTTTAACCGATTCTAAAACCCCATCCATTTTGCTCTCTTCAAACTCCAGAAGTGTGGGGGGCTTAAGAGGAATAATCGTCGTTTTTATATACTTTTGTATATCCTTTATTTTAATCAGCTCACGGCCGCTGACAAAGGTGAAGGCTTTCCCCTTTCTGCCCGCACGGCCGGTTCTCCCTATACGGTGAACATAATATTCCTCATCATTGGGAAGATCGTAGTTAAATACCGCTTCCACATCGTCAACATCAATACCCCTGGCCGCGACATCGGTTGCAATAAGAATGTCTATATTTCCTTTCCTGAATTGAGCCATCACTTTATCTCTGTGCTCCTGCCTCATATCACCGTGCAGGGCTTCCGTGGAGTACCCCCGTGCCTGCAGATTTGATGCCAGCTCATCTACCTGGCGTTTGGTATTGCAAAAGACCAGGCTGAGCTGAATATTATTGACATCGATGAGTCTTGAGAGAACTTCCAGTTTCTTTTGAGGGTTAACCTCTAAATAGTACTGTTCAATGCTCGGAACAGTCAGCTCTCTATGGGTGACCTTGATATAAACAGGGTCCTTCTGGTATTTTTTTGCAATTTCCTGAATTTCCCCGGGCATGGTTGCAGAAAAAAGTATGGTCTGAATACCCTCGGGCACCTTTTCTAAAATGGTATCAATATCTTCCCGGAAACCCATATTGAGCATTTCATCAGCCTCATCCAATACAATCATTTTCAGGCTTTCCAATTTGATGGTGTGCCGTCTCATATGATCCATAATGCGCCCAGGAGTTCCAATGATAATCTGCGGCCGTTTTTTCAAAGACATAATCTGTCTTTCGATGGGCTGCCCGCCGTAAATCGGCAGTATCTTGATGCTTTTCTTATATTTTGCTACATTTTTCAATTCACCCGCCGACTGAATAGCCAATTCCCGTGTGGGAGACAGAATCAGAATCTGTATCGCTTCGCCCTCCTCTTCCGCCAATTCTATGGCCGGAATGCCAAAGGCACAGGTCTTTCCGGTGCCGGTTTGGGCCTGCCCCATAAGATCTTTGCCTTCAAGAATGTACGGAATAGATTGCATCTGTATGGGGGTGGCTTCTTCAAACCCCATATCCGCCAATGCTTTTGAAACTTCCTCAGAGAGATTCAAGTCATTAAAGTTTATTGTTTTCATAAAAGTATCCTTTACATATTTATTTTTATCATCTATTTTCTTCAATTCCACAACAAATATAGATTTTGTTGTATAAAATTAAATCAGGCCAATGGTTGGGAATATAGAAAGCTCACCGGCCGGTGAGCTTTAATAATTGATTTTCCCCTTTTCTTTAAAATGGTTGACCCATGCAAAAAAAGCATTGCCGGAAAATTCTTTTTAAAGCGGTGACAGTGTTTCTTTAACCTCAATGTATTCATCGAAAGAACCTAATTTGTCGTACATTCCCTCGCCGGTAAATTCAATGATGCGGTTTGCCACCGTCTGAATAAATTCGTGGTCATGGGATGCAAACAGAACGATCCCTTTGAATTCAATGAGACCATTATTGACGGCTGTAATGGATTCAAGGTCCAAATGATTGGTAGGCTGATCCAGAACCAGAACATTTGCCCCGAACATCATCTGCCTGGACAGCATACACCGGACCTTTTCCCCCCCCGAAAGGACATCGACGGGTTTAAAGACATCATCGCCCGAAAAGAGCATTCTCCCGAGAAAGCCCCTGAGATAGGTATCGGTTCTATCCCGGGAATATTGCTCCAGCCAGCGGATAATCGGAGTATTGCAATCATTGAAGAAGCTGGAATGATCCTTCGGAAAATAGGATTGGGTGGTGCTGACTCCCCACTTAAAGGACCCTTCGTCCGGTTCTATCTCTTCCATAAGAATTTTAAACAGGGTTGTATTAGCAATCTCATTGTCGCCCACAAAGGCAATCTTATCGCCCTTGTTGACCCTGAAGGAGACATTGTTCAGCACTTTGACCCCATCGACAGTCTTGCTGATTCCTTCCACCGCAAGAATTTCCTTACCCGGCTCCCGATCCATTTGAAAGCCCACATAGGGGTATTTTCTGGAGGATACGGGCATATCCTCCAAGCTGAGCTTATCCAGAAGCTTCTTTCTGGAAGTAGCCTGCTTGGATTTGGATTTATTGGCGGAAAATCTTGCAATAAAGGCCTGCAGCTCCTTGGCCCTATCTTCGTTTTTCTTGTTTTGCTCCCTGACCATTCGTTGAATCAGCTGGCTGGATTCATACCAAAAGTCATAGTTGCCTACAAATATTTTGACTTTTCCATAGTCTATATCCGCAATATGCGTACAAACCGTATTCAAAAAATGCCTGTCATG
>DOHN01000015.1:8994-14698 GCA_003535195.1 Ruminiclostridium sp.
AGGTGGTTGGTGGGCTCGTCCAGAAGAATAATGTCCGGATGCCCAAAGAGTGCCTGGGCCAGAAGCACTTTTACCTTTTCATTGCCGCCGAGCGCGGCCATCTGCGCATAGAGAATATCATTCTCCAGACCCAGCCCCTGTATCAGCCTCGAAGCCTCCGTTTCGGCCTCCCATCCGTTGAGCTCGGCAAACTCGGCCTCCAGCTCTGAGGCCCGGATGCCGTCTTCATCGGTAAAATCAGCCTTCGTATAAAGGGCATCCTTCTCTTTTGAAATCTCATATAGCCGCATATTGCCCATCATGATGGTATCCATGACGGTATATTCGTCAAAGGCAAAATGGTCCTGTTTCAATACGGACATGCGTATATTATCCGGGATGGACACCTCTCCCGTTGTTGGTTCTATTTCTCCCGACAATATTTTCAGAAAAGTGGATTTTCCGGCGCCATTGGCCCCTATGATTCCATAACAGTTGCCTGGTGTGAACTTTACATTGACATTTGAAAATAAAGCTGTTCCGGTAAAATTTAAGCTAAGATTTGTGACTGTAATCAAATTTCCTCCAAAAGCCATGCGTAATCCGCGTAATTCAAAACCACTCAATTATAACACAGGAGGTTCTGAAAAAGATACTGCAAGGTTTTATAAAACTTCGATTTGAAAAATATTTTTCATTGCGCCCTAAGTAGGTGCCCGGCAGAGCGAGTTAAAGTGCGCCGCTCAAGCAAAACCGTCCGGGTTTCGATTTGCGCCGCTCCGTTAATCCTGCTCCGCTTCTGCACTTTAACATCTCTCCGGCACTAAATTACGAATGGAAGGTTTCATGGAATTCCGCAAAGAGACGGCCAAATGTCAATATTTTTTGCTAAATTCAAAGCCATGAGTAACATTCATCATTCTGGAAATAATGTTATTAAACTAATTTTTCTACATTATTGAAGGAGGATTTTTATGAAACAGAGAGCCAAAGCGAAAATTGTATTATTAATCTTAATATTTACAGTTGCTTTGTTAGTTGGATGCCGCAAAACCAACCCAACGCCATCCCCGTCTACAACCCCTCCCCTTACTTCCCCTACAACTACCTCTACTCCTATGCCGACTATCACGGCAACTGCCAGCCCCCAGACATCACCCGACATGAATACCACCGCTTCCATCGTCAATACTGCCGCTGCTTTTGAGAAAGCGATCGGGAAAGATGGGACATGGATCATCTGTCTCCTGAACGATTTGAAGATCAATAAGGATATTGTGATGCAGGGAGAATTCACCAACGGGAAAAAGGATACGGCGGGAAAGGATATTATTCAGCGCAAGATAGCCCTTTACACCCAGGATCAGGACCGTAATGTAACAAACAGGTTTACCCTGACGGCTCCAAAGCTGACCATCGAAAGCCCCAATGCAAGTATCCAGAATGGAACATTTAAAGGCGATCTCTACGTCACTGCAAAGAATTTTGAACTGGTCGGCGCAACCGTTGACGGAAATGTGTATTTTACAAACAATGACGCCAAATCCACTTTCAAGATGGACACCACAAGCAAGGTAACCGGCAAGCAGGAGCTTAAGTCGAAATAGCCAAAAATTTTAAAAGTATTAAAAAATCAGTTAGCCATAGAGAGCTAACTGATTTTTTTAACGGAAGCTGTTTTTTGACTGAATATAATCAGCGTTATTTTATTTCATTGGAATAGAAGGCCTGGATATTTCAGAAAGCGCCTCCGATGCCTCAAAATCAAACCTTGTATCGGTGGCCACATCCCCCAGCGCAACCATTCCGACAATCATATTTTTCTCAACCACAGGAATCCTGCGTATTTTATTGTCTGCCATCATTTTGGTCACATCATTCATATCCATCTCGGGTGTGGCCGTTGTAACCTGACCTGTCATGACATCCCGTACGGGTGTACTCTGCGGATTGTTGCCATGGGCTATATTGCGGACAATAATATCCCTGTCTGTAACGATTCCTACAATTCCCGACTGGTCACATACCGGAATAGACCCCACATTATGCTTCTGCATGAGCTGTGCGGCCTCAGCGACGGTGGAATCAGGGTTAATATAAGCGACATCCTTTGTCATGATATCTTTTACTTTCATTTAAAGCCTCTCCTGTTCATCAATATTTTAGTATTAGTTTTAGTAGATGCCCTGAAAGTAAACAGGAAAATTATCCCATAAATTAAAAGCCACTGTCATCTGAATCTATCGGTAAATTGTCTTACTATACCTTCTGCCAGAACATCGGCCATCATCATGGCCTGCCTTTCCATTTCATCATAAAGGTTAATTTCTGCCAGGTAGTTTCCATTGAGCATTTCAACGGCTTCAGTCTTTACCAGCCTCAGATGATCAAAGAGCATCCTTTCCCATTGCTGCTTTGACCAATATGGATTAATACTGCCTAACAAAGCGGCTATATCCCGCGCATTATTATACCAACGTCTTTCAATATCCGATGCAGCACTTGTATTGCCTGCTTTTGCTGCTTTGATAAGATCCGCAGCCAATACAAGATGCTCCGTCAATAACTCAGAAAATTTGGAAGCGCTGCTCGGGCCATAAAAAGGAACCAGCGCCGCTTCAAAGTCCTTGGGATTTCGAAGAAGACGATTTGTAGTAGGCTCTACATCCGGTAAATTAAAAACCATGCTTGTAATGGTAAGCCTGGTCCATGTAATATGCTGTTCCCACAGCATTCGCATAAGGTTTCTCAAATTTAATTCTGCCTGTGTAATGCAACTGGAGGAAGGATTGCTATAGGAATTGTTTCTGTATCCGGGATAGATGATAAGTTCCTGTCCTATATAAAGCTGGTTTATATTAATTCCCGGATTTGCGTCGGCAATGGCCTGTACAGTTGTTCCATAGCGCTGGGCCAGCAAATAAAGGGTATCGCCCCGCTCAACGATATGAAGAGCGATGGCGCAAGAATCAGGGCGCATATCCATCACACCTAAAATATGTCCTATAATAAGCTATGAAGATACCGCCCCGAAAGTTCTGCCGAAAAGGAAAAAATCAGGACAAACGGGACTCGTAATCATGGTATCCAAACTTTTTGATGACTTTCAGCCCGTCTTTTTCGTTGTATACGGCAATGGAAGGAAGATTGACACCGTTAAAGGTATTGTTCTTCACCATGGTATAATGGGCCATGTCGCAGAATACAAGCCTATCCCCGGCCTTTAAAGGGCAATCGAAGGAATAGTCTCCGATGACATCCCCCGCAAGACAGGTCAATCCGCCAAGCCTGTATGTATATGGTTTTTCATGGGGCTTGCCCGCTCCTATGATATTGGGTCTGTAAGGCATTTCCAGCACATCGGGCATATGGCATGCCGCGGAAGTATCTAAAATAGCAATGTCCATGCCATTATTTACAATATCTAAAACCCTGGCTGCCAGGTATCCCGTATTTAACGCGACGGCTTCCCCGGGCTCCAGATAAACGTCGACTCCATACTTCTCCTTAAAGAACAGGATGGACCGGATAAGGGTCTCAATATCGTAATCCGGGCGGGTAATATGATGGCCTCCGCCCATATTGATCCATTTCATTTGCTTGATATAGGGGCCGAATTTTTCATCCACCACTTTTATGGTCCGCTCCAGGGTATCGGAGTTCTGCTCGCACATGGTGTGGAAATGTATACCTTCAAAGCCTTCCAGCTCATGGGGCTTGAAATTGGACAACGTAACGCCCAGCCGGGAATTCTGATAGCAGGGGTCATAAATCGGCGTCTCAATTTCCGAATATTCCGGATTGACCCTGATGCCGCATTCAATCTTTCTGCCACTAAAGTTTTTTACCCTGTCTTTAAAAAGGTCCCATTGGTGAAAGGAGTTAAAAACAATATGGTCGCAATAGCGGAGAATTTCATCAAACTCCTCTTCAATATAGGCAGGAGCGTAGATATGAACTTCCTTGCCCATCTTTTCTCTGCCCAGCCTGGCCTCAAAAAGAGAGCTCGCAGTGACGCCTTTCAGATATTTCCCCACCAAAGGAAATGCCGAAAACATGGAAAACCCTTTTAATGCAAGAAGAATACTGCATCCTGTACGTTTTTGTACAGAATGCAGTATCTGAAGATTTTTTTCCAGAAGTCTTTCGTCCACAATATAACATGGAGTCGGACACGCATTAAAGTCAATGTTCATCCAATATACCTCAATCCAAAAGGGTCGGCAAAAACTCCTCATGCCAGGGCAGGCCATTCTTATTCAACGCATCCATGAAGGGATCGGGATCAAACTCCTCTATATTATGAACACCGGGCATTTTCCAGGTTCCCTTCAGGAGCATCATGGCTCCGATCATGGCGGGAACGCCCGTAGTATAGGCGATGGCCTGTGATCCGACTTCGCGATAGCATTCCTGGTGATCGCAGACATTATATACATAATATGTTCTGGACTTTCCATCCTTAAGGCCCTGCATAATACAACCGATATTGGTCTTGCCCTTGGTCCTGGGGCCTAAAGAAGCGGGATCTGGAAGAACGGCCTTCAGGAACTTCAGCGGCTCTATCATCTTTCCTTCAAACTCAATGGGTTCTATGGAGGTCATACCTACATTCTGAAGCACACGCAAATGATTCAGATAATTATCCGAGAAAGTCATCCAGAACCTTATCTTTTGAACCCCCTTAATATTGGCGGCCAGAGATTCCAATTCTTCATGATACAAAAGATAAATATTCTTGGGGCCCACCTGATCAAAATTATAAGTCCTTTTAATTTCAAGAGGTTTGGTCCCAATCCATTTTCCGTTTTCATAATATCTGCCGTTGGCTGATATCTCGCGAATATTGATTTCCGGGTTGAAATTAGTGGCAAAAGGATAGCCATGGTCGCCGCCATTGGCATCCAGAATATCAATGGTATGGATTTCGTCAAAATAGTGCTTCTGGGCATAGGCGCAGAATACGCCTGTTACGCCGGGATCAAAGCCGCTGCCCAAAAGAGCGGTAACACCGGCCTTTTCAAATTTTTCCCTATAAGCCCACTGCCATTTATATTCAAACTTCGGTATTTCAGGCGGCTCATAGTTGGCCGTGTCCATATAGTTGACACCGGTTGCAAGGCAAGCCTCCATAATGGTCAGGTCCTGGTATGGAAGAGCCAGATTTAAAACCACATCCGGTTTAAATTTTTCTATGAGGGCGATGACCTGATCTGTATCATCCGCATCAAGCTGGGCGGTCTGAATTTTTGTGCGGCCGCCGTCCAATTTTTCTTTTAACGCATTGCATTTTTCTATTGTCCTGCTGGCGATGCAAATTTCCTCAAAAACATCGGGATTCTGGCAGCACTTGTGCACCGCAACGCTGGCAACCCCGCCTGCCCCGATAATCAAAGCTTTTCCCATGATAAACAACCCCTTAAATTTAGTGTGTTTATTACCAGGATGATTATACAGAAAACCCTATAAATAATCAAATAGATTTCGAAAGCACCGGTGATCCCATGGCTTCATAAAATAGAAGGATTGAAGGACCTGTTTCCGCCATAGCTGCGCATTTAACCGCGGGGAAGAATTCTTTATTACTGGCAAACGTTTGCAAATATAATAAAAAGCTAAAGCTTAAGATTCTGGTATTTAGATAATTTGCACATATTTAGTGCTTAGTTTTAAATATATTTGTTGATTGTATTGACACAAACCCTATTAAAATATATGATTATTA
>DOHN01000015.1:14805-16096 GCA_003535195.1 Ruminiclostridium sp.
GAAATATATGATTATTAGTATCGGGTACATCAATTCTATGGAGGAAACCAGGATATGGCTGTTACAATCAAGGATATTGCAAAGGTTTGCGATGTTTCCTATTCCACTGTTTCCCGGGTCTTGAACGGAAAGGGTGTACGAAAGTCTGCCAAGAGCGACCAGATCATTGCCATTGCTAAAGCACTGAACTACAGGCCCAACAACATTGCTATCCATCTCAAGAAAAACCAGAGCAATACACTGGGTTTACTGATTCCCGACATTGCAAACCCCCACTATCCCGAAATCACAAAAAGCGTTGAAGATGCTGCTCTGGCCGCCGGTTACCAGGTTTTCTTCTGCAATACCGACTGGGATGTCAGCAAGGAGACCATGTACCGGGACGTTCTTGCTGAAAAGCGGGTGGCAGGGATCATTGTCATGCCTGTAACCGACGGAAGCCACATCATTTTTAAACAGTCCGACATCCCCATCGTTTTGCTCGGCAGCCGCACCGAAGAGGACAGCATTAATTATGTCGTGATGGACAACGTGCGCGCTTCTTTTATGGCAACGGAATACCTGATTCACAAGGGCCACCGCAATCTGGCGTATATCGGCAGAAAAGTCATAAATTACACTTCTTCCGACCGGGCAAGGGGTTTTGCCCTTGCCATAGAAAAATACGGCATCCCGCAAAAAAATGCGAAGGTTGTTTCCTGTGACAGCTACAAGCTGGAAGGAGGCTATCATGCAGCCAAAAAATTGCTGGAGTGCGGTAATCCTCCCACCGGTATAGTTGCCTTCAGTGACTATGTGGCATTAGGAGTCATGCAGGCCGTTGAGGAAAGAGGCCTGGCAGTCGGCAGGGATATTTCCATTATCGGCTTTGACGACATCTTGTTTTCTTCCATACCCAAAATCTCCCTCACCACCATTACCCCCTCGAAACAGGAATTAGGGCGTAAAGCGGTGGATATTATCCTGGAAAAAAGTAATGGGTTCAACCGGGCAGCTCAAGTCACCTCCATTCTGGAGCCTCAAATCATCGAGCGGGACACCTGCGGAATAATTTCTCATTAGCATTCTGATCCGGCAGTTTCCAGCATATTCAATTATAAGGGCAGCTTACAACACTCAACAACTTGCAAACGTTTGAATGTTATGACTCCGATTAAAAATTTAAATATTGAATATGGAGGGAAAGATATGAAAAAACTATCCAAACTCTTATGTCTGCTTCTGGCCTTCATCATTTTGGCAAGTCTGATGACGGGCTGTCAGGGAGCTCAATCAAAAAAGCTGGTCGTTT
>DOHN01000015.1:16195-17225 GCA_003535195.1 Ruminiclostridium sp.
GCTGTCAGGGAGCCCAATCAAAAAAGCTGGTCGTTTACGCCGCGCTCAATGAGGACGACATGGTCGCAATTACAAAGAAATTCAAAGAGGATACGGGCATTGAAATCGAGCATATACGCGGGGGTGCCGGAGATATGTCGGCACGTGTTCTGGCAGAAAAATCATCTCCCAATGCAGACATTTTAGTGGGCGGTTCAGTAGATGTATACGATCCCCTGGTAAAAGAAGGTGTGCTGGTCAAGTATGACTCCCCCAACAACGACAAGCTGGACCCCCGTTTTAATGACCCTAACGGCTATTGGCAGGGCTGGTACATGGGCGTTCTGGGGCTGGTAATAAACAGGGACCGTTTTGAAAAGGAATTGAAGCCAAAGGGGCTGGAGTACCCAAAGACCTGGGATGACCTGCTGGACGAACGGTACGATGATGTATATGTAACCTCGAACCCGGTAACAGCCGGGGGCGCATACATATTTACAGCCTGCCAGATCTTCCGCCTTGGCGAGGATAAAGCATGGGATTACCTAAAGGCTCTGGACAAAAATGTACATCACTACTATAAGGGTGCGGTGGACTGTATAAGCCCCATTGCTACCGGTGAATTCATTGTGGGAATGAGCTGGGTGCATGATATTTACAAGCAAGTCAAGCAGGGTTATCCCATCGATGTGGTCATTCCGGAGCAGACTGCCTATGAAATTGGCGGGGCAGCCGTTGTAAAGGGCGGAAAGAACCAGAAAAATGCGGAGAAATTCATTGACTGGCTTTTGACCAAGGATGTCGGGACAATGAATACCGAAATTTCCAACCGCTATTCCGTATTGGCCGAAGTGGCATCTCCTGCAGGCCTGCCGGCTATCGGCGATGTGGATCTTGTCTCCTATGACCGGGCAAAGGCCGGTGAAATGAAGACCTCTGTTGTAGATAAATTTGATAAAGAAATAGCCTCAAAGAGGTAAGCCAGGCGGGTCCGGTGGGTCGGCTCTTTTGTCCGGCCACCCGGACCCGGGGTCAATAGGGACTCCAATAT
>DOHN01000015.1:17338-24015 GCA_003535195.1 Ruminiclostridium sp.
CCGGCCACCCGGACCCGGGTTCAATAGGGACTCCAATATGACCTCTCAAAATAGGAGCTGAGGAAATGGCAAAATACCTAAAAAAAGAGAAGCTGAAGGAAATTAAAAGATTAGGAAATGAGCCGCTGTTATTATTGACCATTGTTTTTATTATATTATTTACTTCCTGTTTTGTGATTTGGCCCGTTGTACGGCTGATCGCTCTGGCACGGCCTTCGGAATTTTTAGTTCTATTCACCAATTCCCGCTGGGCAAGATCCCTTGCAAACAGCCTTTTCATGATGGTTATTTCAACGGTTTCATGCACTGTCACCGCCTTTATATTCGCCTATACCATCACCAGGCTGGATGTGCCCCTCAAGCGGTTTTTCCGGTTTATCACCCTGCTCCCCATCGTTTCGCCGCCTTTCGTTGTGGCATTGTCATACATATTGCTTTTCGGCGTTCAGGGAATTATAACAAAAGGCCTTTTTGGCCTGCATGTTGACGTCTATGGAGTATTCGGGCTTTGGGTTGTACAAACGGTTACCTTTTTCCCCTATGCCTTTTCGATTATTATCGGCGTTATGGGAAAGATCTCAACCAATCTGGAATATGCCGCCTATAACATGGGGGCCAGCCGGTGGCAGGTCTTCAAAGACGTATTCTGGCCTCTTTGCAGACCCGGCGTGGCGGGCGGTGTGCTCATGGCAGCCATCAATGTCCTGACCGACTTTGGAAACCCCATCATGATCGGCGGAGATCTGGCCCTTCTGCCCACTGAGGCCTACATGCAGATAGTGGGCTGGTATGATATGAAAACCGCAGCCATTCTGGCAAGTGCATTGATGGTACCGTCTTTTATCATTTTCATTCTGAACCGCTTCTGGGTGGGGAGGCGCTCCTATGTGACAGTAACAGGAAAGGAAATCTCATTAACCCCTTTTAAACCTCATTTTTTAGTAAAATGGGGGCTGTTCACTTTTTGCAGCATTATGTCCGCCTTTGTACTGCTGGTTTACGGATCCCTCTTTATAGGCGCTTTTACCCGGGCATGGGGATATGACTGGTCCTTTACAATGGCCAATATGGGTTATGTATGGGAAAAATTCCGGGAGGTATGGAATTCCATAAAATACGCCGCTTTGTCAAGTATCCTCGCATCCCTGCTGGCCATGGTGCTGGCCTATATTGTGCAGAAAAAATCGGTCGGAATCAATAAATTTCTGGATTTTCTCGCCGTTCTTCCTTCGGCGGTGCCGGGTATGTTTTTGGGGCTTGGCTTTGTCATTGCTTTTAACACCCCTCCCCTCAAATTGACAGGAACGGGCCTGATTATGGTATTGGCCCTGATGTTTTGGAATCTCCCCACCTGCTATTCGGCCAGTATAGCGGGGATCCAGCAAATCGGGGAATCGGTGGAAGATGCTGCCTTAAACCTTGGGGCGGACAGTTTTCAAAGCTTTAAGGATGTCATTTTACCCCTGTTACGAATACCATTTTTATCAGGATTTGTTCTGTCTTTCCTGCGTTCGGTAACTTGCCTGAGCGTGATCATTTTCATCTATTCCCCCAGAACAACCGTGGGTACCGCATCTATTCTGGGGCTTGTATCCAATGGTCTGTGGGGCGCCGCCGCAGCATTTACGGTAGTGCTTATTTCCATTGCTTTCTCTGTTCTGCTTCTGACCAACCGATTCCTAAGAAAACATGGCGGCAGCTTAAATTTATAGAGTTCCGGAAAGTGAGGCTTAAAAAATGTACGATTCCAGCAAGCCATTCATAGAATTTAAAAATGTCACCAAAACCTTTGACAGCTTTAAAGCGCTTGACAATATCACTTTAACTATACCTCAGGGATGCTTTATGACACTTTTAGGCCCATCGGGCTGCGGCAAAACCACATTGATGCGGCAGCTGGCGGGATTCTCGGAACCGGATTCCGGGGATATTTATATTAAAGGCATTCGTGTAAACGGTCTGCCTCCTTATAAACGAAACACCCCTCTTGTGTTTCAGGAGTATGCCTTGTTCCCCCATATGACAGTGAAAGAAAATATTACATACGGCCTGAAACTTAAAAATACAGATAAAGAATCTGTCGGCCGCCGTTTTGATGAGATGCTGAAAATGTTTAACCTGGCCGGTATGGAGCAGCGTTTTCCCAAACAGCTTTCCGGCGGACAGCAGCAGCGCGTTGCCTTTGCCCGCGCGCTTATCATGGGGCAGGAAGTGCTGCTCTTGGATGAACCGCTTTCAAACCTGGATGCCAAGCTCCGGGTAGAGGTGAGGACCGAGCTGCGGCAGATACAGCGGAAGCTGGGTATCACGACCATCTATGTCACCCACGATCAGGATGAGGCCCTTTCCATGTCAGATCTAATAGCGGTCATGCGCGCCGGAAAAATAGAACAGGTAGGAACTCCATGGCAAATTTATTTTAAACCGGAGAATCGCTTTGTTGCTGACTTTGTAGGTACCGTAAACTTTATGGATGTAGTTATTTCCGGCCTTTTCGAGGACCGTCTTTTGATAAACTGGCAGGGAAGTGCAATTTCCATGAACCGAATGGATTATGTATTGAACCCGGGTGAAGAAGCTTCATTGATCGTCCGTCCCGAATATATTTCTCTGCGTCCTGCTGCAAATAATGAATCGGCGGATCAAGAAAATTCACTTCGGGGCGAGATATTGTTTTACAGTTTTCTCGGGAGATTTATCCGATATTGGATTAAAGTCAAAAACCAAACCTTTATTGTTGACGATTCAAATCCCAGCCTGTCCGGTGCCATAGAGGGTGAGGTTATTATTGCACTGGACCGGAACAAGCTCCACCTGCTAAGAAATTCCAAGTCATAGGACCATGTGGGCATTCAGGTCAAAAGATACGAATTTGGGAGGAAGAAATATGAGCAAAAGAGAATATGACACCCTGGTTATCGGCCATATTTCCAAAGATATTGAAATCGACTGTGATGACCGATTCATCGAGGTAATCGGAGGAGCCGTTGTCTATTCCTCCGCGGCCGCATTCGCAGGGGGAAACCGGGTGGGCGTTGTAACAAAAATGGCGCCCGGGGACAGGGAGCGCCTTATTAAGGGATTCGCAATTCCGAAGGAGGATATTTACCTCCTTCCTTCCATAAAAACAACCGCCATGCAAAACAAATTCCATACTGCCGACAAAGAACGCCGGACCTCCGCTGCCCTCAGTATTGCCGACCCTTTTAAAATCGAGGATATCCCTGAAGTCTCAAGCACCATTTATCACCTTGCCGGACTTCTTTACGGCGAATTTAACGAGGAAATGATCCGGACCCTGTCAAAACGCGGAATGCTTGCTGTGGATGTCCAAGGATTTGTACGCCATGCCAATCCTGCCGGCGGAAAGATGTCCTTTCGTGACTGGCGTGAAAAAATGGAATTGCTGCCGTACATCCATTATCTGAAAACCGACGCCGCCGAAGCAGAAATATTGACGGGCACCTCCGACTGTGCTGAGGCCGCAAAGCTTCTTTATCAATGGGGCGCCAGGGAAATTCTTATTACCTGCAATTCAGGTGTACTGGTCTATGACGGCAGGGAAATTCATACTTGCCCCATTAAAGCGAGAAACCTTTCAGGCCGGCCCGGAAGGGGCGATACCACCTTTGCCGCATATATCACCGAACGTCTTCGCGCCGGTATCCCCCAGGCTCTTCTGTGGGCGTCGGCCATGGTTTCCAACAAAATGGAATCTCCCGGCCCATACAAAGGAACCCGCACAGATGTGGAAAACTATATCAATGCGTTTTATCAGAAAGGTCATATGTATGCTGACAATTGATTTTATAAATGTCGGTTATGGTGATGCGATTCTAATCCGTGAAATAAAAGATGGGGTTCCTGTCTTTGCCGCGCTCATAGATTGCGGGGATGCAGAGACGGGTAAGCAAATTTCTTCAGGCAGGATCCAGCCTGCTGATTTTCTTGCCATGGAAGGAATTTCTCACCTGGATTTATTGATCGTCACCCATTTGCACCTGGACCATGCAGGCGGCCTGGGCCGGATTGCAGATGAGATCGGGATATCCAGGCATTTTTGCAATTATATACCGGATACAACTTTTTGGGGTAAAACCTTTTCTATTCCTGAAGGATCGTCGGAAGGCGCCGCGCGTCTTATCCAATCAGCCAATATTTTCAGCCGGGCCCTTTGCAGTATGTCCCAGAAAGGCGCCGACATCCGCCTAATACATGAGACATGCAGCTTTTCCCTGTGGAATACCCGATTTTCCATATATGCTCCAGACCCTGCTCTTAATTTTCTGCATCAGGGGATCCTGGATGAATTATATCGGGGAAATATACAGCTTCAGAAACTGGATATCCTTCATGAATTGATAAACGATACCAGCCTGTGTCTGCGTGTGGAATACGCCGGCCGATCCTTTTTATTAACCAGTGATATCAGTGCGGCAAAATTTCCAGATTCCTCCCGCTGTACCGTTCTTAAAGTTCCGCACCATGGCCATGGCGATTCCATGACGCCAGGGCTTGCAGCCGTACTGGATGCGGAATATGCGGTCATATCCGTATCCAACGACAGAAAAGACAATTGTCCCGATGCCGAAATCATAAAAATGCTGGCGGTTGCCGGAACAAAGGTTTTGATAACGGATCAGCCCGGAGGCACTCCTTCCATACGCTTTACTGTAACTGAAAGCGGGCAGCTTTTTTGTAGCCGGTAAAATAGGACTATTCAGCGGACAGGGCCCACAGGTAGAGGGAAGCCACCGAGCCATAGGGCGAATATCTCTTTCTGTACCGTTCAAACTGCTCTTTTGACAATGTCTCCAGGCCGTATAAACGCATCATTCCCCGCCGTATGGCCAAATCCCCCCAGCTTACTACATCGGGCCTCTCCATGGAAAAAACTAAAAGCATTTCGGCTGTCCAGACGCCGATCCCGTTCAGAGAAGACAAATGTTCGATAATTTTGCTGTCACTGAGTTCTTTGAGCTCTGTCAGTTTCAGCCTTCCCCGGATGGCTGCCTCGCTGATGCCCTTAATGTAATTGGCTTTCCGCATTGACAATCCGAATTTCTGTATATCCTCCGCCGCAGCGTTGCCGATGGTTTCCGGTGTGATGGCGCCAAGGCGCTCCCTCATTCTATTCCAGACAGTCTCAGCCGCTTTCGACGAAATCTGCTGGGATACAATGCTGTGAACCAGTGCCGTAAACAAATCGGGTATCACCCTGCGTTCTATCATACCAATCCGGTCAATAGCCGCCGCAAGCTTTTTATCCTTCTTTTTGAGGTAATCCAGCTCTTTTGGGCCATATTTAAAAATTTCCATACAAAAGCTCCAAACAATGAATTGACACTATTCTATCAGAAAAACTGCCGGTTTAAAAATCAGAAGGATAACGGTCGTGATCCAATACGGTGGTTAATATGCGAAAAAATACAATGCAAAAACAAACGGAAGAACCCCTGCCGGATTTTTTTGCACGGCATTTGTAAAAGCACGGCATAAGCAAAAATCCTGCTCCGGTTATAGGTTGGGCAGGATTTTGTATTTATGCCTTTTAAAGCTTAGGGAGCGGAGCCTTCCAGGGTTGTAAGCAGGGGCGGCGCTGTATAAACTCTGGCGCCGAGTTCCTGATCCAAAAGGTACAGGGCCTTTCCATCCATTCCCATCGTCTCAAATCTTCCCTTGTTCTTATTGGCGTTATCTTCTTCCTCCACCTGTTCGTCAACAAACCACTGGAAGAATTGAACCACCTTCAGGTCTTTTTCCCGGGAAGCTGTCTCAATGATATCATAAATGAGCGAGGTGACATATTCCTCATGCTTCACGGTCTCCTCAAGGATCCCCAAAACACCGGACCAATCATTCCCGGGTGCCTCAATCTCTTCCAGTTTGACTGTTCCGCCCGCCTTAATGATATAGTGATAAATAATCATGGCATGAGCTCTTTCTTCAAGAGACTGTACATAATACCACTTGGCAAACCCATCCAAATCCTTGGACGAGAACCAGGCCGACATGGAAAGATAGAGCTGCGCCGAATATAATTCTTTGGTAATCTGCTGATTCAATAGAGTCTCGACATTTTTCTTCAACATACCTTGATCCTCCTTTAACCATTTATTTTTTCAGTGTTGTCTTCCAGAGCCCGTGAAGATTGCAGTATTCATAAACCTCCACATCCCCGGTTTCCGGAACAACAAATACCGCCTCCGGCTTTTGGTGGGGCGAGAGTGAAACCCGCTGCACCCGGTTGGCACTAATGACGCTGATCCATTTGATATAATGTTCATCCACCATGGGATGTTCTACCGTACCGATCTTCACTTTAATTGTATCGCCGTCAATTTCTGCTGCCGGCAGATGCTTTTCAGTGGAAGCCTCCACCGTGTTTGCTGTTAACTCTTCCATAGGTTTTCCGCAGCATATGGTGTCTACCCCGGTATCATCAATGATGTCTATGATTTTGCCGCAAATACTGCACTTGTAGAATTTAGCCCGTTTTTCCATAATATACTCCATTCCGCCGCTGTCGCTGGCGGCACAAATAGGTATGAAAAAATGGTGTGCGACTTTCACCACTGGGTATCTAATAAACTGAGGAGAGCAGATATACTACAAAGCACGGTGAGGTGAGTCGTAGATTGCTTCTTAGTTTAAAACAGTATAATAATTAGTGTAAG
>DOHN01000199.1:0-8015 GCA_003535195.1 Ruminiclostridium sp.
AGGAGTATTTTGATGATACATTGAAAAATACTGAAGATGTAGAAAAGCTTTTAGAAATAAAAGTAATCGCCATAATACCTTTGCTGAATCTGGAGTAGGGGGTGCAGAAATGACATCGCAGCTTTCAAGTATATTAGGCAAGCTAAATAATCCTGCAGAGGAGGCCTATAAGGTATTAAGGGCTAACTTGAGCTTTTATGGCCTCATTAAAGCCATTAAGACCATAGCAATAACCAGCTACAGTCCCGGCGAAGGCAAAACGACCACCAGCCTCAATCTATCCATATCGATGGCAAAATCGGGAATGAAGGTGCTTTATGTAGATGCAGATCTGCGTAAGCCAATGCTGATGAAGGCTCTTGGAAAAGATGATTTTGAGGGGTTGTCCAATTACCTTTCGGGTCATGCGGATCTTGCTGAAATTATTCACAGTACCGATATTAACGGGTTTTACTATATTCCTTGCGGTGTCAAGCCCTTTGATCCGACCGCTCTGCTAAATAATGATAAATTTGATACATTTTTAAAAGAGGCTCAAGAAGATTTTGACATGATTATAATTGATACACCTCCGTTGGGAAGTGTTATCGATTGCTCTATTATTGCCGCTAAAACAGATGGCGTATTACTGGTGATCAGACCTAAAAAGGTTAAGGCTAAAAATGCGCTGATGATAAAAGAACAATTGGATAAATCCAATGCAAAAATTTTGGGAGTCGTGCTCAACGGTGTAAATCAGAGAGAATACAAGGAATACTACAACAGCTATGATTATTACGGCACCAAAAGAAAATATGCAAAGGGCTGGTTGAAAAGTTTGGCAGGCAATGAGAGGTCATAGGCATGATAGATATTCACAGTCATATTGTTTTCAATGTAGATGATGGTCCGTCATCTATTAAAGAATCAATCAGGATGGTGCTGGAGGCGGAAAGGCTTGGTATAGACGAGATTATTGCTACACCGCATTTTGATGACTCGCTGTATTCTTCGGATAAAGTTCCTGAAAACTTTTCAATTATTTCGTCCAGAATAGCTGACTGCGATGTCGGGATATATCTTGGGTATGAAGTGGCTATCAATCCTTCCATGGTACAAAGTACCCGGATACTGAAATCCAAAAGCCTGAACAGCTCTGGTTATGTATTATTCGAACTGCCTTTTGATCATGTTCCGGTTTACGCCGGTGAATTGCTATACAGGTTAAACATTGACAAAATGATTCCAATACTTGCGCATCCGGAAAGAAACAGGGTCTTTATGAAAAACTTTGATTCCTTTATTAATTTCCTTGAAAACGGATGTCTGGTACAGCTTGATGCAGCTAGCATTATCGGTGTGTATGGAGCGGAGCCCAGGCACTTCGCGGAAAAAGCGATAAAGCTTAATCTAGCGCAGTTTGTTGCCTCGGATGCCCATTGTGCAGAAGATTACAAAGACTGGTACCTGCCGGCTTATAAGCAGGTCAGGCGGTGGGCCGGAGAAGAATATACCAGAAAGCTTTTTTTAGAAAATGCCAGAAAGATCATAGAGTAGGACCGGGATTTTTACTTCGGAAGGTGGGATCAAAATGGTTGAAAGGCAAATAAACGGGGTTGGGTGTTTTGACCGAAATTCTCTGATTAAAAATGTTTCCGGCATCTATTTGTTCATGAAGAGAGCGATGGATATAGCGATATCGTTATCTGCGGTTGTGTTGCTTTCTCCCGTCCTTTTCATTATAGGTGCTTTGGTTGGGCTCAGGTCACAGGGATTGGTCCTGAATATTGAAGAAAAATATGGGTTTGGCGGCAGACGGTTCCAAGCTTATGAATTTAAAAGCATCGTAAATAATCCAATCATCCGAAAGCTGCCTTTACTATTTAATGTACTGAAAGGGGATATGAGCCTGATCGGACCTCTGCCCATTCCGGCGGAAGATCTTAGGCCAAATCCCTGGTATCAGCTGAGAATGTCTGCTAAGCCTGGTATTACGGGGTTGTGGCAGATCACAGAGAGGGCCGGAGCAATGGAGGAAATGGTACGGGTGGATCTGAAGTATATACGCGAGAGAAATCTGCAAAATGATTTTAAAATTTTGTTAAAATCCATATATTTGCTGCTTGGCGGGAAAAAAAGAAATCTTCTACCCTGAACGCAATTTAAGGAGCTGATCACGATGAGCCATTTAGAGGGTAAAAACAAATGGTATGCTCTTTTTGTTAAAACAGGAGAAGAAGAAAAAGTAAGAGAAAAATTGGAATACCGATTCAAAGGCTCAGAACTAAGCTTTATAGTGCCAAAGAGGAAGCTTATGGAAAGGAAAGAAGGAAAATGGAAAGAAAAAATAAGAACTCTTTTTCCGGGTTATATCCTGGTCAACGGTACCATTGGAGCAGAGGAATATTACCTGCTGGCGGCTGTACCGGGCCTACTGAAAGTTTTAAAAAATAACTGGGATCCCCTTGAAATACCAGAACAGGATATGACGGTTATAAAGAAACTCATTTGCAACGGTGAAACCATTGACCAATCAAGAGTCTTCATAGAATCGGAAAAAGTGATTGTAATTGATGGCCCGCTTCTTGGCTTGGAGGGGTTCATTCATTCAATTGACAAAAGAAAAGGCAGAGCAAAAATACAGCTGAATTTTGCCGGTGAACCCAGGCTTGTGGATTTAAGCGTTTTCATTATCCAATCTGTTTAAAGGAATCTGGAACTCAATTTCGGTGTTTCGACCCGGATTTTAGAGTGACGAGGACATACTTGTTATTACTGTATGGAGGCATGATTGAGCGTCCTAAAAAAAACATGTCCGGATATTAAAAAAATGAGTGGTGGGAGTTCAATGTCTTTTAGGAAAGAGAACAAAAAAATATGCGTGGCAGGAGCAGGGTATTGGGGCGAAAACCATATAAAAACGTTATATGGAACAGGGAATTTGGAAGGTATCGTGGAGGTGGACTCCAGCCGCTTACGAAGTCTCCTGGAAAAATATCCGTCTATAAATGGACACGGCAGTATTGAAGAGGCTTTAGTCCATGGGTATGACGGGTATGTTGTAGCCACTCCTGCAGAAACACATTATAAAATCGGAAGCATTCTTCTTATGAATAAGCAGAATGTGCTGATAGAAAAGCCGCTGGCCTTAAACTCAAGGGACTCATTAAGCCTGGTAAGAATTGCGGAGGAGAACCGGTCAAAGCTTATGGTCGGGCACCTGATGCTGTTTCATCCGGCCATTGTAAAAATCAAAGAGATGGTTGACTTAGGTATCATCGGTGACTTAAGGTATATTTACTCCCACCGTCTCAGCCTGGGCAAAGTAAGGACAGAGGAGAATGCACTCTGGTCATTGGCACCCCATGATATTTCAATACTTAATTACTTAACGGGTAAAGTTCCGAAGACCATGAACGCATCGGGGGGATGCTATCTGAACAGCGGCATTGAAGATACTGCACTGGCCTCATATAGCTACCCCGGTAACATCAATGCCCATGTTTTTGTATCATGGCTCCATCCGTTTAAGGAACACAGGCTCACCATAATAGGCAGTAAAGCCATGCTGGCTTTTGAAGACACATCCCCTGAAAAAAAGATTCTTTTTTATGATTCAGGTTTTGAATTCGTGGACGGAAATCCTGTTAAGCGGGAAAAATCAGCTGAAATCATTCCCTATGAGCCATCAAAACCATTGGATAATGAGCTGAACTATTTTATCAAGTATTTGGACTCCCAATTATCCTTATCAGACGGCAAAAGTGGCCATGAAGTGGTTGAAATTCTCGAAAGAACAGATGAGTGTTTAAAAGCATGGAAGAATCATTGGCATCAGGAGGCGTAAGAATTTGCAGCAACATCCATATTTTGTTCACGAAAGCTCTTATATAGACGATGATGTAAGAATCGGCGAAGGTACCTGCATCTGGCATTTTTCTCATGTGCAAAAGGGAGCAAGGATCGGGAAGAATTGTACCCTGGGACAGAATGTAAATATTGGAAACCATGTAATCATCGGAAACCATGTAAAAATTCAAAATAATGTTTCCCTGTATGAAGGCGTGGAATTGGAGGATTATGTTTTCTGCGGCCCTTCCATGGTGTTTACCAATATCAGAAGTCCCCGGAGCAAATACCCGCAGAAAGATTCTGCTTACTACTTGAAAACATTGGTAAAGGAAGGTGCATCCATCGGCGCTAACGCCACAATTGTCTGTGGGCACACAATCGGAAAACATGCCTTTATTGCCGCGGGCGCCGTTGTTGTTTCCGATGTACCGGATTATGCCTTAATGGCAGGTGTTCCTGCCATTAAGCGGGGATGGGTTTGTGAATGCGGGGAACCTTTAAAATCAGCTATGATTTGTAAAAGATGCGGAAGAAATTATCATGAGGAAAACGACAAACTAAGCGAGGTGAAAGGATGTTGACCGAATTTGTAGATCTGGCGGAACAGTACCGCTATTTAAAGGATGAAATCAATAGCAATATTCAAAAGGTTTTGGATCACGGCCAGTTTATTTTGGGTCCGGAAGTGGAAGAACTGGAGCATAAGCTTGCGGAATATGCGGGGGTAAAGCATGCGGTTTCCTGTTCCAACGGTACAGATGCTCTGTTAATGCCGCTGATGGCCTGGAATATCGGCCGGGGTGATGCCGTTTTTACAACGTCCTTCTCATTTATAGCTACTGCAGAGGTGATTGTCCTCCTTGGCGCAACTCCTATATTTGTTGATATAGATCCGGATACTTATAATATCGATGCTAATAAGCTTCAGCAAGCGGTTGAGAGAATAGTAGACGAAGGAAAGCTCAATCCCAGGGCAGTTATTCCGGTTAATTTGTTCGGGCTGCCTGCGGATTATGGCAGGATTTGCCCGATTGCCGGGAAATATGGCCTAAAGGTGCTGGAGGACGCAGCCCAATCCTTTGGCAGCTCTTATAACGGGAAAAAGTCAGGCAGCCTCGGAGATGCGGCCGGTACTTCTTTTTTCCCCGCAAAGCCTCTGGGCTGCTATGGTGATGGGGGAGCGATTCTCACCAACGATGATCTGCTCGCCGAAAAGCTTTTCTCCATCAGAGTGCATGGCAAGGGAAGAAATAAATATGAAAATATAAGAATTGGCTTAAACGGGCGTTTGGACACCTTGCAGGCCGCTATACTCCTTGCCAAGCTTAAAATTTTTGATGAAGAGCTTGAGAAAAGAAACAGGATTGCTTTCAAATATACTCAGGGCCTTAAAAAAATCCTGAAAACACCTGCCAATCCCAGTCATTCAGTTTCAAGCTGGGCTCAGTATCCTCTCATGGCCGATACTCCCGATCAAAGGGAAAAAGTCAGGGATAAGCTTAAAAAGGCAGGGATACCTACTTTTGTATACTACCCTGCACCCCTTCATCAGCAGAAAGCATTTGATTGTTTAGGGTATCAGCAAGGGGATTTCCCCATATCAGAGGATGTCAGCAGAAGAATTTTCAGCATTCCCATACATCCCTATCTAAAGGATGATTTAATCGAAAAAATTATTGAGATTATTCAAAGCTGCTAAAATAAAGGCCGAAGACTGGAACTAAAATGAACGCAACATCTTGGGTGGATGCATTATGAATATAAAAGAAGATTTGATCACAAAAATTTATAACAGGAGCGCTGTTGTGGCAGTTGTGGGACTCGGGTATGTAGGCCTTCCGCTGGCGGTTGAAAAAGCAAAAGCCGGGTATAAAACCATAGGCTTTGATATTCAGCAAAAAAAGGTTGAAATGGTGAACAGCGGAGTGAACTATATCGGAGATATCCTTGAGGTTGAGTTGTCTGACCTGGTAAGCCGGGGACTTCTCCGGGCAACCTCCGACTTCAGTACCATCAAGGATGTGGACTGTGTGGCCATCTGTGTTCCGACACCCCTTGACCAACACTATCAGCCGGATATTTCACATGTGATAAACTCGACAAAAGAGATCTCCAGATACCTTCATGAGGGCATGCTTGTTGTTTTAGAGAGTACAACCTACCCGGGGACGACTGAAGACGTGGTAAAACCTATTTTGGAGGAAACTGGTCTGAAATGCGGCACCGACTTTTTTCTGGCATTTTCACCCGAAAGGATAGATCCGGGGAACAAGGAATTCAAAACAAAAAACACACCAAAGGTAGTAGGTGGAATTACCAGGCACTGTACGGAGGTCGCAGCCAGTTTGTATCGGAATATTCTGGATGGTGAGGTTTACGAGGTATCAGCGCCAAAGGTTGCTGAAATGGGGAAAATTCTCGAAAATACCTACAGAAATATAAATATAGCTTTAGCTAATGAAATGGCCATACTTTGCGATAAAATGGGCATCAACGTCTGGGAGGTAATTGATGCGGCTAAAACCAAGCCCTACGGCTTCATAGCGTTTTATCCCGGGCCCGGAATCGGAGGACATTGCATACCCATCGATCCTTTTTACTTAACCTGGAAGGCAAGAGAATATGATTACCATACCAAGCTTATTGAGACTGCGGGTGAAATTAATATCTATATGCCTGCCTTTGTAGTTGAAAGATCCGGCCGGATCCTTAATCATGCCGGAATACCTCTTAAAGGCTCTAAAATCTTAATTCTTGGCGTTGCCTATAAACAGGACATAGATGATTACAGGGAAAGTCCCGCACTAAAGATTATAGAAATTTTTGAAAAATCAGGAGCGATAATTCAATACAACGACCCATATATTCCTGAATTTAAATATAAGGGGAAAGAATATAACGGCGTGGAATTAACTGAAACTAATCTGAAGGAGGCTGACCTGGTCCTGATAACGACCATGCACAGCTGCTATGATTATAATTTCATTCATATGAATGCAACCAGATTGTTTGATACCAAAAATGTCACAAAAAATTTGGCAGATAGAAGTAAGGTTGAACTTTTATAAAGCTGGTGAAAGAAATGGCTGATAAGGAAAAGTATCGAAAATATTGCAGATCGGATTCCTCCATTCCGGTTTTTGCCAAGGACTGGTGGCTGGATGCGGCTTGCGGGGAGAGTAACTGGGATGTTGCACTAATAGAAAATAACGGAGAAATTGTAGCGAGTTTTCCCTATTACATTAAAAGAAGGTTTGGAATAAAGGCGATAACCATGCCCTGGCTTACGCAGAACGCAGGTATTAGGATCAAATACCCGAGGGGACAAAAAGAGGAATGCCGGATTGCTTACGAAAAGGAATTAATTTACAAGCTGCTTGACCGATTGCCGAATTTCCCTATATTCCGGCAGAATTTCCACTATAGTTTTACCGATTGGCAGCCCCTCTGCTGGAAAGGATTCCGGGAGACGACCTGCTATACCTATGTCATTGATGACCTGACCAATCTGGATGCAGTGTTCGACGGTTTCAGCAAGACGGCAAAAAAGAATATCAGAAAAGCTCAGAAAACATTTGAGGTTTACAGTAATGAAAGTATTGAGGATTTTTACAGAATTCATAAAAAGGTATTTGAAAGACAGGGAATCAACTACCCTTATTCTCTGGATTTTCTGAAAAGACTGGATGCCGCATGCTCGGAAAATAACAGCAGAAGGATTTTGTATGCAAGAGATGGGACAGGAAAGGTCTATTCGGCTGTATATATCGTATGGGATTCAGAAAGTGCCTATCTTTTAATGTCGGGCAGTGAGATAGAGCTAAGGGGCTATAATGGCAAAACACTGCTTGTATGGGAGGCTATCAGATTTGCTTCCACAGTGACCCAGAAATTTGATTTTGAGGGAAGCATGATAGAACGTATAGCGGAATACAACAGGCAGTTTGGTGCTGTTCCCAAACCCTATTACTACATATTCAAAGAACATCCCCTCATTTCAGGGCTTGCGGGTTTGTTTAACCGGTTGACCCATATTATAAAAGGGGGAAAATCGCATGACGGTCAGAATATATATAGAGAACAAGGCATTTGCTCCCCAGATCCGGTACGTATTTGATACCATATTCTTTTGGCTGGGAATCAAATATCAATTTATCGGCGGCTTGAACGAAATATGTAGCAAC
>DOHN01000199.1:8133-14423 GCA_003535195.1 Ruminiclostridium sp.
AAATATGTAGCAACACCGATGGTATAATAATACTCTATTGTCCCAATGAATTTGTGCCGGAACAGCTTTCGTGTACAATAGGTCCCCTCATTTTTATAAAGGATTCTGCGGGACTTTTTGGTAATAGCTATTTAAAACCTGCCTCGGTTCCTCTTACTGTGTCCAGATACAAAATCTATAATACCTTCGATGAATCAGATGAACCCCCGGACATTATTTCCATCTACAATGACGGCAAACCTCTGGTTGTTCATCACGAGAAAGACGCCAAATTCATACAGACCAATTTGGATATTGTTTCAGATATTTTCTTTATGCTGACCCGGTACGAAGAGGCTGTAAGTACAGGCACTATCCGAAAAGATATTCATGGCCGTTTTCCGGCCACCGAATCGCTGGCATATAAACGGAAGTTTCTGCACAGGCCCATTGTCAATGAACATATTGAACTGTTGTGGTCATGGATAGAAGGATTGTCACCCGGCTGCAAGCGATGGAAGCTGTGGGGCGGCAATGAATTTGCTGTATGCTTATCTCACGATGTTGACCATATCTTAAAAAATAAAACACTGTTTGCGGCCTTAAGGCATACCGCGGCGGTCCTCCTTAAGACGAGAAAACTGAAAAAAGCGGTTGGTTATCTCAAGAGCTATTTTCAGAACCTCGGTGATTATACAAAAGATCCCTATTGGACCTTCAATTATTTAGTTGATGCAGAAAAAAAGTATCTGTTTCATTCATCCTTTTATTTTATGGCAGCCGATACTTATGACGGGGATTGCAGATACGATATCCATGATATAAAGGTTAAGAAGCTGATACATTACCTGGAGTCTCAGGGCAGTGAGGCGGGATATCACGGAAGCCTAAAAAGCTATAACAATAAAGCCTTAATGAACCGGGAAAAAAGACGGTTGGATGATATTATAGAAAAAAAGCCCTATGGCTGCAGACAGCATTATTTGAATTTCCAGATACCGGAGACCTGGAGAAATCAAGTTCAGGCAGGATTGCTTTATGACACGACTCTTACCTTTGCCGGGCATGAAGGGTTCCGCTGCGGAATATGCCTGCCCTTTAAACCCTTTGACATATTTGAAAACAAGGTTTTGGAAATTTGGGAGTTGCCCCTGTTAATCATGGAAGGTACCCTTCAAAGTCCCGAGTATAGAAACTGCACTCCCGAAGAAGGGTTAAAAAATATTATTCGAATGGCAGAAACAGTAAAAAAATACCATGGAGTATTTACAATTTTATGGCATAATTCCTCCTTTGATTATAACTGGGCAGGATGGGAGACCGTATTTGAAAGTATGATGGGATATTTGGGGAAGTCGGATTGTATTGGCATGTCGGGACGTGAAATGATTGAATATATTAGTGATATGCATAGTGAATGAGTAATTTTGTGGGAGAATTTCATGGGTTGCTATAGTTCATTGTCTAGACCTAATTTTTTTATCAGAATGATCCAAGACTTATTTTCCTTTGAACTGGTATTTACTCTTTTCTTGTTTGCCTGGGTCTTTAAAGCAGATCCCAGGTTCGGATGGGTGCCGGTGGACCTTACTTTGCTGCTTTTTATTTGGAGTGTGTGTACAGGAGTCCTTGTTTTTTTGGCAGAAAAAAAAAGATTTGAAACAAAAGCAACTTTTATGGTTTTTACCGCTATTCTGTTTGTGCTATATATTTTGGTCAGCCTGACCTGGACCCATGGACGTATTTACGCGGCTCAAAAAGCTCTTCATATATCAACACTGACCTTATGGAGCCTGATGGCTTGTGCTTTTATTATTGCTTCTGATAAAAACCGGCTGGCACGTTTTATCCGTTTTCTGATGCTGCTCAGTATATGGATTGCCGCGGAAAGTACATTGGTGTACATAAAGGGCGGTAATGATGTTATAAATGCCTTGAATTCAAATTACCTGGCTTTGGGGTATACCATGGGAATGGGCTTATTGATATCTGCGGCATATTGCTTTCTGTCGGGACAAAGCCGGCCCAGGCGTGTTCTAATGCTTTCTTTGACGCTGTATTTTATGTTTATGCTGTTCATCATGGGTGGAAGAGGACCTTTATTAAGCGTATCGATTTCCTTGTGCCTTCCACTTCTGCCCGGGAGTAATTTTTTTCGGTCCAGTAAACATAAACTGCAAAAATATGGAATTTTTATTGGCATTCTGTTTTTGACGCTGCTTTTTATAAGTATAACCCTTTATACACGGGGTTTGCTTACAGCCACCTTATACCGGATACTGCTATTTCTGGAGCCGGGCATGGGTTCATCTGCCGGGACAAGAATGGGCTATTATTCAGAGTCATACAGATTGTGGCAACTAAAGCCTCTATTTGGGCATGGGATTGGATCGTGGCCCCTATTGATCGGTCTCCCGGATATTTGCGCGTACCCTCATAACCTGATTTTTGAGCTTTTGGTTGAATTGGGCCTATCCGGAGTGATTCTATTCGGGCTGCTGTTATTAGCGGCATTGAAGGATTTTTTTAAACGAAACGCCGGAGAAAGCATTTTTTATGTATCGGTCATTCTGATGATGTTTTCCAATGCTTTTATAGGGGCTTTGTTAAGCGGAGATATCAACGATAACAGAATTCTTTTTGCAGCCATCGGATTAATGGCTTTCGGGAGAAATATAAATGAAAAAGAAGGTATGTGTTCTTACAACGGGGCATGAGGCGTTGGATGTAAGGGTTTTCCATAAGGAATGCAAAAGCCTTGCGGAGGCCGGGTATGAAGTGTATTTAATAGCAAGCCATCCTGAAAGAGAAGTTGTTGAAGGAGTTAGCATTATTCCTCTTAATACGAGGAAAGACAGAGCATACCGATTTTTAGTCAAAGGCTGGACTGTGCTGTGGAAAGCCTTGAAACTCAGGGCCGATTTTTACCATTTTCACGATCCGGACCTGATTTTCGCGGGTCTCCTGCTTAAATTACTCGGCAAAACAGTTATCTATGATGTACATGAAGACGTACCAAAGGATATATTAAGCAAGGAATGGCTCGGAAGCATAAGTGCCCGAAAAATTGTATCGGCTTTAGCCCGTAGTTTGTTTAAGCTTTCAGCCCTATTTTTTGACGGAATTATAGCAGCTACACCCAGCATTTCAGAAAATTTTCCCAAACATAAAACAGTTACTTTGCGCAATGTGCCTAAGGCCTTATTCATACGCGGCATAAAGCCTGAAACATGGACTAAAATCAGGCCATCTGTTATTTATGCAGGCGGTCTGACAAGAATCAGAGGGATTAAAGAAATCATTGAAGCAATCGGTAAGCTGGAGGGACTTGTGGAATTATGGCTTTTAGGATGGTGGGGTCGACCGGAATGGAAGGCGAATCTTTAGCACTTGCGGCTTTTTGTTTATAACAGTATTATTAAATTAGTCAAAATGGGATATAAGTCTTTAAATCACATTGTTTTTTAAGTATTTGTTTAAATTTATTGTAGTAGGTGAAATTATGGCTATACAAGCAACAATAAAAGATGTTGCCAGAGAATCCGGAGTATCTATCGGAACGGTGGACAGGGTTCTTCACAATAGGGGTCGTGTTTCACCCGAAAAGATTCAGGCTGTTTTAGCAGCCGTTGAGAAACTTAATTACACCCCCAGCAAAGTCGCAAGAGCATTGGCGACCAGTAAAAATTCTATAAAAATTGGAATTACTTATCCCAATGTTGATAATGCTTTTTGGTCGGAAATTGATTGTGGCATAGCAAAAGCTCGTGAATCTCTGGACGCCTTCGGCATTGAGCTTATAATCGAACCCACCTATACCTATAACCCCTCCGAGCAAATCGAAGTTATTGACCGTTTGGTTGCACAGGGTGTCAACGGAATCCTTTTGACGTCTGTTGAAGGCAGCACCCCTGAGAGAATTGAAAGTCATATCCCCTCGGATATTGTATATGCGACGGTTGTCAACGTCACATACGGGGGACGCAGAGCCTTCCATATTGGTCCTGATGACTATTCCTTAGGTACTCTCGCCGCGCGCCTTACATCTTTTTATTGCGGCAATAACGCTCATGTTCTCATCGTTTCCCCAAACTACGATTTCACGGGCATGCAACAACGCATCGCCGGCTTTGTCTGCAAGGTTAAGTTTGATTTCCCTGAAATGAACATTCTCCGCACTTTGCCTATCCCCAGCGGCACAAAGCAGGAGCTTTTTGATAATATTTACAACTGTACCGCCGAACTTCTTCGCAGTTATCCTTCTGCCAACAGCCTATATATCCCCTGTGGTCTCTTCGATTATGCAGCTGCCGCCGTTAAAGATACCGGCAGATCAGGAGAAGTAACAGTTATCGGCCACGAGTACACTGCTTCGCTCCACGATTATCTTAAAAACAAAATTGTGGGAGCCACCATTTACCAGCACCCTGCTCAACAGTGGTATGCGGCAATTAACAAACTTTACAACATTTTGGCTTCAAGCCAAAAAATAGAGTACAAGGACTATGTAGTTGAATGTTCAATTTTAATGGAAGAAACCATATCCTCGGCTAAAATAGGCAATCTCGATATTCTTTAGGTTACTTTCTCTTAAAAAGAATGACCTCAAATAATTGTCTGCCACTTACCACTCTCAACGCCTTTATATATAAGTTATTGAGAGTGGTAAGCATGCTTATTCTCTACTTGCTTAGAAATATATTCAATTATTATATTTGTTAATTTCATTATTTTTCTGCCCACCAATCAATTAGGAAAAATAATAATTGAAACTCATGATTTGTAAAAAGGTTCCTACGTCAAAAACAGCCCCTTAGCGAAAGGATACTTTCAATGTCTGTGTCTATCAAGGGTAAAATGAACGAGCGGAGCTCGCCCTTGACATCCACAGACATTGGATTACAAATAATGGATTACCAAGATTATACACGGCATTTAATATTGCAATTTATAAAGTCAAAGGAATAAATCGATTTTCAGTGCAAGATTTTCGAATGAAATGATATAATAAATGGGGCAGGTTTTTCCTGCCTTTAATTTGTTTTTGCAGAGGTGTTAAAATGATGGAATGCGGCGAGCTTTTAAAAGAGCTTAGCGAAATAAGCGCGGTCACGGGCAGGGAAAACATGGCAGCCGAAAAAATTGCCGGTCTTTTTCGGGAATATTGCGACGAGGTCCGGATTGATGCTTTTTATAATGTTATCGGGCTGAAAAAGGGCCAGTCCGAAAATCCGGGAACTGTTCTTGTAACCGCTCATTATGATGAAATCGGCCTGATTGTAACAGGGATAGAAGATAGCGGATTTTTACGCTTCGCGGCAGCCGGAGGGATCGATGCTAAAACAATCGGCGCCATGGAGGTCACTGTTCACGGCAGCAAGGATTTGTTTGGAGTGATAGGGACAAAGCCCCCCCATTTGATTCCCCCGGAGGATGCGGACAAGACAGTAAAAATGGAGGATATGCGCATCGATATAGGGTTTGACGGACCCAAAGCCAGGGAACTGGTTCGTGTCGGAGACATGGTATCTTTCAGATTTCCTGTTCAGGAGCTGTTAAATAAGCGGCTGGCCGGGAAAAGCATGGATAACCGGAGCGGTGTTGCAGCTCTGGTTGAAATTCTGAAAGAGCTTCGGAAGGTCCGGCATGAGGATAATGTCTATGTTGTGGCAACTGTTCAGGAAGAGCTTGGCCTGATTGGCGCATTTTGTACGACTTACAATATTAGGGCTGATCTGGGAATTGTTATTGACGTTTGCCATGGAGATATGCCCGATTGTCCCAGCGACGAGGTATTTCCTTTGGACAAGGGCGTTGCAGTGGCTGTGGGCCCGATTCTGAACCGAAAACATACCAGGGCCTGTATAAGGCTGGCCGAGGATGAGAGGATCCCCTATCAGGTTGACCCCGAAGCAAGTGATACCGGGACGGAGGCGGCCGTCCACGCAGTGGCCCGGGAGGGCATTCCTGTTATTTTACTGTCCATACCGTCTAAATACATGCACACTCCTGTTGAACTGGTAGCTATCGATGATATTGTTTCAACGGGAAGGCTTGCTGCCCGGTATATTGCAGGGAGGGGGAAGGAATGATGGAAGTTTTTGATCTGGTGAAAAAACTCACTGCCATAGACGGTGTATCAGGAGAGGAAGAAAAAGTCCGCGACTTTATTCTTTCCCAGATAAAGGATTATGTTGATGAATATCATATGGATCATCTTGGAAACCTGATTACTTTTAAAAAGGGCAGCGGAAAAGGCCCTAGAGTAATGCTGGATGCCCATATGGATGAGGTGGGTCTGATGGTCTCCC
>DOHN01000199.1:14533-19904 GCA_003535195.1 Ruminiclostridium sp.
CGGGTCTGATGGTCTCCCACATTAACTCGGACGGGCTGCTGAAATTCCAGACAGTGGGAGGTATTGAGGCAAGAGTCCTTGTAGGAAAGCGGGTGCGCATAGGGGAAGAGGGTATTCCGGGCGTTATCGGCTATAAGCCTGTTCACCTTCAGGATAGTACCGAAAGAAACGGAGCGGTGAAGAAAAAGCAGCTTACCATTGATATCGGCGCAAAGGACAGGGAACAGGCGGAAGAATGGGTGGATATCGGCGATACGGTTTCTTTTGCCTATGATCCGGTAGAGTTCGGTGATAACAAGCTCATGGCCAAGGCTTTGGATGACCGTGTGGGATGCGCAGTTTTGATAGAGCTATTAAAAGGCAGTTATGAATGCGACATTTACGGATGTTTTACCGTTCAGGAGGAAATCGGGCTGAAGGGTGCCAAAACAGCCTCCTTCCAGGTTATGCCCGAGGTGGCCCTGGTACTGGAAGGGACCACCTGCTATGACGTTCCTGATACCAAGGAACAGAGCATGAGCACCCTGTGCGGTAAAGGGCCCGCTCTGACCATCATGGACAGGTCTGTCATTGCCGACAGGGATCTGCTGACATATATTTCTGATACGGCAAAGGCGTGCAAAATCCCTTATCAGTTTAAAAAGACCATTTCGGGCGGAACCGATGCGGGACGCATTCAGGTTAACGGTACCGGTGTTAAGGTGGCCACCATTGCGGTTCCGTGCAGGTATATCCATACTCCGGTTTCTGTAATGGACAAGTCTGATTTGGAAAATATGCTGAGGCTTGCAAAAGAGGTATTGAAAACACTGCCGGCAGCAATCAATCTTTACCGTGAACAGGGAGGAAAACAATATGTTTGAGCTTATTGATACATTAACCCAGACTTTTGGGCCTTCGGGCTATGAAAAAAAGGTGGCTGGGACCATTGCAGATTTATTGAAGGGCAAGGTTGATGAAATAAGATCTGATGCTTTGGGCAATCTTATTTGCGTCAAAAAAGGCAGCGGCAAAAAAATCATGCTGGCGGCCCATATGGACGAAATAGGCATTATTGTGTCCTATATTGATGATAAGGGGTTTCTTCGGTTTGGCAATATCGGCGGAATTCCTCCCCTGATGATTTTAGGGCAGCGGGTTGTTTTTGAAAACGGAACCACAGGCGTTATCTGGTACGAGGAAGATATCGACAATATGAAAAATACCAAGTTGGATAAGATGTATATCGATATCGGTGCAAATTCCCGCACTGATGCCGAAAAGCTTGTGAAGGTCGGTGATTTGGCGGTATTTGTCGGGGAAACCGTCGAACAGAACGGCAGGATCATTTCAAAGGCGCTGGATGACCGCATCGGATGCGCGGTTCTGGTTCAGCTGGCCCTAAGCCGGCCCCAGACCGATAATGAGATTTATTATGTGTTTACCGCACAGGAAGAGGTGGGGCTTCGGGGAGCCAAAACCGCGGCCTTTGGCATCATACCCGATATGGCCTTGGCCATAGACGTCTGTGATACCGGAGATACACCCAGCTGCAAACCCATGGCTGTTCGTCTGGGAGAAGGTCCGGCAGTCAAGATCAAGGACCATAGTGTGATCGCCCACCCGAAGGTAAAGGATAGGCTCATTAATGCGGCGAAAGAAAAAAATATCCCATACCAGTTGGAAGTGATGTTAGCCGGGGGGACCGATGCTGGCAGCATACACACGACAGCCGGCGGTATCCCTTCAGGCGGTGTTTCCATTCCCACCAGATATATTCATGATGCGTCTGAGATGGTTGATATTGCTGATGTTGAAAATGCGGTGAAACTGCTGGCCGAATTTGTCAAGGAGATGGTTCACTGACAGTCCCCAATAAATGAAAATGCCTTGAGCCGTTGGGTGTGATAACTCAACGGCTTTTTTTCAAGGGAACCTTTGACTCTAATTGATAATATATATTTAAAAAAATGGGAAAAATTATTATAGTAAATAAAAAAAGCAAAATATCAAATAATAAGCTTATTGAAAGGAGGAATAGCTGCATGAGTTTTTTGGATGGCAATATGAAGAAACAGAGGGAAGCCAATAAAAAGGGCGTTAAAAACTCAACCCCCCAGTATACTGCTGAAGGCAGTTTTTTGGAGGAGATTGCGGAGGATCTGTCTGAAAAAAACAATAGAGTTTCCTCTGAGACCGATGAAACCAATAAACAGGAACAAAAAAGCGAGTCCGGTTTTAAAGAGGAATTTTCTGAAGACCTTATGAACGATGTTTCCCGGTTTGGTGTTCAATCCTATTCAAAAGCGGGGGTAAGCTTTGAAAAATTGTCGGATACCCAGGCAAAAATAAATTACTCGGGTCTACTCGCTAAAAACGGCGCCCAGGATGTTTTTGGAGTATATGGGTTTGGCAGTAACCAGAAATGGGAAGATGTTTCCACGCTGACCTTTAATAAGGAAAGCGAAGGCTCGTTTGCCACTACAGTTCCTATTGAGCAGGGCAAGAACATCAATTTTGCATTTAGAGATTCTGCTGAAAATTGGGATAACAATTCAGGAATGAACTATACATTTGTAAACTAGGGGGGGAATAACCCCCCTTAGCTTTGTGATCACAAGGCTCCGGCAAGGAGATTGGGGTCATTCAATTCCGAAATCAAACATGTCCCCTGTGACATTGTTTTGGTGATACATTAACAAAACCAAACCGGCTTCTGAATCCTTTATAATTTGGGAAAGGGCTGTATCCTCCAGATATCGGATATCCACTACTTCAGTGGTTTGAAACACCGAGGAAAACATCTCGGTCATGGCATCCTGCATGGAATCCTTAATGACTAAAACCCCAGTATCAAGCAAAGCATCCCGGCTGACCATTTTGTAATACCCCCGATTGAGAGTATAGACGCTGTTATAGTTCTCAGAGCCGTTATTCAAAGACTGATCCGTTATTTCGTCCTTGTCCAGGGTATACTGGTCGCTGTCGTATGATAAATAGTATTGAACAGGTTTTTCGCCGGAATTAAAAACGGGTATTGTCTCATGGGTAGAAAAAAGATAGGAAAACCGCCTGTTTAGGTCTCCCATATACGGAGTGTCTTCGATATAGGCAAAATCGAAATTTAGCGTGCTATGTACGGGACTGTCAATAAACTTTTCTTCATAAAGCCATTGGAGGATATATTGATACGCCACAGCGGCGCCTTTTGCGTTCCAATGAAGATCCGTTTTAAAAAAATACTGTTCCAGGCTGTCCCTGCCCTGATAGCACCGAAATGCATCGCAGGTTTTTATGCCGGGATCCAGCCTGCCGACAAAATTCATGTAATTCAATTCACCAAAATTGTTCTGTATATAGGCTGGCAGCATATCATTGTAAACCGATGTCTTATAGGGCAATGAAACGTAACAGCCTTTCTTTCCCACCGATGCAATATAGCGCATCAATGCTCCGGTCTTTTCAGCGCTTACGGCAAGATCACTGTCGGAATACAGATATTCCTGGGGCAGAAGAAACCCGTTGACAATATATAGATTCCGCACCTTAATTTTGCCGGATACAAGCTGCAGCCGGCTGAACAGCTTTAAAAATTTTTCACGGCCCGGAAACTGGTCGTTAAAATACTTCTCAAAATCCCCGGGAAAGCTGGCAATGGTTTGGCGGCTCAGCACTGGAGGCTGCGCAAGCATGCGATTTTCAGTCAAACTCAGTGTATACTTGGGATACAGAAAACTGAGGACAAAAAAGAAAACGGTAATGCACAGAAAAGGAATAATAAGAATAAGATTTTCTGTTTGCTTGCAATTCTTTTGTTTCATACATGCTCCCTCAAAATTTAAAATAAATGAAAGGGTTATAGCTTGAATTGCTCATATACATGATGCATGCAGCATATAGAAGCAGGAGGACAACGCTGTTAAAAACGGGGTAAAGGCGGTGTTTTGATAGCTGAGCCGCTGATCCTTTCAAAAAAGGAGTGCAGGCCAGGGCGGAGACTATAAGGAGCAGTCCGTTATCATGCAGAAGCAGCATGGGGTTTGTAATGTCCCGGGAAGGGCCCATGCCTGCAAGGCGCTTAAAAAACAGGAGGCTTTCCGCAAAATTACCGGCTCGGAAGAAAACCCACCCGAGGACGGTGACCAATAAAAGATAGAGATGCTGCAGAAGCGCAGGGGATTTGGCCAGAAGCTTTGAAAGGAAGACCCGTTCCACAGCGATAAAGAATCCGAAATACAACCCCCAGCAAATGAAGGTCCAGCTTGCGCCATGCCAGAGACCTGTCAGAAACCACACAATAAATAGATTTCGATAATTTTTTAAAATATTTTTGCACCGGCTTCCTCCCAGGGGGATATACACGTAGTCCCGGAAAAAGCTGCCCAGCGAAATATGCCATCGCCGCCAGAACTCACCGACTGACTTCGATATATAGGGATAGTTGAAGTTCTCGTCTACAGTAAAGCCAAACATCTGACCAAGGCCTATTGCCATGTCGGAATAGCCTGAAAAGTCCAGGTAGATTTGCATGCTGTAGCTTATGATCCCTATCCATGCAGACCAAGTGCCAAAGGCGCCGCTTTTGATATTGAAAACGCTGTCTGCAACAAGGGCCAGATTATTGGCCAAAATGATCTTTTTTGCAAGACCGGTGATAAACCTTTCAATGCCGCTTTTAAATAGGGCCAGTGAATGTTCCCGGCCTAAAAGCTGTGGGGCAATGGCGGAATATCTGGCGATGGGCCCGGCCATCAGCTGGGAGAACAATGAAACATAAAGAGCAAAGCGGATAAAGTTTTTCTCGGCTGCTGCCGTACCCCGGTAAATATCCGCAAGATAGGATATTATTTTAAAGGTAAAAAATGAGATTCCGATGGGCAAAGGGACTTTGGGTATGGGCAGATGCAGCGGCAGGATGGCATTTATGTTAGCGGCCAAAAAAGCGGAATACTTGAAAAATATAAGTATTGCAAGGTTGAATGCAATGACCGCTGCCAAATAGAGCTTTTTTCCGCTTGTAATCCGGCCCATGATAAGGCCCAGCCAATAATTGACGGCAATTGAAAAAAGAATGAGCCATACGCAGGCAGGCTCTCCCCAGGCATAAAAAAAGATGCCTGCTATAAAGAGAAATATATTCTTGGATTTTATATCCTGCATAATGTAGTAGCCAGATAATAGGATGGGCAGGAAAGCAAAAATAAAAGTCAGACTGCTGAAAACCATATTCTTGTATCCTTCCGTAATGCGGAATTAATCGTTGCCTACCCCGATGAAAAAGATCGTATTACATTTGATACATTAACATATGGAAGGAATTGTTGCAATTGGTATAATAAAATTCCTTCGATTTGTAATTTAGTGCCGGGGCGGCAGAGTGATGTTTTAGTGC
>DOHN01000199.1:20092-36214 GCA_003535195.1 Ruminiclostridium sp.
GGGCGCACAAAACATCACTCATGCCGCTAAATTACAATTGAAGATAATACCTTTAAACGCACACAAAAGGAGCCCTATGCCATTCGTTTAGAAAGCCCGGTCAAAAAGTTCAATGCCCGGCAGCAATGCCGGGCATTGGTTCTCTTTCAATTCTGTTTTAGCCGATGAGCGGTTTTTTTAGAGCCTGCTTCCCTCATTTGCCCATTCCCTTGCTTCCTCCACGCTGATATCGGAAGCGATGGGCAGCCGGGCTTCCGTCTCTGTTTTATAGCCTTCGGTTACCGCATTGGTGGCAAAAGCTTTCAGTTTATCGGGATCAATGGACCTTTTCTTCTCGCTGTTCGACATAAAAACACCTCCGGAAATCTAGTTTATACTGTTATTGATAGTTTATTCTTTGTATGATTCTTGTGCTGAAGAAAGGGGAAGAATATAATTAAATTGATTTGCAAATCTTTAAAACGAAGGAGATGATTGTGATGAGTTCGATGAAAGTATGGCTGGCCTCTGCTGAAGCAGCACCTTTTGCTAAAACAGGCGGGCTTGCCGATGTGGCCGGTTCTCTGCCTAAGGCACTGAAAGATTTAGAGATTGACATACGTGTCGTGATGCCCAAATACAGCCAGATCGACTCGGAATTTGTCTCCCGGATGGTGTTTCTTGGGCAGCTCCAGGTGGAACTTGGCTGGAGGAAGCAATATTGCGGCGTATTTCACCTGGAGTACGAGGGCATTGATTTCTACTTTATTGATAACGAATATTATTTTTTCAGGCCCGAAGGCTATTACGGCCTTTCCGATGACGGAGAGCGCTTCAGCTTCTTTTGCAGGGCTATTCTGGAGGCCCTGCCCGTGATCGGGTTTCAGCCCGATATCATCCATTTGAACGACTGGCAGACCGGCATGGTCAGCCTGCTCTTAGATGATGATTATAGGCGGAGAAAAGACGGATTTTACAAGAATATGCACACCCTTTTTACCATACATAATTTAAAGTATCAGGGTGTTTTTCAAAAAAACGTTCTGAAAGATGTGCTCGGACTGGACTGGAAATATTTCCACCCGGATGGTGTGGAGTTTTATAATCAGGTTAATTTTATGAAGGCAGGGCTCTCTTATTCATCGGTATTAAATACCGTCAGTCCTACTTATGCGGAGGAGATCAAATTTGATTTTTTTGCCGAGAACCTGCAGGATATGATAAGGCGCCGGTCCAACGATTTGTATGGCATTCTAAACGGCATTGACTATGATAAGAACGATCCCCGTACCGATCCAAGACTATACGCAAATTTTGATGCGGTGGATTTATCGGGAAAGTATGAAAATAAAAGAAGGCTTCAGCAGGATCTGGATTTGGATGTCAGAGCCGATATCCCGTTAGTGTCGTTGATTTCCCGGCTGGTTGAGCAAAAGGGCCTGGATCTTATAGAACGAATCTTTTCGGAACTTATGGAAATAGGTATTCAATTTGTTGTATTGGGAAGCGGCAATAAGCATTATGAGGATTTTTTCATGGATGCGCAGAACAGATATCCCGGCGGGGTATCTGCGAATATCAAATATGACGGCATGCTGGCCCAGCGGATATATGCCGGCAGCGACATGTTTTTAATGCCTTCTTTGTTTGAGCCCTGCGGCCTTTCGCAAATCTTTGCCATGCGTTATGGAACCGTGCCCATTGTCAGAGAAACCGGGGGACTGAGGGATACGGTAAAGCCCTATAACGTTTTTACAAGAGAGGGAACGGGCTTTTCTTTCAGTAATTATAATGCCCATGAAATGAAGGATGCCGTCGCCAGAGCCGTTGAGATCTATCAAAACAAGGAAGAGTGGGAAAATCTGATTCGAGCCTGCATGGGTGAGGATTTTTCATGGCAGAGCTCAGCGCGGAAATATAAGAAGCTGTACCAAAGCATATTAAAAAGGTTTAACGGCTGAGTGTCACCTCACCGGCCTCGTGCATAATATGAAGAAGGCCGAAAGAAGATGAGGTGTTATTATGGGCGATTGTTGTAAGAAAGATTTTGACTGCGACAGAGGTTTTTTTGGCGGTGACAGTTTTATTTGGATTATAATCATAATTGTTATTCTTCTATGTTTCTGTCCCGGTATTTTTGATGGTCGCGGCGGTTGTGGCAAATGCGACCATGATCCGTGCTGCTAAAATGTAATAGCCAGATAAACTTTTGGGGGGCGGATGCCCCCTTATTTTTTTCTACAGGGGATACAGCTTTATGCAAACCGGTGTAGGCACTTGGTATTCAGACACTTTCTTAAGCTTGCCGGTTCTTTTGTCAATTTTGAAAACAACAATATTATCGGTGTCCTGATTGCATACCAGAACGCAAGAGCCGGTGGGATCAATGGCAAAATTGCGGGGGGTCTCACCGCCGGAGAAAGTAGTGCCTACATAGCGGAGCAGGCCGCTTTCCTCGTTGATAGCATAGATGATGATGCTGTTATGTCCCCGATTCGAACCGTATAAAAATTTGCCGTCAGCAGAAATATGCACATCGGCGCAGGTATTTTCCCCTTCAAAGGGCTGCGTAAGAGTCGGAACCACCTGAAGCGCATGAAGAGAGCCGTCGGCCGTATTGAAAGCAAGCACTGAAATGGTGCACGCAAGCTCGTTGATGAGATAACAGTATTTTCCGGAAGGATGGAAAACACAATGGCGGGGGCCTGCGCCCGGAGTTACCCGGAACCAGGGTATTTCATTCGGAATAAGCGCACCGTTTTCAGTTCGGTAAATCATCACTTTATCAATTCCCAGATCCGGAACGAAAGCGAAAAGTCCTTCCTTGTCAAAAGTGAGAGAATGCGCATGGGGTGAGGCCTGCCGGGACTTGTTGACGCTGGACCCGGTATGCTGGATAAACTGCGAAGCCTTACCTAGGGAACCGTCTGCACCAATAGGGAAGACGCTGATGCTTCCGCTCATAAAATTACAAACATAAACATGGGTATTGTTTTTATTAACGATGACATGGCAGGGATCCGTACCCCCTGTAGGCTGCGTATTTAAGTAGGTCAGCTCCTGGTTTTCAGCATCTGCTCTGTATGCGCTGACGCTTCCGCAGGGCTGGCCTTTGTATTCTTTGAGCTCATTGACCGTATATAAGTACTGTCCCGACCGGTCAAGAGTAAGGTAAGAGGGATTGCTCGTCACAGCTGCGACCCCATCCGGCTTCAATATTCCAGCGGCGGCGTCAAACAGAAAACGGTAGATGCCCTTGCCTTTTCCCTGGAGAATTTGCCCTGTTCCAAATTTAATTGGCTGTGTATAGGTTCCGACATAAACATAAAAATCATTAGACATCGAAATGCATCCTCCTAGATGAAATGCTGCAGTATATGATAGTGTGTTGAAAGATAGAACTTTAGATAAGAAGAACAGTTCTTCCAAGAGATTTGCCGGACCTTAAGTCTGCCATTGCCCGGTTGATTTCGTCAAGAGGGTAGGTTTTAAAAATATAGGGATCAAGGATACCTTTTTCCACCAGACGGATGGTCTCCACAAGATCTCTTCGATTGCTGCCCCTGATACCGATAATTTCCTTTTCTTTCATAGCTGTACTTTGGTATCCGGCATGAAAGCTTTCTTCTTCATAGCCCACCATCACGACCTTGCCACCGGGCCGGCAAATATCAAGACCGGCCTGGATGGAGAAATCAGTGCCAATATTGTCAAAAACAACATCACACATTTCCCCAATCGTGAGCTCGCGGATTCTTTCAAACAAATTCTCCCGGTCCGTGTTTATGGTGTGGTCTGCCCCAAACTGCCTTGCTATTTCAAGTTTTTGATCTTTGCGGCTGGTACAGAAAATCTCTGCGCCGAAATGCCTGGCTATTTGAATGCCCTGGAATCCTAAACCGCCTACGCCCAGTATGCATATTTTATCAGAAGCTCTGACCTGCCCCTTATTTTTTATGGCGTGATACATGCATGCAACTGCATCGGGTATGACGGCCGCTTTTTCAAAAGGTACTTTTCTGCTGAACTTAAACAGGTTTTCGGCGGGTGCGGTCATAAACTCCTCGTGTCCGCCATTTCTCTCAAAACCCAGGCGAACCAGGCGGGTGCATAAATTGCCCCTGCCCGTGGTACAAAAGCGGCAGGTATTGCAGAGAATATCGATGGCCACAATGACGGGGTCACCGATTTCAAAGCCCGTAACGCCTTCTCCAAGTTCCCATACTTCCCCGGCAGTCTCATGGCCGGGAACATAAGGTGTTTTGACGGTGGCCAGCCGCCCATTCTGTATATGCAGGTCGGTTCCGCAAAGGCCGCTCGCCCTCACTTTAACCAGAACCTCGCCCCTTTTTGGGGAAGGGACTGGAATCTCCTCAATACACAGATCCTGATGAAACTGCTTTAATACGGCAGCCTTCATTTTATTCATAATCATGTTTCCCCCAAATTTGAATGATGGTTTATTTTTTCTTGATATATTTTTTCGTGTCGATGACCACGGCGATGAGAATAATGGCTCCTTTCACAAAGTAAACCAGATAGGGATTGACCTGAATGTAGACAAGCCCGTAGCTGATAACCTGGAAAAGCAGTACGCCGGTTATGATGCCCTTGATTTTTCCAACACCGCCGCGCATGGATACTCCGCCCACAACACAGGCGGCGATGGCATCCAATTCATATCCCTGTCCAAGGGCATTGGTAGCGCTGCCGGTACGCGCCACTTCAAGGGCGCCGCCAAAGCCGTAGAGCAGACCTGCCAGCATATAAATGGCAAGCATATTGAATACGATATTGACACCCGATACATTGGCCGCTTCAATATTGCCCCCTATAGCAAACATATTTTTGCCGAGCTTGGTTTTATTCCATATAAACCAGACAATAGCCACTACCGCAACGGCATAGAGAATGATGAACTGCAGCCTGAAACCAAAGATGTTGATGCCGTTTTGGGCGAAGCTGCTGAATTTCTCATCCAGAACACCAATGGGTGCCGAATCGCTTACCGCGTCAAAATAGACGGACATCAAGCCGTAAACAACCAGCTGCATGCCCAGTGAAGCTATAAACGGGGCGACCTTCAGCTTTGCCACCAGATAGCCGCCGATCAGTGAAAAAACTGCGCACATCAGCATTGCCAGCAAAATGGGAAGCCATATGGGCAGCCTCGGCAGGTTTGGAAAAACCCGCACCGCATAATCCGGCGATTGGAGCAGGGAGGCGCTTAGGAGTCCGGCAAATCCGATCAGCCTTCCGGCCGAAAGATCTGTTCCTCCCAGCACAATGGGCCCGGCGATGGCACAGGCAAAGATCATTCTGGTGGCTGACTGGCTGAGAATAAAGCCAAAGTTTTTAAGGCTCAGGAATGAGGGGTTGATGATTACAATCACCGCAAACAAAGCAAAAAGCACTATGTATATGGCATTGCTCACAAAAAAGCTTTTCACGTTTTTTCTATTGATGGATTTCAATTGGGAAGCCAATGTATTCATAGTATTTACATCCTCTCTTAAAGATACTTTGCGGCAAGTCTGAGCAGGTCTTCCTGCGAGGTGGATTTCGCATCCACAATACCTGCCACACGTCCGTTGCTCATCACCATAATGCGGTCGGATATTCCAAGCAATTCAGGCATTTCGGATGAAATAAATATAACGGCATTGCCTTTTTCGGCACAATCTATGATCAACTGATAAATATCATATTTTGCTCCTACGTCAACGCCCCGGGTGGGCTCATCCAGCAGCATGATTGTGGGTTCGGTCAGAAGCCAGCGCCCCATAATAACCTTTTGCTGGTTTCCCCCCGAAAGATTCTCAATTTTAGTCCTGCAGCCGGGAGTTTTTACACTGAGCGCATCAATGACCCATTTGGTATCCTGGGCGATCTTTTTCTCATTGAGTATGCCGAATCGGTTGGTATACCTGTCTATATTTGCAATGACGCTGTTAAAAGTAATATCAAGAGTGGGGAAGATGCCCGATTGCCGGCGCTCCTCCGTCAGCAGCGAAAACCCGTTTGAGATGGATTCACGGGCTGTATTGTTCTCGATTTGGTTATTATTGAGCCGAATGATACCGCTTTTTCGCTTTCGGATTCCAAAAAGAGTTTCAACGGTTTCGGTTCTGCGGGAGCCCATAAGGCCCGCCACCCCTAAAATTTCACCCTTACGGAGATCAAAAGACGCGTCGACAACAGTAGGCATATATTCTCCGGCCAGGTTTTCCACATGGAGAATGACCTCGTCGGAAGGTTTTGTTCTCCGCGGAGGAAAACGGTCGGTGAGTTCCCGTCCTACAATAAGGGTAATCAGTTTATCGATGGTGAGATCTTTGCTTTTGCCGGTATATACCCATCTGCCGTCACGCATGACAGTGACATCGTCGGCAATTTCCAGTATTTCTTCAAGCTTGTGTGATATATATATGATTCCGCAGCCATTATCGCGCAATTTGCCGATAATTCGGAAAAGATGCTTTACTTCAACCTCGGTAAGGGAGGAAGTCGGTTCGTCAAATACTATAATTTTTGCATTGCATGAAACTGCTTTTGCAATTTCTACCATTTGTCTCTGTGAGACAGAAAGAGTACCGATAATTGTGTTGGGGTCAATATCGATGGATAAATTATTAAAAATTTCTTTTGTATCATTGTACATTTTTTTGCTGTCAACAATGATACCCTTCATTGGAAAGCGGCCAAGCCAGATGTTTTCCATTACACTGCGGTCCTGAACCTGGTTCAACTCCTGATGCACCATGGAAACACCGCAATCCAAAGCCTGGCGCGGATTGCGGAAAGCTACAGGCTTTCCGTCAAAAAAGATTTCACCCTGATCATGCTGGTAAATACCAAATAAACATTTCATCAATGTAGATTTTCCGGCTCCGTTCTCGCCAACAAGGGCATGCACGGAGTGGGGGCGTATTTGCAGCCGGGTGTTATCCAGGGCTTGTACGCCGGGAAAGCATTTGCATATCCCGTTCATTTCCAGTAAACATGTTTCGTGGGTATCGACCGATTGTTGGTTCATAAACTTTCATCACCCTGCTTTAATTGACGCATAGGCTGCATGAAGCAGCCTATGCACTTTTTAGTGAGCGGTTGTCTTCCAGATTATTTCTTTAAAGCCTTTGAATACATCTCTTCTGCAATGTTGACATTTTCTTTGGAAATAGGGATGTAAGGAACACGGATGGCTTTCATTTCATCAGGCTTGATGGTGATGTCCTTATAGACATCTTCTCCGGTTGCCACATTGTAGGCCATGGTATAGATATTTAGACCCTCAGAGTAGGCATCTGAAAGAATGGAGCCAATAATAGTGCCGTCCTTGATGGCAGGCAGAATTTCCGGAAGTGCGTTGATGCCGATGGCGCCCATTTTTTTGCCGCCGCCGAAATAGCCTTCAGATTTTGCAGACTCAATGGCGCCCAGCAGCATAGCGTCGTTATTCGACAGGATCATTTCAATTTTGTCTCCGTATTTGCCCATCCATACATCGGTTACGTCTTTCGCCGTCTGGGTTTTGAAGTCGCCCGGCTGTACGTCAAGGAGTTCTGTTTTGAAGTTTGCAGCGGCAAATGTGTCCTGATTTGCCTGTGTCCTTGCTTCCGCATCGGGATGTCCCAATGTCCCCTTTAAAATGACATACTGGAGAATACCGTCGCCGTTTTTATCATAGGACGGGTCAGCTTTAAATGTTTCCATGGCCATTTCTGACTGCATCTTGCCCGAATCGGCCGGGGTGGTGCCGACATACCAGCATTTGTCGTAGCTGTCCATATCGTCTGCGGAGGGGCACCTGTTGAAGAAAATCAAGGGAACGTCCGCTGCTTTTGCTTTGCCGATAATTGTAGCGGCGGCCTTCGGATCGACGGCATTGACACAAAGCACGTCAACACCTTTGTTTAAAAGGATATCGATCTGCTCAACCTGTTTCGCCTGATCGTTCTGCGCGTCGACCATCTGAATGTCGGCATTGCCTCCGGCAATAGAGGTAATGGAGTTTCGTATATAAGTTACGTAATTATTGGAGTAGTCAAAGATTGCAACGCCTATAACAGGCTTTTTCGCTGGAGCTGCCGGCTCCGATGAAGAAGGAGCTGCCGGTGCCGAAGATGTCGCCGCGGGAGCCGCAGTGTTTCCGCATGCTGCCAGAGAAACGAGCAGAAGACAGGCTAAAAGAACAGACAGGATTTTTTTCATTTTAATTTTCCCCTTTCTTTATTCCTCATTCTTATTTATTTTTTAAGGTGCCGGCCTTAAAGCTTTATTTTTTAAGACAGGCGCCTTAAAACACTGTTATAATAGGACCATTTTCAATCATTGGGGAGAATGACCACTTTGACGGCATTCTCTTTTCTTTTGACAAAGGTATCCAGCGCATCTGAAAAATGTTCCAGGCTGAACCTGTGTGTAATCAGGTCTTTCACAACAAGCTGCCCCGTTGACATGAGATGGAGCACTTTTGAGCTTACATTGGGATTGGCCCTGGAACCAAAAATGGCAATTTCATTATGGGTGATATATTTAAACGGCAATTCCTCCATCACATCGTCGGTTGCCACCCCCAGCAGGGCTATTCTTCCGCCTTTTCTGACCATGCGGACGCATTGGTTAAACGTCCCCTTTGCGCCTGAGCACTCAAAGGCTTCATCCACCCCTAATCCGCCGGTCAATGCCCGAACTGCCTGGACGGGATCTTCCTTTGTAAAATCGACGCAGAAATCTGCACCGAGTTTTTCTGCTGCGCACAGTCTCACACCGCGGCCGATCATAATGGCCTTTGCAGCTCCCATGGCCTTGGCAAGCCGCATAGCGCAAAGACCTATGGGCCCGGGACCCACCACCGCAACGGTTCCTCCGGGCGTGATGCCGGCCAGTTCAAGGCCGTGCAAAGCAACTCCTGAAGTATCACACATGGCAGCTTCTTCAAAGGTGACATTGTCCGGCATATGGGTAACGCTTTTGATGGAGTATTTCTGGTATTGTCCATAGGCTCCGTCCACAATAAAACCATAATGCTCATGGCCTGTTGATGGTTTCCCATAATTGAGGCAAAGTGTATAGCGGCCTTTTTTGCAGTTATCACAATAACCGCAGCCCTTATGCGCTTCCCCGGCAACTCTGTCGCCTACCTGGAAATCATGGACATCCTCACCGACGGCAACGACCTCGCCGGCCCATTCGTGGCCTGCAATAAAGGGATAGGAGGGAGGCCAGGTTCCTGCCAGGTCGCCTCTTATAATTTCCGGATCGCTTCCGCAGATGGCAACCGCCCGGATTTTGCACAGAACCTCGTGCTTTTCGGGCTTTTTAACCTCTACATCCCTGATTTCAAATTGGCCTGGACCAGTGAGAACACAAGCTTTAGCTTTCTTGGGTATGTCATATTTTTTGTGCATGTTAATCTCCCCTTTGCAAAAAATATGGAATATTATTTAATTTTTTTTAATGCGTGTACGATGAAATCATTGCGCCTTTTTACCAAGGCATTCATGTCTTTTTTCGACCAGTCATAAAAACCCCGTCCGGTTTTATACCCCAGGCTGCCGTTCTGAATTAAACTGGTGAAAAGCGGTGAAGCATTGTTCCGACCGGAGATTTCAGGCAGCACGGTATTTTGAACGGAGCAGCATAAATCCAGCCCCGCAGCATCCACATGCTCAAGAGGCCCCCAGACGGGAAAGCGCAGTGCCATCCCCATTTTTACGGCAGTATCCACATCTTCCGGGGATGCCAGGCCGGTTTCCACAATGTTTACCGCTTCGCGGATAACGGCTTGCAGAATGCGGTTTGCCAGCTGTCCCGGCAGATCCTTTTTAACGATAACCGGAGCTTTTCCCCATGAGATCAGCATTTCTTTTATTTTTACTGCAAGCTCCGGAGAAGAGCGGTCTCCTATAACAATTTCCACAAGGGGGATGAGGTTCGCCGGAAGCCAGAAATGAGTGGTCAATGTACGTTCGGGATGCTTTGTCCGCGACGAGATATCGGTAATCCTTAAGCCGGATGTGTTGCTCAATAGAGGAACTGCGGCAGGAAGAAGCCGGTCCAGCATTTCAAAAACATTCTGCTTGATTTCCAGATTCTCAAATACGGCCTCAATAACAACTTTGGTTTGTTCACAGGCCTGGGTGACATCGCGGGATACAGAAATATATTTCTTTGCTTCTTCCGTCTGTTCCATGGTACATAAGCCTAAATCTGAAAGTTCATTGAGATTGTCGGATACGCGTTTTTTTGCTTTTTGAAGAACTGCGGAGTCGGCATCATACATAATGACTTTGTTGTGGGCCAGTGCGGCACAGCAACCAATTGCACAGCCCATCATGCCGCTGCCAAAAATAAGAACGGAGTCTCTCATATATAGCACCTCACATTTACTTAAAAGGAATGTATCCGTATACATTTTTTATAAAAAAATAAAATACGCTCTGGTCCGGGTGTATTGAGATAAACTAAAAAATTAAAAATGAATACGGATTAATTTTTTAGCTTTAGTTTATTATGATTTCGTGCAAATGTCAATTATTAAATAAAAAATAAGACCACCCGGTTATCATTTCCGGCTGTTCAAACGCTGGAACGCTCAATTATTTTACATTCAAAGAGCTGAACCCCCTCGCTTGCAGGCTCGCCATTTAATTTTTTGTCAAGATAATCAAAGGTGGTGTCGAGCATCTTATCGATCTGCTGCTCAAATGTGGTCAGGAAATAAGGGTCCCAGGACGCGGCATCGATGTTATCGAAGCCCATAATGGCGATATCGGCCGGAATTTTTAAATCGTATACATTTTTGCAAAAATCCATGGCGCCGAAGGCCAGCATGTCGCCTGCACAGAATACGGCCTCCGGCTTGCCGGCGTCCTTTAAGATGGCTTCCATTGCCTTCCGGCCGTCTTCATAGGTATAGGGGACCATCCGAACAATGCAATCTTCAATGCCATTCTCATTTAAACAGTCGGTAAACCCCCGGAGACGGTCCTTACTGGTTCCTAAAAATGTGTCTGAACCGATGAAGGCAAAGGAACGGTGTCCTTTTTCATACAGGTAGTTTGCGGCCAGCCAGCCTGCCTGTACATTATCGGAGCATACCGTCATGATATTTTTATTGACGGTATATTTATTGAATACGACAACAGGAATCTGTATTTTTTCACACTCTGCAGCCATTTGCGAGGAGATGGCCGCAGAAAGCACGATGATTGCATCAACCCGGTATTGAAGCACCTGCGACAGAATCTCATCCAGGTTTTTCTCTTTTGAAGAGACAAAAAATAACGGTTCTCTTCCCATGTACTGAATGCGGTCGGCGACTTTATTAACCATTGCATTATAGTGCGGGTTGACCACATCGATGGTCACAATAGCAATAAGGTTTGACCGGTTCAATGTCAATCCCCGCGCCATTGCATTGGGGCGGTAGCCAAGTGTTTCCGCCGCTTCCAGGACCCGCTTGCGGGTCTTTTCCCTGATGTTGGTTTGACCGCTGAAAACTCTTGAAACAGTTGCCTGAGAGACATTTGCCAGTGCAGCAACTTCTTTTGAATTTGGCATTCTGCCGTTGGCTGCTTTTATATGCGCCAAGTAATCACTTCCTTACAAAATAAAATGAAATGAATACGATATCATTATAATAGCCTATTCTTTGCTAAAAAGGAAGAACGAAATGAATAAAATGATCAGAAATTGGAGAAAAAGTTTTCGATCATTGGGTACTACTTGACTGGTATTTTATTTACGACGATAATTAGGAGTGATATATATATAAAATACGCCTTGAAAAGGAGTAAACTTGGAATTGGACTCAAAACTGCAAACATTATTTTCATATCTGAAAGGCCTTGAAAAAGTATGTATTGCTTTTTCGGCCGGAATTGATTCGAGCTTTCTTCTGGAATCCGCCCACAGGGCTTTAAACGGGAATGTTCTTGCCGTCATGGCCAGGGGTTCGATGATGCCTCAAAAAGAGATTGACTATGGCCGGGAATTCTGCAAAAGCAGGAGCATTCAATTTATTGAGATAGAGGCCAATGAATTTGAAGTGGAGGCTTTTGCCAATAATACTCCTGACCGGTGCTATTATTGCAAGCATGCAATTTTTTCTAAAATCATCAAAACTGCAGAAGAAAATGGGTTTCATATTGTATTGGAAGGTACTAACCTGGATGATATGGGAGATTACAGGCCCGGGAGAAAGGCGCTGGCGGAACTGGGCATAAAAAGCCCTTTGCTTGAATGCGGCTTCACCAAAAACGAGATACGGGCATTTGCCAGGGAAATGGACATTGATATCTGGGACAAGCCTGCCGCCGCCTGCCTGGCAACCAGAGTGCCCACCGGTGAAAAGGTGACACCCGAGCTTTTAAAACGCATTGAAGTATCCGAAGACGCAATAAAACAGCTGGGATTCAGGCAGGTTCGGGTGCGCGTCCATGGCTCCCTTGCCAGAATTGAAATACCCGCCGACGGGATAGAAAAAATGTGCCGGCCCGCCGTAAGGGATGAAGTATCGCGCAAATTGAAAGATGCGGGCTTTCGGTATGTTTCAATTGATCTGGATGGCTATAAAACCGGCAATATGAATTAGGACCGAAAAAGAATCAAGGCACAAGGAGATCATTATATATGGAAATCATGGATATTAAGCGGATTATAGAGTTGGCCGTGAAGGGCGAAATCACCTCTGATGACGCGTTGGAGCATTTAAAGAGCCTGGCTGGGAGTGATATTGGGTATGCTAAAATTGATTATCAGCGGGCTCTTAGAAACGGCTTTCCCGAAGTTATCTATTGTCCGGGCAAGCGTATTGAGCATATTTGCGGAATCGTTTCAGACATGCTGAAAAAGAGCACCGGGAATATTATAGCGTCCCGCGCTTCCCAGCAGGTCTACGAGGCTGTCGGGGAGATCGCTCCTGAGGCCGTCTACTATGAGGTTGCAAAAACCGTTTTGATTAAGAGGCAGGAATTCGGAACCAGCAAGGGTCATATTTTGGTTGTTACAGCCGGTACTGCCGATATTCCGGCAGCCGAGGAGGCGGCTGTTACCGCCGAAATTCTGGGGAACCGCGTGGAGAGGCTGTTTGATGTCGGCGTTGCGGGGATCCACCGCCTTTTGGCAAAGGTTGATACTCTCAACAAAGCCAATGTCATTATTGTTGTTGCAGGTATGGAAGGCGCGCTCCCAAGCGTGGTGGGGGGGCTGGTGGATAAACCGGTTATTGCCGTTCCTACCAGTGTCGGCTATGGCGCCAGCTTCAATGGCCTTTCCGCCCTCTTGGGCATGCTGAACAGCTGTGCATCGGGCATTGGAGTCGTAAATATTGACAACGGCTTTGGCGCGGCCTGCCTTGCCAATCGTATCAATAAACTCTGTGAGGGGGATCATGGATATGAATAAAATTCTTTATATAGACTGTGCTTCGGGGATCAGCGGGGATATGACCATCGGCGCCTTTTTGGATCTTGGGGTCGATCCGGAATATCTGAAAAAAGAGCTGTCAAAGGTGCATCTCCACGGCTATGGTATAGAAGTGTGCCAAAAGAATGCCAAAGGGATATCCGGAACGGATTTCGACGTGATTCTGCACCCTCATAACCATTCAGAAGATGTATGCGACCAGCATCGGCACAGCCATGACGACCCGTACCACCATCATCATGACCATTCCAACTGGGGGCAGATCAAAGAGCTGATAGAACAAAGCCATTTGAAAGAGCCTGTCAAAGATCTCGCCGTCAGAATATTTCAGCGGGTTGCCGAAGCCGAAGCAAAGGTTCATGGCGTAGCCATTGAGGAGGTTCATTTTCATGAGGTGGGCGCCGTTGATTCGATTGTGGATATTGTTGGCGCAGCCATATGCTTTGATGCTATAAAGCCCGGCCGGGTGATTGTATCGCCATTGAATACCGGAAGCGGTACGGTACGCTGCCAGCACGGGATCCTCCCGGTTCCGGCGCCGGCTACCGCAGAAATCCTTGCCGGAGCAGGGGCCATGATTTATTCCAGCGGTGTCATGGGGGAGTTGGTCACACCTACCGGCGCCGCCATTGCAGCGGAGCTTGCCAATGAATTCGGGCCCCTTCCCGCCATGCAGATTGAAAAAACAGGGTATGGAACCGGGAAAAAGGACTTTGGCATTCCCAATGTACTGCGTATGATCCTGGGCTCCGGGGATTCTTTCGGCCAGGAGGAAGTCATGGTGCTGGAAGCCAATATAGATGATATGTCGGGTGAGGTGGCCGGGTATACACTGGACAGGCTTTTATCCCAGGGCGCCCTGGATGCCTTCTACACGCCCATATACATGAAAAAGAGCCGGCCGGCGGTGAAGCTTTCGGTAATATGCCATTGCAAGCAGGTTCAAAAGCTGGAGCGCATCATTCTGGCTGAAACCACTACCATTGGCCTCAGAAAATATGCGGTCAGCCGCACGGTCATGAAAAGGGAGACCCTCACCGTCAAGCTTCCCTATGGGGAGGCTGTTGTTAAGGTCAGCGAGTATGAGGGGATTAAAAAAGCTTCCCCTGAATATGAAAGTGTTAAAGAGCTGGCTCAAAAAACCGGGTATAGCTTGATCAGCATTTACAAGGATATCTACGGCAGCATGGGTTTGCGGTGATAAAGGTTCGGGCAAAAGCCGCGGAATTGTTTTATGAAGCGGATTTTTGCCTGATTCTCCGTACAAAACGAAAAGTGGCGGTGACAATCATAATGCCGAAGGCGATGGTGAAGGCCTTCAATATGGTATTGACGGCAAAGGTGGCCGCTTCTTGAGTTTTATTATCCACCAGGCTCTCTACGGTCTGATAGGCGGTGATTCCGGGAACCATCGGAAAAATACCGGGTATGCAGAAAACTGTTGAAGGGGCTTTCAGACAGATGGCCATGATCTCACTGTAAATCCCGACCACCAAAGTGCCTATGAAAATTTGGGGCACACTCAAAACAAGTGAATGGGGATTGAAGGAGAGGGCTGTGCAAAAACCCAGCGCGCCGCCAAAACCGGCCCACAGCAGCGAACGCTTTTCAATATTGAGAGCCATGGCCGGCGCAATACTTCCCACAAAGGCAAGAATAAAATACTTTATAAAGTCAACGATCATAATTGTCCTCCCAAAAGCCAAAGGGCGATGCCAATGCCCGTCCCCGCGGCAATGACCGCCACCACCATCAGAGCCTCGCCAAGTCTGGTAAGTCCGCTGACGCTGTCTCCGTGCAAAAGATCCCGGATCCCGTTGGTCAGCGCCACACCGGGAACCATATTGGTTACTGCACCGATAATCACCACATAAGCGTTTGTATGGGGGATGAGCTTTGCAATAAATGAGCTTAGAAGACCGGCTGCAAAGCCGCCGGCAAAATACTCAATAAAAGGGAAGTCGGTCCTTTTTGAAAAGACCAGATGCACAAGCCCCAGTATGACCCCCACCGCCATGGAAGACAGGGCCTCGTTACCACTTCCGCCAAACAGCAGGGAATACACAAAAGCCGTAAAAGCATAGCACAAAATGATGGTTAAGCCTGAGTACTTACCGCAGCTCGATATATGGTCAAGCTCGGCCATCACATCATCGCACTCAGGCGTGTCCTTTTCAATCCGGCGGGAAAGATCGTTGAGACGGGCTATTTTAGTTAAGTCAACCGTTCTGGATGGAATCCGCCTGCAAATAGTGGATATGCCCTGGGCGCCTTCTACGCTGACAAAAACCCCTGTGGGCAGGGCAAAGGCTTCACAGTTCAGGCCGTAACTTTTACATATTCTGCTGATAGTTTCCTCCACCCGATAGGTTTCCGCACCGAATCTTAGGAGTATGGCTCCGGCACAGACGGCCATATCAAGGATTTTTTCCTGTTCCATGATCCGGTCTCTCCTTCCATGTAAACCCTCTGCAACTTTCACCGCTCGAATTCTGAACCATCCGGGAAGGCATCATCCGGCCCTTAAAGCCAAAAAAGCGGCAGCCTCTGGGATAATGCGGATCCCATGTTATATAATAATATTGACAATCTAAGCAATTTACATCATTTTTCATGGAAATATTATAACATATCCGTATGGATATGTTTCAATGCCCTCGGGCCCCGTTCGAAATCTTCATTCATAATTAAGCGCCATGAGTGATGTTTTGT
>DOHN01000199.1:36473-48302 GCA_003535195.1 Ruminiclostridium sp.
GGGTAAGCCAGCAATCCTGCTCCGCTTACGCACCAAAACCTCACTCTGTCGCTTTTTGACGTTATTATAATTTAGCGCCGTGAGTGATGTTTCGTGCGCCCTCAAAAAAATCCGTCCTGGATTTTACTTGGGTAAGCCAGCAACCCTGCTCCGCTAACGTACTGAAACCTCACTCTGTTGCTTTTGGTTATTCTGACATAGACGGGGAAAGTTAAAACCAGCCGTGACAAAGATCGTGGTCCATTGTATAATAGTGTACGTTATATTTGGATTAATAACGGAAAGGGATGATAAATGTGAGCCTTGTAGAGCTTGAACAAACAAGTCTTGAGCTTAAAGGACTTGAAAAGAACATCAGAGAATTGGGGGATTCACTTTGACTTCCCCGCGGTACAAAAAGAATTAGAGGAACTGGAACAGAGGGCTTCTGAACCCGAGTTCTGGAATGATGCTGAAAATTCCCAGAAGGTGCTTCAGAGAACCAAGAATCTTCGGAGGAAGCTGGAACAATTTCACAAGCTGATAAGTGACTGCGATGATGCCATTACTCTGGCTGAGCTCGGTCTTGACGAAGAGGACGAGTCGGTGCTGGAGGAGGTCAAGGAAACTTTTGAGGACATTCAGAGCCGTTACCATAAAGTGCGGCTGGAAACCCTGATGAAGGGCGAATACGATGGCAATAATGCCATTATTACGCTTCATGCGGGAGCCGGCGGCACAGAGGCCATGGACTGGGTGCAGATTCTGTTTCGCATGTATACGCGGTGGGCTGAGAAAAACGGCTTTGAGCCGCGGGTCTTAGACCTGCTGGAAGGTGATGAAGCCGGGATCAAAAGTGTAACCGTTGCCATTACCGGTGAATACGCCTATGGCTACTTGAAATCTGAGAAGGGTGTGCACCGTCTGGTGCGGATATCCCCCTTTGATGCTTCGGGAAGAAGGCACACCTCATTTGCGTCCATGGAGGTTATGCCTGAGCTGGATGATTCTGTAAATATAGAAATCAACCCGGACGACCTGAAAATGGATGTCTACCGTGCATCGGGAGCCGGCGGCCAGCATGTCAATAAAACCTCATCCGCTGTGCGTATTACCCATATTCCCACAGGCATTATTGTCGCCTGCCAGAATGAGCGCTCGCAGTTCCAAAACCGGGATATGGCAATGAAAATGCTCAAGGCCAAACTGCTGCAACTGAGAGAGCAGGAGCAAGCCGCGAAGATCAATGAAATCAAGGGTGAGCAAATGGAGATCACATGGGGAAGCCAGATCCGGTCCTATGTATTCTGCCCTTATACCCTGGTAAAGGATCACCGCACCAATTACGAAGAAGGTAATGTACAAAAGGTGATGGACGGCGGAATCGACGAATTTATTCAGGCATATTTAAGTACCCGGTAATAAAGGCCGGGCCGGTATTAAAAAAAGCGCCGGAGCGATGGGGTTTACCTACTTGCTCTAAGGCGCTTTTTTATATTATCTGTATTAATGCCTGTGCCTGGATTGCTTTGCACGGGCTTTTATAAACTGCTTTCTTAAGACTCCGGAGATTTTCACGATGGCGATAATCAGTTCCAGAATGATCAGAAATATAATTACATAAACAAGCTCACGACTTTCGGAAAGCTGCTCTTTCAAAATTTGGGCAGAAGTCTTTTGGGGGAGAATCTCCCGGTCCGGATAGAGCTCGACATTAATGACCGTATCGTCAGCAAGGGTGTAGGTCAGCATGCCCGCCACGGTATTTTTAGTGATGGGCGGCTTTAGTTTGGAATCATCCACATTGATGGTGATCTTTTTGATAAAATTCTGGCCTTTCGGGTAGATATAATGGACATCTTCAACGGGTACCAGATTCAATACCTGGCCTTCCACGGTGATGGTTTTCTGGCTGCTTCCCGATGCAACCAGCGTGCCATAGAGATAGTTGTCAAATCCGTAGTTTAAAAGATTGATGGAATCGGAATACATGCTTTTGGTCGGCACATCCAGCAGTACGCATACCAGCCTCATATTGCTTTTGGTGACAGTAGTTACAATGCTTTGCAGATCTTTGTCGAAGCTTGCGGCAATACCGCCGTCGGTATCAGGATAGCTCCAAAACATATTATTGGTATTGGTCAGCAGAAGGGTTTTGGAGGCGTCATACCAGGGCTTTGCCTGCGTTCCGAAAAAACGGTTGAAATCATTGTTGGAAAGTGCGTATTTCAAGAGGAGAGCAATATCTTCAATGGTCGTGTACTGATCCGAATTGTAAAAACCTGTGCTGTTGACAAAATGGGTGCCGGCCATGCCAAGCTTAACCGCGTATTCGTTCATCATTGCCACAAAACCATCTTCGCTTCCGCCCACATATTCCGCCAAAGCTTTTGCGGCATCCGGCGAACCGGTGAGCAAAAATGCGTTCAGGAGATTTTTGACAGCGTACTTTTCCCCGACGGCAAGCTTTAAGGTGGCTCCTTCGGTATTTGCAGCGTCTTTGCTGGCAGTGACCATCGCCTCGGTATCCGCTTTTTCAAGAACAATCAGCGTGGCCATAATTCGATTGGACAGAGCAGAATGGGAAGCTTCATCTGCACTCTTTGAGAGAATAACCTGTCCTCTTTTGGCATCAAAAAGCAAAGCGGAAATCGCCTCGGTCTGGGGCTTTGCGTTTTCGCTATAAGCCAATGCAGGCACAAACAACCCGGCAAAAAATGCGCAGGTTATAAAAAAAAGCGTCAATACCTCAGTGAAACGACGCCATTTTGTTGATGTAAGCTGACCCTTTTTCATTCCTCATACTTCCCTAACGGAGTTCTAATCAATTGATACATGCCGAAAAGCCGACTTATAAAAATTATAACACACTAGAAAGTCATGTCAATTCATTAAAATACATAATCCTTAACTCGCTCTACAGGCACGTGCTTAGGGCAAAATGCTTTTCATATTACGGATTGTGGAATACATAATATTTGCACTTATTAACCAACATCATTATTTTAATTTATTTCCCCATAAAAAATGCCGTATTGTAAATGGCTTCTGCTGTTTTTTAAAAATCCGGAGCCGGATATATTACGTGCTGACCCATTTTACCAAGGGCAAGTCAAATTTGTTCATCATATTGGGATGGCGCGGGATGACGCGGAAGGAATAGCCGTATTCACCGCCATCGGCCAGGCTGATTTTTGCCTCATAGCAGAAGGTGGAGGCATCGGTCTGGCGGACATTTTTCATCTCCATTGACGTGCCGTTGGTTATGGCATTTTGAGCCAGAGGCCCGTAGTAGACCTCTACCGTAACATCTTCCGGAGCAAGGGCTGAGAGCTGGACACAGGCGCTTAAAAGAAGCTCCCTTCCTGAAAGCACATTATAATCAATCAGTCCGTGAATATCCTGATTCGCAGAAATGGCAACCTGATCCCAGTTCTTTTCAATGCGTCTCTTCCAGTCAACCAGCGCTCTGACCGGCTCGTAGTGGGATTCGCGTATTCTGATATTCCGCAGAATAGACGGCATATACATTTTTTCCGTATACTCTTTTACCATGCGGTGAGTACTGTATATGGGCGTCAGGGATTTGATGGATTCCTTTATACGCTTTGCCCAGCCGACGGGAATCCCATTTTCGTCACGGTTGTAGAAAAGGGGAATGATGTCCCGTTCCAAAACCTCATAGAGAAATTTACTGTCGGAATCATCCTGCTGGTGCTCATTGTCATAGGGTGTATCATCACCGATAGCCCAGCCGTTGCTGCCGTTATAGCCCTCGCACCACCAGCCGTCCATGATGCTGAAATTCAAGACACCGTTGATGCACGCTTTCTGGCCGCTTGTTCCGCTGGCTTCCAGAGGACGCCGGGGCGTATTCAGCCAGATGTCGACACCGTGCACCAGCTGGCGGGCAACTGCCATATTATAGTTCTCCAGGAGCAGCACCTTTCCCTTAAAGCCTTCCTGCCTTGCTATATCATGAATGCTTTTAATGACCTCATGAGCAGGACTGTCGGCCGGGTGTGCCTTGCCGGCAAAGATGATCTGGACGGGCATATTTTTGTTGTTAAGGATCTTTTCAATCCTTGAAAGATCTCTGAATATCAGGTTTGCTCTTTTATAAGTGGCGAAACGTCTGGCAAAACCTATGGTCAGGGCCTGGGGATCGATTTGGCTGTCCAGCTCACCGATATCATGCAGGGACATGCCGTTTTGGAGATACTGCTTCTTGAGCCTGTCGGCAATGAACCGGATCATCTTGGTTTTGAGCACCATATGAGTTTTCCAGAGCTCGTCGTCGGGGATGAGGTCAATGTCCTCCCAGACCGAAGGGTCGGATAGCCTGCTCCGCCAGTCAGCCGCAAGATATTTATCAAAAAGATATTTATAACTCGGAGCCAGCCACGTCATGGTATGTATGCCATTCGTGACATGGGTTATGGGCACTTCTTCCCTGGGTACTTCATTCCACAGCTCATGGAAGATCTCCCTGGATACCGAGCCATGAAGCTGGCTGACCCCGTTTTTTCGCCCGGACATATTCATTGCCAGCACCGTCATGTTAAAATTATACGGATCGCTGGGCTTTTGGCCAAGGCTGATAAATTCGTCCCTTTCAAGGCCCAGCTGCAGCCGGTAATTGGAAAAATAGCGGTCCATCATGTCCAGCGGAAATACGTCGGTTCCCGCAGAAACCGGTGTATGAGTGGTAAAAATGGATGAGGAATAGACGACCTCTCGCGCCTCAGCAAAGGACATGTTCTGTTCCATCACCAGTTTTCGGGCAAGCTCCAGGGACATAAAAGCAGAATGGCCTTCGTTCATATGGAAAACGGTACCTTTGATCCCCAGCGCATCCAAGGTGCGTATACCGCCGATTCCCAAAAGAATTTCCTGCTGGATCCGGGTTTCCCGGTCACCGCCATACAATTTTTCAGTGATGGTCCGATCCCATTCGCTGTTTTCGGGGACATCAGTGTCCATCATATAGAGCTTTACGCGGCCTATATCGATACGCCAGATGCGTGCGTACACGGTGCGGCCTTCAAGCTCCGCATAAATAGTCAGCGGCTGCCCCTTCTCATCCATTACCGGGGTGACCGGAAGCTGGGAATAGTTTAGGGCGGAAAAATGGGTTTCCTGCCATCCGTCGCCGGTAATGCGCTGTTCAAAGTATCCCTGCTTATAAAACAATCCGATGGCCGTAAAGGGAAGGCCCAAATCACTGGCCGCTTTGCAGTGGTCCCCTGAAAGCACGCCAAGCCCCCCCGAATAAACAGCCAATACTTCATGGAGGCCATATTCGGCAGAAAAATAGATGATCTGCTCCTCCTTATAGTCGGAGTAATTGCTGTTAAACCAGGTATCGCCAGTGTTTATATAGTTTGAGAATTCTTTCATGACTTTGTCGTAACGGGCCATGAAATCGTCGTCCAAAAGCTTTTCTTCCACCCTGTGAGCGCTGACCTCCTGCAGAAAACGAACAGGATTGCGGTTTATCTTCTCCCAGAGGGCAAGGTCTATTTCGCGAAACAGATCGATTGCTTCATTGTTCCACGACCACCATAAATTCATAGAAATATCGCGAAGTCCTGAAAGTTTTTCGGGTATGGCTGTTGTTACCTTGATCCTGCCATATTTAAACATAGAAAACCTCCGGTGAAGATTGATTAAAAATAATATAGAATTATATATACCCAAAATGCCGGTCGAATAATACCACTATATTTTATTCGGACCTTTTGCTCCTTTTATGTAAATAATTCATTGTAAAAAGCCGATTTATATTATAAACTTATATAAACCCTTTTAATTGGATAGATATTACATGGGAAAGGAAAGCGGTATGGCTTCTAACAAGGTTTTGACTATTAAAAGCGATAATTTTGACGAGCTTGTTTTAAATTCTTCTCTGCCTGTATTGCTGGATTTCTGGGCCCACTGGTGCGGTCCGTGCAAGATGATCGGGCCCATCATCGATGAGCTTGCCGATGAATATGACGGCCGGTTTTTAGTCGGTAAAGTCAATGTGGATGAGGAAAATGATTTGGTCAGTAGGTTTAATATCATGAATATCCCTACCCTGATTGCATACAAAAAGGGAAGTCCGGTTGAAAAGGTGATAGGCGCGCGATCTAAAGCTGATTTGAAGAACATATTGGATAAACATATATAAATTGCTTGCCCTTTGCATTATCAAAATTTTAAGGAGTGTTGATTATGTCCGGTGAAAAAAAATTTGGTTCTGCTCCATTTGGATTTAACAAGTCTGATGTTAATGCCTATATTGAGAAAATCATTCATGAATTTGATCAGCGGCTGAAGGAAAAGGATGATGAGATATCCAACCTCAAGCTTCAGATTCGTGAAATGAAAAATCGCTATGAGACTGCGGCACAGGATAGCCAGAATCTGATAAAGGACAAGGAAAGAATAGCCGGCGCCTTGATTCAAGCTCAGGAAAAAGCGGAAGCCGTTATGGAAGAGGCGAAAGCGCGAGCGGCAGAGGAAAAAATCAAGCTTGACCAGGCCCTTGAAAGAGAACGGGAACGCATAATCGACATAAAGCGCGACGTGAAGGCCATGAAAATTCAAGTGGTGGATATGCTGTCAAAGTTCCAGGCCCTTTTAAATGATGCGGATGGCTACATAGAGACCAAGGAAGCGGAATATACTGAAGAGGGCGGTGACGAAGCCTGCTGAGGGCTTTTTAAGCCGTAATGCATCTGAAGACGGCTTTTACACAGAATGTAAGTAACAGCCCTGCTTTAAGAGCAGGGTTTTGTTATAACACGAGGTGTTTCAGTGCCCCCGGGGCGCCCTTTCGAAATCTCCGATTTCCCTCATTTATTGCGCTATAAATTTTGAAGTTTAAAGGAGTAGTCGATATGGAAAAAAAGATTCTCGAAATTTTAAGAAGCAACAGCCGAATAGCTGCAGAAGAGATGGCAGTCATGCTGGGGACTACGGCGGATGTTATTCGCGAAACCATACAGAACCTGGAGAACAAAGGGGTTATTTTAGGTTATGACACCCTCATTGATTGGGAGAAAACAGAATGCGAAAATGTGACGGCTTATATCGAGGTCAAGGTCACTCCCCAGAGAGGGCAGGGCTTTGATAAGGTAGCCGAAAGAGTCTACCAGTACCCGCAGGTTTTGGCATGCAGCTTAATGTCCGGAGGATTTGATCTTTTTGTGGTTGTAGAGGGAAGAACCATGAAGGAGGTCGCTCTCTTTGTAGCTGAAAAGCTGGCACCCATTGACTCGGTTCTGAGCACTGCCACGCACTTTGTCCTCAAAAAATATAAGGAGAACGGCATTATTTTTAACAGAGTGTTAAAGGATGACAGAGAGGCTGTGGTATTATGAACATGAAGGAAAAGATTAAGCCCCATATATTAGCGACGCCTCCTTCAGGCATCAGAAAATACTTTGATCTGATTAATGAAATGAAGGATGCCATATCCTTGGGAATAGGCGAACCCGATTTTGAAACCCCTTGGAGTATCCGGGAGGAAGGTATTTATTCCCTGGAAAAAGGGAAGACCTTCTACTCCTCTAACGCCGGCTTTATTGAGCTCCGGTATGAAATTGCAAACTACATGAAAAACCGTTTTAACCTGGAATATAATCCCCAGTCTGAAATACTGGTCACGGTAGGCGGCAGCGAGGCCATTGATATCACCCTCCGCGCGTTCGCCGGACCGGGGGATGAGGTGGTTATTCCGGAGCCTTCTTTTGTGGCATATAAAGGCTGCACATTGTTTACAGGAGCAACCCCTGTGCCCGTTGAACTGAAAGCGGAGGACCGGTTTAAATTAAAACCCCGGCAGCTGCTTGATGCCATTACCGACAAGACAAAGGCCATTATCATCGGATACCCCAACAACCCTACCGGCGCAACCATGGATTATGACGATTATAAGGCTATTGTTGAGGTTTTGAAGGATAAAGACATCATGGTTATCTCCGATGAAATCTATGCGGAGCTTACTTACCGGGGACGGCATGCTTCTATCGCCCAATTCCCCGAAATGAAAGAAAAGACCATTGTCATTAATGGCTTTTCAAAGGCCTTTGCCATGACCGGCTGGCGTCTTGGGTTTGCCTGCGGACAACCCGATGTTATGGAGCAACTGAAAAAAATTCACCAATATGCCATTATGTGCGCGCCTACAACGGCACAGTTCGCGGCTGTAGAGGCTCTGAAAAACGGGGAGCCCGAAGTGCGGCGCATGGTGGAAGAATATAACCGGCGTCGTCTGGTCATGGTGGATGGATTCAGAAAAGCAGGTCTGGATTGCTTTGAACCAGTGGGCGCTTTTTATGTGTTCCCCGACCTTAGAAGCACCGGGCTTTCCTCCGATGAGTTCTGCGAGCGGCTGCTGATGGAGGAAAAGGTTCTGATGGTTCCCGGAAACGCTTTTGGAGACAGCGGCGAAGGGTTTGCGCGGGCCACCTATGCCACTTCTCTGGATAATATCCGGGAAGCCCTTGCCCGCATAAGGCGCTTTGTTGACAAAGTCAAGTCATAAACGGCGTGAGGAAAATGAAGTCATTATAATCACAATAAAAAAGTAACAGGAGCCGATGCCCGGCTCCTGTTACTTTTTCCTTATTCGGTTGGGTGAGTCCGTCGCTTATGCCGAATGACTTTCCGCCTTTCGGCTATGGCCTCTTTAATATGTATTTTTTATTCTGCTGCTTCATCTGTTCGACAATCAGGTCGTCTAAATGCCTGCTGATACTGAGTATGACATCCTTGCTGTTGCCTGAGGAGATAGCGTCGTTAAGACGCTGCCGTACTTTTTCAATGTTTTTCATTGGTAGGGTCCCCCTCAAAAAAATCATACGAAACAAAAAAGTATAAACATTTAAAAGATAACATCAAATTTGCTATAAGTCAACAAAATCCGCATTACAACTTGGTTACAGACATTTTTCGGCAAATTATAATATTATTCTACAAGATTCGGGTGATTTCTCGGACTTGAAATCAGTTTAATGGAAAATCAGGGACGGATTTGTTGACGGGAACTCTTGAATCAAATTTTAAAGTATTGTATATTGTTATCAGTAGATATTAGTATTTGATGATAAATGGAGGTATAAAATGGGCGAGATTTTAAAAGGCAAGAATATACTCATCATGGGCGTAAGAAATAAATGGAGCATAGCATGGGGAATTGCGCAGGCTGCTGAGGCACAGGGAGCAAATCTGATTTTCACATATCTGGGGGACAGGGAAAAGGAGTCCCTTTTGAAATTAACCGCCGGTATGGGCGAAATTACCGCTTATCCCTGCGATGTTTCCAAAGATGAGGATCTGGATGTATTGTTTTCAAATATAAAAAATCAATATGGTATTCTTCACGGATTGGTCCATGCGATTGCTTACGCTAAAAGCGAGGACCTGAAAGATACTTTTGTCAATACCTCCCGTGACGGATTTTTATTGGCGATGAATATCAGCGCATATTCACTGGTGGCAGCGGCCAAGCGCGCCCAGGAATTGATGACGGAAGGCGGAAGCATTGTAACCATGACATATGACGGTTCCAACAGGGTATCTCCCGGATACAATGTGATGGGGGTTGCCAAAGCCGCGCTAGAGGCAAGTGTCCGCTATACTGCATATGAGTTGGGCAGTAAGAACATCCGTGTTAATGCCATTTCCTCCGGTCCCATTAAGACCATGTCGGCTAGAGGAGTCAGCAATTTCAGTGATATACTGAATATTGTTGAACAGAAAGCGCCGCTTAAGCGCAACGTGACGCTGGAGGACTTGGGGGGCACGGCGGCATTTTTGTTGAGTGATCTTTCTTCGGGAATAACCAGTGAGATTATCTATGTGGATGCGGGCTACCATAACATGGGTGCCTGAAATAGCCTGAAAACCTATGAAAAACAATAGTTTGCCTTGTTAAGGCGTAACAGATTGGAACTATATTTCGAGAGCCGGCTGTATAGCCGGTTTTTTTATGCCGGCGCAAAAAGGAAACAGCCTCTGTCCGGAATAAGATTTTTTACAGAAGAGATCATTTCAAATTATTTCTTATAGATATTTTCGCAAGTTAAAACATTATTATGTATACAAAAAAATACTTGTTTAAAGCCGAATTCTGGTTGAATTTTTATGATATTCGTGGTATAATTAACAATGATTGTTAATCAATTAACGATGCTGCTTACAGGGGAAATCTTATCTCGAATTATTTTAAGTTTCAGGAGGTTATGACTATGAGTTGCGGTTGCTGCTGTGCGGATAGTAAAGCACAGAAATTAGAAAAAATAATCGCGAAATACAAAGACACTCGTGGCGCATTAATCCCTGTTCTGCACGAAGCTCAGGATATTTATGGGTATCTTCCTATGAGTGTTCAGAAAACAATTGCAGACGGACTTAATGTATCACTGGCTGAGGTATATGGCGTGGTAACGTTTTACACCCAGTTCTCTCTGAACCCGAAGGGCAAGTACAGAATTAATGTCTGCCTGGGAACAGCCTGCTACGTAAAAGGAGCAGGAAAAATCCTTGAAAAGGTTGTGGAGATTCTCAAGATTAAAAGCGGGGAATGCACACCTGACGGAATATTCTCGCTTGATGCCTGCCGTTGTGTCGGCGCATGCGGTCTTGCTCCCGTTATTATGATCAACGAAGAGGTTTATGGCAGGCTGACACCCGACGATATTCCAAGAATCCTCCAAAAGTATATGGATATGGAAGCTCAATAAGCCATGGAAGATTTGTCGCTTCATCTAATGGATATTGCGCAAAATTCCGTAGCCGCAGGAGCCGATCACATTACCTTGATTATAAAAACTGAAGGTAATCCATGTAAGCTAATTTGTGAAATTGTTGACAACGGCAGGGGCATGGATGCAGATTTTTTAAAAAAGGTAACCGATCCTTTTAAGACCAGCAGAACTACCCGAAAAGTAGGGCTGGGTCTTCCGCTTCTCAAACAATCGGCTGAGATGGCAGGAGGTACCCTCAGCATTGAATCGGAGCCTTTTAAGGGGACTAAGGTAAGGGCTGTTTTCTGTGTGGATCATATGGATCGAATCCCGTTGGGCGATGTTTCAGGAACAATCAGGATGCTGATCACGGCAAATCCTGAAAAGACGTGGATTATTCAGTTTGTTTCATCAAAAGATGTTTTTAGCTTGAATACCGATGATATCAAGCTGCAGCTAGGCGGCGTGCCAATCGACCATTGTGAAGTCGGCAAATGGATTGAGGATTATATGAATGAGGGAATCAAAAAAGTTTTTGGAGGTGTTTTAGATGAAATCCTTAGAGGAATTGAAGGCAATTCGTGAAAAAGCATTAAAAGAAGTCTCTATACGCGATAATGAGAATAAAACAAGAGTTCTTGTAGGAATGGCTACCTGCGGTATCGCGGCTGGCGCCAGACCGGTCATGAACGCCTTTGTTGATGAGCTGGCCAAGAGAAATATTCAAAATGTTACCGTATCAATGACAGGCTGTATAGGCATATGCCGGTTGGAACCCATTGCCGAAGTGTTCGAAGCCAATGGTGAGAAAACGACATATGTCAAACTGGATGCAGAAAAAGCCAGAAGAATTGTGGCTGAGCATCTTGTAAACCAAAAGCCCGTAACTGAGTTTACAATCGGTGCGGTTGGTAATTGAGGAGGTCGAGATTATTATGATTTACAGATCACATATCTTGATTTGTAACGGTACCGGTTGTGTCTCATCCAAATCTCCTGCTATTATGGAAAAGCTGCAGGAGCAATTGGTCGCAAACGGTATTGACAAAGAAGTTAAGGTTGTCAAAACAGGCTGCTTTGGCCTTTGCGAAAAGGGACCTATTGTAATAGT
>DOHN01000199.1:48475-48817 GCA_003535195.1 Ruminiclostridium sp.
CCTGAGGATGTAGAGGAAATTGTCAGTGAACACCTTATCAAAGGCCGTATTGTAAAACGTCTTCTGCTGGGTGAGACAGACCAGGCGGATGTGGCCAGATCACTTGATACTGTACCTTTTTATGCAAAACAGCGTAGGGTGGCTCTTAGAAACTGCGGTGTCATAAATCCTGAGAACATTGATGAATATATCGCACATGATGGATATGCGGCCCTTGGCAAGGCCTTGACCGAAATGACGCCCCAGAGTGTTATTGATGAAATTCTGAAATCAGGGCTTCGGGGCCGTGGAGGCGCAGGCTTCCCTACCGGAAGAAAGTGGCAGTTTGCCGCCAAGGAAGCC
>DOHN01000199.1:48946-64083 GCA_003535195.1 Ruminiclostridium sp.
GCCGCCAAGGAAGCCGGCGATCAGAAATATGTATGCTGTAACGCAGATGAAGGCGATCCTGGAGCATTCATGGACCGTTCCGTTCTTGAAGGGGATCCCCATTCCGTTATCGAGGCCATGACCATAGCTGGCTATGCCATCGGTTCAAACCAGGGATTTATTTATATACGTGCAGAATACCCTATTGCGGTGCAGCGTTTGAATATAGCCATTAAACAGGCGCGTGAATATGGGCTTTTGGGAAAGAATATTTTCAGCACTGATTTTTCTTTTGATATTGATATCCGGTTGGGCGCAGGTGCTTTTGTATGCGGTGAAGAAACTGCCCTTATGACATCGATTGAAGGACATCGCGGCGAGCCCAGAACCCGTCCGCCATTCCCTGCTGTCAAGGGACTTTTTGAAAAGCCTACCATCCTGAATAATGTTGAAACCTATGCTAATATTCCGGTTATATTATTAAAGGGTGCAGACTGGTTCTCCTCCATCGGAACCGAGAAGAGCAAGGGAACCAAGGTATTCGCCGTAGGCGGAAAGATCAATAATACAGGTCTTGTTGAAATTCCCATGGGAACAACCCTCCGGGAAATTGTTTACGATATTGGCGGCGGCATTCCAGACGGAAAGAAGTTTAAGGCAGCTCAAACCGGAGGTCCTTCGGGCGGCTGTATACCCGCAAGCCTTATTGATACCCCAATTGACTATGATAATCTGATTTCCATTGGATCCATGATGGGTTCTGGCGGTTTGATCGTCATGGATGAGGATAACTGTATGGTGGATATCGCTAAATTCTTCCTGGAATTTACTGTGGACGAATCCTGTGGAAAATGTCCTCCATGCCGTATTGGAACTAAGCGCATGTATGAAATCCTTGAGCGTATTACCCAGGGTAAAGGCGAAGAAGGCGACATTGAGAAGCTCGAAAATCTGGCTGAAAACATTAAGCAGGGCGCTCTCTGCGGTCTGGGACAGACGGCCCCCAATCCTGTCTTAAGTACCATCAGATATTTCAGGGATGAATATGAGGCACATATTAAAGAAAAGAGATGCCCGGCTGGGGTCTGTAAAGCCCTTCTCAATTATAGGATCATAGCCGATAAGTGCAAGGGCTGCAGCCTATGTGCCAAGAAATGTCCCGTTAACGCCATTTCGGGCGAGATCAAGAAGCCCTTTGTCATTGACACAAAGAAATGTATTAAGTGCGGCGCTTGTATGACCAACTGCAAGTTCGCTGCGATTGAAAAGAAGTAAGAGGGGAGAGTGTAAGAGAATGTCCGAATTTGTTACCTTGACAATAGACGGCATAGAAGTAAAGGCTCCTAAAGGGTCTACTGTTCTAGAGGCTGCCAAGAGTGCGGGCGTGGATATCCCCACCCTCTGCTACCTCAAGGGTATTAATGAAATAGGCGCCTGCCGCATGTGCATTGTAGATGTCGGCATGAGAAGTTTCCAGGCTGCTTGTATGTTCCCGGTTTCCGAAGGGCTGAAGGTGATTACCAACAGTCCCAAAATTCGCGAAACCAGAAAAGTTACGCTGGAATTAATCCTTTCAGCCCATGAAAAGAAGTGTCTGACCTGTGTCAGAAGCAGAAGCTGCGAGCTTCAAAAACTTGCTTCCGATTTTAATCTTCATGATATCCGGTATGAAGGAGAAATGCCGAACCATCCCATTGATGATCTTTCAGCCTCCATTGTGCGTGATCCCAATAAATGTGTTCTCTGCCGCCGCTGTGTTAATGTCTGCAAGCATGTGCAGACCGTCGGCGCCATAGATACGATGGAAAGAGGCTTTAACACCATTGTGGCCTCCCCCTTCAATATGCCTTTGAAGGATACGCCATGTGTCAACTGCGGGCAGTGTATCGTCAATTGCCCGACCGGTGCTCTTCGTGAAAAGAGCTCTGTTGAAAAGGTTTGGAAGGCCCTTAGTGACAAGGATCGCTATATAGTGGTCCAAACCGCGCCGGCAGTACGTGCAGCCCTTGGCGAGGAATTTGATTACCCCATGGGAACACCGGTGACCGGCAAAATGGTGTCGGCACTGAAAAAGCTCGGTTTTGCCAAAGTCTTTGATACAGATACGGCTGCCGATCTTACCATCATGGAGGAAGGCACCGAGTTGGTGGAAAGAATCAAGAATAAAGGCAAGCTCCCGCTTATCACCTCCTGCAGCCCGGGATGGATTAAATTCTGTGAGCATTTCTATCCTGATATGCTGGACAATCTTTCCACATGCAAATCTCCTCAAAACATGTTTGGCGCAGTATTAAAGTCCTACTATGCCAAAAAGGTGGGCATTGATCCCGCTAAGATGTTTGTGGTATCGGTTATGCCGTGTACTGCCAAGAAGTATGAAGCCGAAAGGCCCGAGCTTGCTTCCACAGGTTATCCTGATATTGACGAAGTGCTGACAACCCGGGAATTGGCAGAAATGATAAAAGAATCGGGTATTGACTTTAGAAACCTGCCCGACGAGCAATTTGACGATCCCATGGGTGAAGCAACCGGAGCCGGTGTTATCTTCGGTGCTACCGGCGGTGTTATGGAGGCTGCACTTCGCAGCGTGCCATTCCTGCTGACCGGCAAGGACGACGATAATGTGGACATTAAGGTTGTTCGCGGTGTCGATGCGGTCAAAGAGGCAGAGGTTGAGGTTGCAGGCGTTAAAATAAAGGCGGCTGTAGTCCATGGCCTGGGCAACGCCAGAAAGGTTCTGGATAAAATTCGCGCAGGAGAAGCGGACTATCAGTTTATTGAAGTCATGGCTTGTCCCGGCGGATGTGTCAATGGCGGCGGTCAGCCCATACAACCTGCATCGGTTCACAATTCGGTGGATATCAGGGCAGAAAGGGCAAAAGCCTTATATCAGGAGGATCGGAACCTTTCGATTAGGAGATCCCACGAGAATCCCCATGTACTGAAAATGTATGAGGAATACTTTGAAAAGCCCGGAGGACACAAGTCCCATGAGCTTCTCCATACGCATTATGTAGCTCGCGAGAACTATCCTGAAGAATAAAAAATCTGTTTATACCGGCCACCCTGTATTTTTCCAGTCCTACGTCAATCGTTGGGGTGGAGCAAAGTGAAATGAAATATTCCTATCTTTTTCTGGCAGATAATCGAACATGATTGTCTGCCAGTTTTTTAACAGATTAGAAGAAATGAATAAACTTTGTACTACTGACAGTTGTCTGTTCTGGTACAACACATTAAAGCCTCCTTAAAAACTAATTTTTAAGGAGGCTTTAATAAAAATTTTGTGATATATAATTTTCATATTTAATGTCTCTTACTTACTCGTTTTATTTCATAAAGCGTATTTACAGAACCTTCTTTTTCCGGTATATTTTTGTAAAAAATTTGAGATAAACAGCTATGGAGAATAGAAATAACATTCAACTCACAAATTCGTGCTGCCACAGTATTACTGAAAAATTCTTGCTCCATATTACAAATATAAAGTACTGTATTACAATACTTTGTTATGAAGCCATTAACAATACTAGTAATTCCAATGACATATACGCCATGTTCACTTGCATATTTAGCGACATCCACCGTGTTTGAAGCACGACCGCTGTGAGTGATTACCAAAACAACATCTTGTTCGGTTAACTGGCCCACAGACAACATTTGTAGGTAACTATCTTCTGCGTATATACAATCAAGCCCTATCTGCATGAATTCAAAAAGTGCGGCACGGGCAGAACAACCGGAGCCACCTTCCCCAATAATTAGAATTCGCTTTGCTTGAGCAAGCTTTTCAGTTGCAATCATGATATCTTCATCATTAAGAAGGGCAGTAGTATCATCTAAAGCAAATTTATTAAATATTGCTATTTTTTGTCTTACTGCGCTTGTAGAATCATGAAGGCTGACTGATTTGTTTCGGCGACCCGGAGTAAGGACACCTTTTTTAATATAATATTTTAATTCTGTCAATCCCTTAAACCCAATTGCCTTACAAAATCGAATAATGGTTGCTGGACTGGTTTTGGTTTCTTCCCCTAATTTTTTCACTGACATTTCAAACAGGTTTGAAGTGCATTCAGGGTCCGAATTCTCAATCAGATAGTCGGCAATTTTTTTTTCGCCCTCACTGAATATAGAATAATGATCTTGGATCCTTACCAGATAATCGAGATTATATTTCTCTTTTTCTAACATTTGCTATACTCCTTTACCAGATTGAATAAGATGTATTTTTTATAGCATAACACATTAAAAGTAAAATGAAAATAATTTTATAAAAATTATTAATACATTTATAAAGTTTCAATAAAATAAAAACAATAATATACATTATGAAGTCTGAGAAATGTAATTATGTAGTGAAAGGTGCACAAATTTTAAAAATAAATAAATAAAAAATTTGTAAATTATAATTAGAAAATTAATTTAAAAAAAGAGATAGTGGCAATAATATTTTAAAATAACAATAAAACTTATTTTACTTTTTTGATTATCTATTGACAACATGAGTCAAGAAGATATATGATTAGTTATAAATTCTGCTGTTATTCAGCAAATAAATCTCAACCATACACAAATTACTTCACTAAACGCGAACGGCACATTGATTAAAAGCTTAAGATCACCGTAATTTGTAACACATCATGCATATCAATAAGCACGCTTCTTAGAAAAGGCATAAATGGACTAAACATAAGGAGGTGTTATAGGTTTTATCTTTGTGAGGAAGTTGTCTCTTCCTTTAAATAGTTCTTATTGCTCAGAAAGAGGAGTAAAAAAGAAAAAATCGATGGAAAGAGGTATTAACAATGAAAACAATTAGGATTCTTCTTGCAATTTTCATGACTCTTGGTCTTTTAACTTCCTGCGGTTCTAGTAATTCCGTTTCTTCCAATAGTCCGGCACCGAGTGCTGCTAGTTCTTCAAGTTCCTCCGCTTCTGCAGAATCGGCCGTTCCTACTGCTACAAGCGAGCCTGTAAAAATTGGTCTTATTGCAGCAAAAACTGGCGTTAATCAGGCGGTTGGTAAATTCTCACAGGAAGGTGCTCAATTTGCGGTCGATGAAATTAATGCAAGCGGCGGTATACTTGGACATCCTGTAGAACTGGTCATTGAAGATGAAGTCGATAACCTTCAGGCGTCGGTTAATGCAGCGACAAAGCTTTTAGAGAGAAAAGATTTAATTGGTATCATCGGTTCACCATACTCACAAAATACTTTGGCCATTATGCCTAAAATTTTGGATGCGAAGATTCCTTACATAACAGGCGGTTCGGGAGATAAAATTGCCGCAGAGATAAATCCTTATGTCTGGCAGCCCCGCAATCGTGATAGTGTAGCGGCCGGAGCTATTGCACAATACGCACATGATGTACTTAATATTAAAAATCCGGCCATCGTCTATTGTACTCTTCCTACCACTCAGGCAGGCGGTTTTGATATTCGGAAAGCATACAAGAAAAAATTCAACATTGAGATTCCTGATAGCATGATGTTTGGACACACTGAAGATGAGAAGAACTTTGGACCCGTCATCACTCAAATTATGAGCTCAGGTGCCGATGGAATCCTTGCGTTTTCTAATGAAAACCCATATTCTTTGCTGAGTATTGCTATAGCTGATGCTGGTTGCACGCTTCCCAGAGTGGGAAGTTCCACAGTAACTTCAAGTGTTGTAATGAAAAATGCAGGTAAAGCGGCAGACGGATGGATCTCGGTTGCCGACTGGTCCGCTTATCTCAGCAGTGAATCCGCTATGAGATTTCAAAAAGAGTACTCTGCGAAATATGGTCACGATACAGAACGCCCCAGTGCTTCTTCTTATGATTCTGTCTACTTACTTAAGCTCGCCTGCGAAAATGCAAAATCAGTAACCGACCTTGAAGCAATCAATGAAGGTTTCAAAGCAATTAAAGGTTACCCTGGCGTTTTGGGAAATATGACATATAAGGAGGCAGATCATGGTTTCCTTAACGAGATCTTTATGGTTGAGATTAAAGACCAGAAAGCAGTCATGATCGATACGATCAAATATAGAGAACCATAGTAACAATAAAGCCCTTCCTGCCTACTAACAGAGAAGGGCACCCCCTATTCTAAAACCTTCCATAAAAGTAGCTTAAATAAAACGGACTATGAGGTGACTAGTTTGGGATTAAATGTTATTGTAACGGTCTTATTGAATGGTTTCGCTATGGGGATGATCTATGCCCTGATAGCCATGGGAGTCATTTTGTTGATTCGTGCCATTGGAGTATTGAATTTTGCACAGGGTGACCTGTTGATGGTGGGCGCATATATCACATATGCTCTGCAGGTTGACATGAAATTGCCGCTGTGGTTGATGATACCGGTCGCATTACTCTGTTTTGCCGCTGTTGCTTTGATTTTTATGTTTTCTATTTACTGGCCCTTGCGCAATGCAAGTTACCCAGCGGCAATTATTATTGCCACAATGGGGGCTTCCATTGTCATCAAAGAAATAGTCATGCTGATATGGGGTGGTCTGCCGCTTCGTATGCCACCTCTCTTTTCAAATCCCGAAACCGGCGGAGGGCGGCTGCTTACCATCGGAAGCGTGAATCTGCAGTGGCAGCTTATTATTACGGGGCTTGTGGGTGCTGCGGCTATCGGAGTGGTATTCTTTCTCTTTGAACATTTATATGCAGGCAAAATGCTTCAGGCTGCATCTCAGGATAAATTTGCTGCCGAGCTTATCGGAATTCCTACCGTTATCACAACTGCGGCAACTTATATCATTTCAATTTCATTGGCCTGCATTGGCGGCTATATGGTAGGGCCGATCTTTACAGTCAGTGTGACTCTTGGTAACCTGCTCCTTCGTGCTTTTGCCGGTGTTATTATCGGCGGGCTTGGAAATATCAAAGGCGCCATCATTGGCTCATTAATTGTCGGCATCATTGAAGCGTTCGCTTCCGTACGGATTTCTACATATAAAGATGCGGTCATCTTCCTCGTTCTGCTGGTATTTCTTGTAGTGAGACCTCAGGGAATTTTTGGTGAAAAAATCCAGGACAAGGCATAGGAGGAAGAAGAAATGAAGATTAAGAAGAATTTATCAAAACTTTTTATACTGCTGAGCTGTATTTTATTTATCGTTATTGTTCCTATGTTTTTTGAAGGTTATTCCTTAATGGTCATCAATCTTTCACTGATTTATGCCATTATAACTCTTGGTATTTCTGTTATGCTTGGCATGGGTGGGCAGCTTTCGTTTGCAGGCCTTGCTTTTATGGGCTTTGGTGCGTATTTTGTGGCAAATTTTTGCTCAGGCAGATTAGGTTTTACGATTCCGACATTGCTTGCATTAGTTTTAGCTCCCCTATTTTGTGGAATAGTTGCTTTTTTGCTTGGACTAATTTTACTGAAGCTCAAGGGTACCTATTTTACATTTGCAACGATTGCGCTGGTACAAGTCTGCTTCTCCTTTTTTACAAATTACAGGCCGCTTTTTGGAGGGCCTGACGGAATTTCAGAAATTCCATCACTCTCAGTCGGCAGTTTTACATTCAGCTCTTATAATCAGTGGTTTTATCTGTCGGTAGGAATATTGGCTGCGGTGGCTATTGTCGTTGAACGAATCCGCAGGACCTCATTCGGCCGCTCTCTTGCTTCGGTTCGTGATAACGATATGGCAGCTCTCACATTGGGGGTCAACGTTTACATGTCAAAGGTAAAAGCGTTTGCTCTATCGGGTGTTCTTGGTGCATTGGCCGGTGCAATGTATGCAATGCAAGGAAACTTTGTTGCCTCGGATTTATTTGCCTATAATAACGCCACCCAGTTTATTATTATGGCTATGGTGGGCGGTGTGAACAATACCTTTGGCTGCATCGTTGGTTCTGTGCTCATTACCATTCTTCCTGAAATATTCCGCAGCCTGGAAAGATTTTTACAGCTTTTCTATGGACTCGCTGTTATTGTCCTAATGGTATTCATGCCAATGGGTATGGCAGGAGTAGGCTCCCAATTTGCAAAGAAGATTAAAAAGATATTAGGTATTAATAAGCTGAAGAGATCTGCCAATTCCACCCATTCCGAGGGGGTGTCAAAATGAGTGATATTTTACGGCTGGAGCATGTCAATAAACATTTTGGAGGCCTTCACGTATCCAATGACCTCACGTTTTCAATAAAGACGGGGCAGGTAACTGGGCTGATCGGCCCGAACGGGGCGGGAAAAACAACCCTGATGAATATAATCAGCGGAATATATATACAGGATTCCGGACAGGTGATATTTGACGGGAAAGATATTTCTCAGATACCACCCTATACCCGAGCAAGGATGGGAATAGGACGTACTTTTCAGGCTCCCCGTTTCCTCCAGCGCTCAAACATTCGGGACAATCTCCTTATAGGATCTGATCTTTCTGAACAGAAAAGTTTCACTAAAAGTTTTTTTACGCGACAGAACATGACATTTGAGGAAGAACTGAATCGGTATATGAAGGTGGCCGGATTCGACATTGATCTGGAAAATGATATTACTTCCCTGACCTACGGACAACAAAAACTGTTGGAGATTGTACGCTCACTATTATCACACCCGCGCATGATATTGGTGGATGAACCGGCAGCGGGTCTCAATAATGCAGAAATTGAAAATGCCATGGCTCTGATTAATATTGCAGCAAAAGAGAATGGAATAGGAGTCTTACTCATTGAGCATTCCATGGACATGATAATGAATATCTGCAAAGAGATCGTTGTAATTAATTTTGGTAAAGTTATTGCTACAGGTACGCCGGAAGAGATTTCCTCCAATGAGGAAGTTATCACTGCTTACCTGGGAAAGGATGCCGATGATTAGTATTCAGAATCTGCATGCATATTATGGGCCAATTGAAGTATTAAAAGGAATAGATGTCGAAGTTCCGCAGGGCGAGATCACTTGCTTGATCGGAAATAACGGTGCAGGGAAAAGCACTTTACTGAAGGCTATATCCGGCATGATTCGCCGAAGTGGTTCAATCTTTACTTCAGATCAAACAAATATTATCAACAAAAGGCCGACGGAAATTGCCCGTATGGGTATTGTTCATGTTCCGGAAGGCAGGCATGTGTTCCCAGGATTAACTGTGGAAGAAAATCTGGCAGCCGGTGCGATTAACTGGCATGGCTTTTTTGGAAGACAATCCTATCAAAACGAATTAGAGGAAGTATATGAATTATTTCCACGATTGAAAGAGCGCCGTAAACAGCTCAGCTGGAGCCTTTCGGGTGGAGAACAGCAAATGCTTGCTATGGGAAGAGGTATCATGGGAAGACCCAACATGCTCTTACTGGACGAACCCTCCATGGGTCTGGCACCGGTAGTAGTTACGGAGCTTTTTGAAAAGATTGTAGAAATCAATAAGCAAATGAAGATTCCAATCTTGCTGGTGGAACAGAATGCACGTTTGGCTATGCGCATCTGTCAAAATACATATGTTATGGACCAGGGGCAAATTGTCACCAGCGGAAAATCTGTTGACCTACGGGATGATCCGAAGATTGTTCAGGCATATCTCGGCAAACTGGCAATGAGAAAAATAACAGCATTGGATATATAAAAAATGAGGTGATTTAATTGGAGTATATTAAAGTTGAGGATCTAAAGGAAAAGGCAAAAGAACTGCGAAAAACAGCGCTTACAATGATTTATGAAGCTCGTTCCGGACACCCTGGTGGTGCCTTCTCTGCAGCAGAACTGATTGCTGCACTCTATTTTAAAGAGATGAATATTGATCCAAGTAACCCAAAATGGGTTGATCGGGATCGGTTTATTCTTTCAAAAGGTCATGTCTGTCCTATTCAATATGCCGCATTGGCAATGCGCGGGTATTTTCCCTGGGATGTCATATATACCTTACGTAAAGAAGGAAGTATGCTGCAGGGACATCCGGATATGAAAAAGTGCCCTGGAATTGATATATCAACTGGGTCATTGGGACAGGGGCTTTCTTGTGCGGTAGGGATGGCTATTGCCGGAAAAAGAGACAAAAAAAGTTATCGTGTGTTTGCTCTGTTGGGGGATGGAGAATGCCAGGAAGGTCAGGTATGGGAAGCTGCCCAAACAGCCGCTAAATACCAACTTGACAACTTAGTAGTGTTTATTGACATCAACGGTTTACAGTGTGACGGACCATGTGCGGATATTATGCCTAGCCTGAACCTTGCAGCAAAGTTCAGAGAATTTGGTTTTGATACAAGAAGCATTAACGGAAATAAAATGGAAGAGGTTTTAATTACCCTCGATGCGATTCGCGGCCGTAATGACGGTATCCCGACCTGTATTACTATGAACACCATTAAGGGCAAAGGCGTATCCTTCATGGAAAATATAGTTGAATGGCACGGTAAAGCTCCTAACGATTCCGAATATAAACAGGCGTTGGAAGAACTTGAAAGGGGACTGCAATAATGGAAATGATACCCACAAGAAATGCGTATGGAGACGAGATTTTAGCTCTTGGTAAAGAAAATGCGAATATTTATGTAGTGGATATAGATATCGGAAAGTCCTGTAAAACCACTGAATTTAAAAATCAGCTTCCCGAACAGCATATAAATGTCGGTATTGCGGAACAGAATGGATGCGGTGTGGCCGCTGGATTGGCTACCACCGGAAAAATTCCCTTCGTCACTACATATGCGGTATTTGGCACTCTGCGTATGGCAGAGCAAATACGACAGGAAGTATGCTATCCCAACCTGAATGTTAAAATTGCTTGTTCTCATGGCGGGCTGACTCCTGCTGATGACGGTGCAAGTCATCAGGGAATTGAAGATATGGGTGTAATGCGTACACTTCCCAATATGACTGTCATTGTGGGTGCGGATTATTATTCAACCCGCAAGTTAATCCGTGCGGCAGCTGAACATATGGGGCCGGTCTATCTTCGCTTTACTCGTGATGCTGTCCCGATCATATACAGTGAAGATGAAACTTTTGAAATCGGAAAGGCAAAAAAGCTGTGTGATGGTAAAGACATTGCAATTATTGCAAACGGAGATACTGTCTGTATTGCTATGGAAGCAGTCCACTCTCTGAAAGAGCAGGGGATTTCGGTAAAGCTCTTTGATATGCATACTCTCAAGCCTATTGACAGGGAGGCGGTCATGGAGTGCATAGAAATCGGAAAAATCATCACAGTTGAAGATCATACCATTATTAACGGATTGGGCAGCAGTGTCAGTGAAATAGTTGCCGAGGCAGGACGTGGAACTTTGCGGCGTGTAGGTATACAGGATTGTTTCGGACAGTCCGCACCATATGAAAGACTTTTAGAGATCTATGGGATAACGAAAGAAAATATTATAAATCAGGCAAAAGAGCTTTTAGAATAGCATTTTATAAATGAGGAGTGAACAAGAAATGACAGAGAAAAATAGGGTTGTATTGGTGACGGGCGCTGGCTCAAAAAGAGGAATCGGCAGAGCGATAGCTCTATATATGGCTAAAGAAGGGTATGACATAATTATTGCTGATATGGATTTCAATGGTGCAAAAGAAACAGCCGAAATGGTAAGTACACTTGGCAGAAAAAGTTTTGCTATAGAGGCTAACGTAACAGACGAAGCCAGTGTTAAGTATATGGTCGACGCAGCGGTCAAAAGTATGGGGAAAATTGACATATTGGTAAATTGCGCAGGGATCACGCAACCCATTAAGGTACTGGATACAACTTTAGAAGATTGGAATAAAATTATGTCGGTTAATCTGACAGGCACTTTTCTGGTTTCTAAAGCTGTTTTGCCTGGTATGAAAGCAAATAAGTTCGGCCGTATTATTAGCATCAGCTCTGTATCTGGCAAGCGCGGTGGCGGAGTATATGGTGGAGCTCACTACTCTGCATCGAAAGCAGGTGTTTTAGGATTTTCAAAAGCTCTTGCCCGTGAATGTGTACTGGACGGTGTTACCGTTAACTGTATCTGCCCGGGTTTAGTTGCAACCGATATCCGTAAAGGTCTTTCAGATGAGATAGAAAAGGCAACTTGGAAAGCTATTCCAATGGAGCGCCCCGGTACGACTGATGAAGTGGCCTGCGCAGTAGCGTTTTTGGCCAGTGAGGATGCCGGCTATATTACTGGGGAAGATATCGATGTAAATGGCGGCTCACATATGGATTAATTATCTTTTATTTAATAATTAATGGTGAGATCATATATACAGTCACAGTCGTATGGAATTTCCTGACGACTGGATAGTTTCTAGTACATCGGAGCAAGCCACCCTGGATTTTTTTCAGGGTGGCTTGTCTTATGTAGGTTTAAAGATTAAAATAGAGTCGCAGATAAATTTTACCATATATTTATTTTATGTACCCTGTAGATTACAGCGGTACTTCAATTTTGAAGGGGGCAGTATCTTGGCAGAGTTTTTTATTGTTTTAAACCAGGTTATTATTCTTTTCATCCTTATCATTATCGGTTATACTGCAGGAAAAGCAAAAATTATTGATTCCACCGCCACTAAAAGCCTTTCTGCAATTACGCTATATATTACCAATCCAATGATGGTGCTCGGCGCCTTTTTTATTGACTTCTCCCCGGACAGGATGGTCAACGTACTCTGGATCCTTGGGGCAGGAGCGGGCACGTTCCTCATTTCAATTCTTGTATCCAGGCTGCTTTATCGAAGATTTGACGAAAGCAAGGCACCCGTATTAATGTTTACAGCTATTTTTTCCAATTGCGGCAACATGGGCCTGCCCATGTTAAAATCGCTTTTTGGCGATGAAGGCGTTTTTTATGCTTCCTTTTACATAGGAGTATTCTACATTGTATTGTGGAGTTATGGCTTTATGCTCTTTGGCGGCAAAGGCACCAAAAAAGAAATTGCTAAAAAAGTACTAGTGAACCCTTCTATTATTGCAGTTTATATAGGCCTAATCATTTTTATATTTAGAATTCCGGTCCATAGCACCATTAAAGAGGCTGTCGGCTATGTGGCAGACATGACTCTGCCTGTTGCAATGCTTACCATTGGTGGTATTATCAGCACCCTCAGCCTTCCGTCTGTGTTAAGTGACAGACTTGTATATTTGGCCTCCGGTGTCAGATTAATTTTAATGCCTATGCTGGCACTGATCTTTGTCCGTATTATTGGGGCTCCGACCCTTCCGGGGGCCGTTGTTGTCACTGCATTAGCGATGCCTGCAGCTGCCATGGCCACAGCATTTTCAGAAACCTTTAACAAGGACTCGGCGTTTGCCTCGAAATGCGTCTTGGTTTCCACGCTTCTTTCCTTGATCACAACACCGCTGATGGTCCTGCTTATGGTAAAAGTCATGGGGTAGAGGCTTGTTTCCATTTTTCTATTAAGATAGAATATATAAGTTGTTGTAATTTTGTTGTATTGTACCAGTTTCCATCGGTACTTCACGAATTAAGGGGGCTACAGAGTGGAAGAGTTTAAGATTGTCTTCAATCAGGTCTTTATTCTTTTTATTATTCTTATTATTGGTTATGTGGCAGGAAAATTTAAGGTTCTTGATTCGAATGCTACCAAGGTACTTTCAGAGATAACACTGTATGTCACTTCTCCCATGATGGTACTTAATGCCTTTTTTATCGAGTTTTCCCGGGAAAGACTTGTCAATGCATTATGGATTATCGGGATAGGTGGGGGAATGTATCTTCTGTCCATTATCGTATGTGCAATAATATACAGGGGCTTTGATGAAAGAATATCACCTGTATTAAAATTCACCGGTATTTTTTCCAATTGTGGATATATGGGGCTACCTCTGCTCAATGCACTTTTCGGACCCGATGGCGTTTTCTACGGGTCATTTTATATTGTTGTGTTTTATATTGTTTTGTGGAGCTACGGTTTTATGATGTTCGGAGGCAAAGGAACCAAAAAGGAGATCATAAAAAAGGTATTGTTGAATCCTTCTCTAATTGCTGTTTATACAGGCCTAATCATATTCTTGTTTCGAATTTCGGTGCATTCTACCATCAGGGGGGCTGTGGGTGCTGTGGGCGATATGACAATGCCTATTTCCATGCTGATCATTGGTGGCATCATAAGTACAGTCAAGCTTCCCAAAGTTTTCAACGACTGGAGAGTTTATTATTCTTCCGGTGTTCGATTGATTTTGATGCCTGTATTGGCTCTGATTTTAGTCAGGATTACAGGAACCCCTGCATTACCGGGAGCCGTAGTAATTACAGCCCTGGCTATGCCGGCCGCGACCTCTACAACTATGTTTGCGGAAATGTATGATAAAGACAGTGTTTTTTCATCAAAGTGTGTAACCGTGTCTACGCTTTTGAGCATTATAGTGGCACCCATATTAATATCATTGGTGATAAAAGGCCTTGTCTAGCAGAGTAATTTTTCCTCTGCTCAAGGTGACAATGCCGTTGCTCTCCATTTCCTTCAGCAGGCGGCTCACCACTTCCCGGGCCGTGCCCAGCTCGGCGCCAATGGCTTCATGGGTGGAATAAAGCGGATACGTACCGCCGGCAGTTTTGGTTATGAGAAAATCCATCAGCCGTTCGCTGGTACGTTTGAACGTAATATTCTCCAAAAGGTTCAAAACCGAATAGAATTTGGCCGACAGAGACATGAAGAAGAATTTCTGGATGGAAGGCACGGAGTAGAATAGCTTTTTAAAGATTTCGGCAGGAACAAAAACAGCTTCCGAAAGCTGTTCGGCAGAGGCAGCTACCGGGAAGGGAACCTCTCCTATTCCTAAAAGACAGGCTAAAGTCAGGGTGCAGGTCTCTCCGCGGCCGATCCGGTAAAGGGTAATTTCCCTGCCCTCATCTGAAAGCTTATAGATTCTGATGACTCCTGAAAGCATCAAAATTACGCCGGTACATTTATGGCTTTCATCCAGTATCACCATTCCCGGCTCAATTTTCTGATAATATAATGAATCAAAAAATTCATGTTTGCCATCTAACTCATTAACAAAAGGAAAGGCCTTTTTAAGTTCGTGGACTTTTTTTTCATCAAGCATAAACAGTCTCCAGATTTTTAAATATTATTCAGGTACCCTTTCATTATAGCAAATGGTTGATGGTCTTTACTACCTTTGACATGGGACCTTAAGCCGGGCCATGACGCTAAATTTCGAATTGAAGACTTTGGATGGGGTCCGGGAGCCTTGTTGTATCCAATCGAGTAGGAGGCGGTGACT
>DOHN01000111.1:0-1047 GCA_003535195.1 Ruminiclostridium sp.
TGCATCGGCAGGGTCCTTGATGTCGGCTTCTTCCCCCTTGATAAATATTTGACCGCTGGTCTTTTTTCGCAAGCCAAACAAGGTTTCCAGCACTTCCGTCCTACCGGCTCCCATCAAGCCTGCCAGACCAAGTATCTCTCCCCGCCTGAGCTCAAAGCTCACATCCTGGAAAGCATCTCCTGCGGAAAGATTTTTCACTTCCATGATGACATCGGTAATTGGACATTCCACCTTCGGGTACATCTCATCCAGTTTACGGCCTACCATCATGGTAATGAGGGTAGAAACATTCATATTTTTCACATAATCGGTTCCTATAAAATGTCCGTCTCGGAGAACCGTTACTTCATCCGCAATCTCAAATATTTCATCCAGCTTGTGGGAAATGTAAATGATCGAAACACCTTTACTTTTCAGGTTGCGGATCATATTGAACAATTGCTCCACCTCTTTGGTGGTTAATGCCGATGTGGGTTCGTCCATAATTATTATTTCACTGTTATAGGAAATGGCTTTTGCGATCTCGATCAATTGCATTTTTGCTACAGTCAGGTTGCCCATTTTTTCATAGGGATTGATATCGATATTCAGGCTCTTAAGAAGTTCTTCAGCCTGCTGATACATTTTTTTATGGTCGATAAATATCCTTACTTTTGTAGGCTGCCTGCCCAGGAAAATATTTTCAGCAACCGATCTTTCGTTCACTGTTGAAAGTTCCTGATGAATCATTGCAATGCCGTTTTTAGCCGCCTCAAGCGGATCCCGTATAATAATTTCCTCACCATATTTAAGAATTTTTCCACTGTTCATCTGATACAGGCCTAAAAGGCATTTCATCAGTGTCGATTTGCCTGCCCCGTTTTCGCCCATAAGTGCGTGTACAGTACCCGGACGCAGCTTGAAGGTGATGTTTTGCAATGCTTTAACTCCCGGAAACACTTTGGATACGTCTATCATTTCAAGTATGTAATCACCCAATCTTGTTCACCTCCATCTACTTGGCAGTCATGTGCCAAGTATCCGCAAAATGATTACTGGCTATGCTCT
>DOHN01000111.1:1250-2379 GCA_003535195.1 Ruminiclostridium sp.
ATCTGGCTATGCATAGCCAGATTTGCAATCAATTATTAAAAACTTGGGGTGATAGAAATTACTTCTTCATGTAATTGTCAACATTTTCAGCAGTTACCGGTTCAAAGGGAACCCAGCCGAATTTATCAAATTTCTCACCTTTTGCGGCTTTGATAGCATATTCCATGGCCAGAGCGCCCTGAGCTGCTGCATTCTGGAAAACAGTAGCAGCCATTTCGCCGGCTTTTACCGATTCACAGGCCATATCTGTAGCGTCAATACCGACAACAGGAATTTTCTTCAGATCCATGCTGGCGGCTTTCATTGCTTCAATAACGCCCAGTGCCATTTCATCGTTATTACAGATGACACAGTCAAAGGACTTGCCTGTTCCAATAATGGTCTGCATCTTATCCATTGCCTTGGCACGATCCCATTCAGCGGTATCTTCAAATACCATGTTCAATTTGAAGCCTGCTTTCTCCAGTTCCTCCTTGGCTGACCTGGTACGCTCATTGGTGTTCTCAAGCCCCAGCTGACCCATGAAAAGAACGACATTCAGGCTCTTGTCAGCCTTATCCTTGAAGAAGTCAGCCAGGAATTCAGCCTGCATCTTTCCCGCATCATATTCCTGGGATCCGACATAGGCATACTTGTTCTCCTTGAGCAAGTCGTCACTCGGCCGTCTGTTGATAAAAATAATAGGAGTGTCTTTCGCCTCAGCCATCATGGTCTCGGCTGTTGAGGTATCAACCAGGTTGACAATGATTGATTTGTAGCCCTTGGTCGCAAAGGTTCTGATCTGTTCAGCCTGCTTTTGGGTATCATTGTTAGCTTCCTGGGAGTCAACTGTGTAGTCGGTCTGTTTCGAAGCAGCAGCAAGAATCGCCTGCTCCAAATTTGAAATAAACTGATCGCGGGCATATAGTGTTACGCCGACTGTCCCTCCGCCCTTTCCTGAAGTTGCAGCACCGCAGCCTGCCATTGAGAGGACCACTGTGAGCACCAATAGGAATGATAGGATTTTTTTCATGACCGAATACCTCCTTATATTTTAAAATTATTTGGGTATCTAGTTGGTAGTATAGCAACTAGGTTCCGTATATTTTGTCGTTTTATGTGCAGAAAAGAATCAACCGACCTTTTTCCC
>DOHN01000111.1:2519-2745 GCA_003535195.1 Ruminiclostridium sp.
CTTTTCTTTTAAGATTTGTAATATTAAATCATAGCCAAAACCGATGAAAAAGCAGTACAACCGATAAGGCAGCCGCCGGTTCATCGTCGGAACATTTGAAAAATTGCTCTCTTAAAGATAAATGCCGGAGTGTAGTTGGGATCTCCCTGATAAAGGAGGCGTAAAGGAATACTTCGGATATCCCGGCCGGAGCCGATGCTAAAGCCCTGGGCAAGCCTTACGGTCT
>DOHN01000121.1:0-165 GCA_003535195.1 Ruminiclostridium sp.
ATAATTAAAATAGGAGACATACCCTTCCAGAGCCAGATCCAATTGGCCTTCCGAAAGCTTCGTTTCCTGCAGACATAATATATCCGGTTTTTTATCGTCGAAAAAATCCAGGAATCCTTTTCCCAAAGCCGCTCTTAGGCCGTTAACATTCCATGATATAAGTTT
>DOHN01000121.1:481-5611 GCA_003535195.1 Ruminiclostridium sp.
GCAATCCTGCTCCGCTGACGTACAAAACATCACTCATGGCGCTCCGGCACAAAATTGTGAATTTAAGGAATTTGTAATTTTGTGTTGAAAAATCAGATTCCAAATGTTATAATTACAAAAAATGAAATGTCTTTAAGTTTGGTACAGAGATGCCGACAAGATGTTTGCAATATTTAAGGCTGCTATTGTATTGGCGCCTTATTGTTAAGTAAGTATGATCTTGTCTGCAGGGCAAGATTTTTTTTTGCCTAAAATTAAGGCTCAGCGGAAAGAAAGGGTGATAGCTTGATGAAGCTGAAAGCACAGATCATGGATGAGGTAGCCGTTGAACGCGCAATTGTTCGTATAGCTCACCAGATAATTGAGAAAAATCATGGTGTGGAGAAACTCTGCATCATTGGCGTTAAAACCCGGGGAATTCCTATTGCAGCAAGGCTGGTAAAAGCCATTAAGAACATTGAAGGAGAAACCGTGGATATGGGAGTTCTGGATATCAGTCTCTATCGGGATGATCTCTCTAAAATCACAGTGGACCCGGTTCTTAATGCTACCGACATACCTTTTCCGGTGGTTGATAAGAACGTGGTTTTAGTTGATGATGTCATCTACACCGGAAGGACTGTCCGGGCAGCCATGGACGCTATCATGGCCCAGGGCCGGGCAGCTAAAATCCAGCTTGCGGTATTAATTGACCGGGGGCACCGGGAGCTTCCCATTCATACCGATTTTGTCGGGAAAAATATCCCGACCTCTAAATCGGAGGTTGTGGAAGTCCATTTGAAGGAATGTGACGGAGAGACCAATGTACAGCTTTTTGACAGTTCAGACAATTAAGAATTTTATAAAATCAAGGGGGATTATTTTATGCCAAAAATTCAACCGGAGATCGGGTATCTGCCCGATGAAAAACCGCCCATATGGAAGCTGCTGCTCTACGCGATTCAGCAGGTTATCGTTATGTTCCCTGCTACCGTAGCTGTCGCAATCATTACAGGGTTTCATATCTCCACAACCATATTTGCCAGCGGTCTTGCAACCATCTGCTTTGTCCTGGTAACCAAAAGGATGCTTCCGCTCTACTACGGGTCAAGCTTTTCCTATGTGGCTGCAATTGGAAGCCTTATGGCCTCTGAAGCCCTCGCGGGTAAAACCCTTAATGAAAAAATAGCCATCGCTCAATTCGGCATTATTATGTCAGGCTTCGTGTCCATCGCGGCAGGATTGATTGTTAATCGCTTCGGACAGGATGCCATAGAAAAAATACTGCCTGCTTCCATTACAGGTCCCATTGCAATGGTTATCGGTCTGACCCTTGCCGGCACCGCTTTAACCGACGCAGCCTCCACTTCGGGAGCCATTGCAGTTGCCGAATCCCAGGCAGCTCTCGGACAAAATATGGCATGGATCGTTTCTCTTGTGACCATGATATCCACTATCCTGTTCTCGGTATATCTAAAAGGGATGGCCGGGCAGCTTCCCCTTCTTTTAGGACCTATTCTGGGCTGTATAACAGCGTTTATTGTAAAACTCGCGACGGGCATGGATCTCTTTAAAGTACTGCCTGCAACAGCAAACAGCGGATTTTTCGCCCTTCCGATATTCACCTTGCCAAAACCCTCCTGGTTGGCAGTGGCAGCCATTATGCCAATAGCCATTGCAACCATACCCGAATCCACCGCCCATGTGTATCAGCTGGACATCTATATCAATGATCTGGCCAAGAAAAAAGGCGCCGGCAAGCATTACAATATCGCGGACAAATTGGGCTTAAATCTCATTGGCGACGGTATCGGCGATATGGTTTCCGGTTTTGTAGGCGGCCCCGCCGGTACGAACTACGGAGAAAATATCAGCGCTATGGCCATCACCAGGGTATTTTCCATACCCGTTTTAATGGCGGCCGCCATTCTGGCCATGGTAATTGCCTGCTTCACCCCTTTGATCAATGCCATCTATTCCATACCCACCGCGGTCATCGGCGGCCTTGAGGTTTATCTCTTCGGCGCTATAGCCGCCCAGGGCATTGCCATCATGGTTGAAAAGAAAGTGGACCTCTTCAGTTCCAAGAATATCGCTCTCATCGCAACCATTATGGTTATAGGCATCGGCGGGCAATTCGGCTTCGGCGGAAACATTCCGTTTTTCGGTATTGAAATACCATGCGTAGCCGGAGCTGCAATTTTTGGAATTATTCTGAACATCATATTAACCCTCGGAGATAAAACAGCCAAGAAAATTTCATAATTTTATAAAGTAATTGAGCCATTTAAAATGGGAGGTCTTGGCTACTCATTAACTGAGTAGCCAAGACCTCCCATTCGAGTAGCACAGAAGAATTATACCTCTATGCTCCCATATGGAAGCAAGAGACCTTTAACCAAATTTATTACCCAAGGAGAGTGTCAACGGGTGTGACCATTCAGAATACTTAAACTTTCTTATCCTGCAACCGTTTCCTATTTAATTTTTCACGGAGTTGAGCAAAGTAACAATTCATTAATTACTTGTAAATTTCTTTGTGGTGTGTATTTCGGGACTTCGCACCCTGCTGAACTGATATACCTGTCGCCACCAATTTCTGCGCAATGGGCAACAGCTTCCCTGACCTTATTTTCATCGCTCATTAGCAATATGGCCACAGGATCATAATTTCCACAGATACAGGACTTGTTACCATGAAGTTCCACTGCTCTTTCAAGCGGGACCATCCAATCAATATCAATAATATCACAATAATCCGATGGTATAAGCTCCAGAAAAGGAGTGATATTCCCGCATATATGAAGTTTTGTCTTTGCGCCCATGTCTTTAATCGCCTTAAGAAGTTTAATTTCAAACGGCAATGCAAGCTGCCTGTATAGATTGGGGCCTGCAACAGAAGCAATTGCATCTCCCACACCTATGATATCAGCCCCTGCCTTAATCTGCTCTTTTGCAAACAATATCTCCTGTTCAAGACATACTTCCATCAAATCTAAAATAAAATCAGGTTCATCGATCAAATCAACTAACAAATTATTCACGCCATAAAGGTCAGCTGCTTCGGCCATGCAGCCCTCCACCCATCCGATAATGGGATAATCATCGCAAAGCCTTTGTTTGTATGCTTCAATCGCCTTTATGGAATCCGTCATTCTTTCGCTGTCACAGGGTTGTATGGGATGAAGCTTGTTTAAGTCGTTTCTGCCTTTTATCAAAAATTCCTCATTATACGGCACATCATCATCGGGATACAGCACCTTTCCCCCCAGACCCGAAACCTCCCTCATTGAATCAGACATTGTAGTCACGCAATCCAGCCCGTACTTTTCTGCGCATACGATATTGCCTTCCACCAGCAGCTTATAGTCAAGACAATATTTAGAATATGGAACACCTATTTCCTTTGCAGCAAAAAGCATCACAATATTCAAATTCGGTGTCTTGTCAATTTTTTTATTATCTAGCCTATTAAATAAACGTTCAAAAGGTTTCATTGTATACACACTCCCACTCTAATCCCGTACATTGGTTTATTTTTATGTCTGATACCCTATTCGTTTTATTCTTCGGCCAATGCGCTATAATTAAGTGATTCTAATATATTATACATAATATCCGTTGCACGATCGATGTTGTCAAAAATATATTGCCGCGCCTCGCATGCTTCAAAATCATTTGCTTTAATGGCGGCCATCCGTTCATTCAGAAGCCTTGCGGCATATTGCCCGGCTTCACGCGCAATGCGCGTCCACATGTTAACACGTATCACGCCGTCTTTTGAAAAGCCACGGATATTTTCGTTGCTCAGGCTTGACGTACCATGCAAAACAAGCATTGCTTTGCCCAGATTCGCCGTAAGCTCTTGCGCACGTTTCTTTAAGTATATTCCTCCTGTATTGGTTGATTGCTGTTCGGTCCCAAGGTCTGCTACCAGGAAGTCCACCTTTGTCTTCTCTACAAAATCCACAGCTCTTTGCACATAGTCGTCGACCTGGTGAGATATTTTAGTGCCGCTGACTCCCAATTGCTCCAGCGCACCCTCCACCAGAATACGGTCGCCATATTCTTTCACATATTTGGCGGTAAGAGATATGTTGTCTTCCAGTGTATATTTCTGAGCGTCAAACATTACGCTGGCAAAATATTGTAGCCCCTCTGTCAGCTCCCACCGGTCCCTCTCAGGGTCTGCATGATCCAGATGAGGGAGTACACATACATTTGCATACGGAGCCTCCGGCCCATCACAAAGCAGCTTGCAATAGTCCATTATGGCCTTCAGGCCAATTATATTGTTCTGACAACGCATGACACGTTGAGCCTGCTGCATATACGGATAGTGAGATGTCATGGCAACAGCGACTGGTATTCCCTTTATATGATGCAGGGTAGCAAATTTGTCTGCCGCCCGCAATATTGCTTCTACATTCCAGTGGCTCCCTGTGCAAAATATTGCCATGCTGACTCCGCATTTAGCCAAACGGCGAAACACTTCGCTTGCCTGTTCCCTGTCAGTGATAAACGCCATAGGATAATATCCTTCCTTTGCAGAAAATTGATTGAACCGCTGAATAAATTCAATGATAAGTTTTCATACGAATGTCATATTTCTCTTAAAATAGATGGCATGTGGGTGCAACATGCACCCACATACCGTACCTATTTGCTTAGACGCTTACTCTATACTGAGATAAAATCTATCTGCGATCTGTTATGTACATCTTCGTCATATGCACTCTATATCAATTGGTATCAGGGCATAACGGGCCTGCAAGCTCTTTCATAAACATAAGACGGCCTGGCATGGTTGGTATAAAGCTTGAGGTAACAGCCTTATCGGGGCCGTAACGCAACGTCATCCAGAAACTCATGCCCTGCCACTGCATTCCGCGGCTTAATACACCATCGGCTCCGCCTATTGCATAGTCAGAGTTAAATATTATATTAGGACCTATGGTATTGGCATAGCATGGAATTAAAGGCCAGTTTGACCGGAAGCTTGTTATGGCGTTCTGCTCGATTGTAAAGGGATGTAACCTTGCGCCTAAACGGTGTGTTGCCTTCTTCCATTCCTGTACGCTTGCAAAATCGTCAGCAAAATGCGGCTCCCAAAATGCGATGTGACACATGCGGCCTATACCATATATGAGC
>DOHN01000121.1:5732-13954 GCA_003535195.1 Ruminiclostridium sp.
GCCTATACCATATATGAGCACCTGCTTTGCGCCTTTAGATTTAAGCAGGGCTATCTTTTCAGCATATAACGGCAAGTTCTCCTTTGTTGCAAAGTTGCGTTGGCTTTCAGGAACCGACAACTCACCAAGCGGCCCGTATAATGCATTTTCCATAGCATTCTGAAAAGCGGCGGGATCGCTTGCCGGCAGTGTATTTCCTTTTTCGTCACTCCATTCATCCATATTAAAGCCATGTACATGCTTACAGTCTATATTCCACTGTTTCAGGAAATATACTACCCACTTATACATACCCATCGGTCCAACAGGCAATATAAGTATCAATTCCTGGCCTGCTTCCTTCGTAAGCTTTATCTGCATAGCTATCTCATGCCCCATGTATACTCCGAATTCCTCCAGATTCTCACAGGGAACAGGTGCAAAGTCCGGATTCCAAAACGGCTGTTTTTCACCATAACTTGCAGGATTATTGGACACACACTTTTTTATACGTTCAATGTCCCAACCCTTTGGGAATACCTCTTCGAAGTACGATCCTTTAATAGTGCTTAACATATCCATAATAATACCTCCATTATTTAATAAAAAATATTTTTAACTATTCAAATATCATGCATCCATAATCTTTCGGCCAATGAAAAGTTGGTGTTTTATTAGTTATCGGATTCCATGATATATAGTGCGGCTGCTCTGTTTCATCTCCGCATTTTTGGCAATTTGCACGAATTTTTACACCGCTTTTTGGTGCAAAAGCTGGAAAATACATTCTTATAAAGCTATATGGTATTCTGAAGCTTATTCCCCAGCCATCGGGTACGTCAAACGTAACAACGCCAAATAGGCTTTTCCCATTCTGTGGCACCTGTCGCACAAGGTCGTGCATGCCATGTCCAAAGCCGATGTACATAGCACCCAGCGGATTGAATTCAAAATTAAAATACCTGTCATCTCCCCATATCGGGCAGAAAAAGAATTCAAGGCAGCTGTCATTTGCTACCGGGTCAAGTAACCCTGTATATCGTTTTAAAATATTTTTTTCCTTCGCGGTCAACCTGACATATAATGCATCGTTATCGTAGCATATCTGTGCCTTAGCGCTGATCCCAGGGTCTGGAACCAATATGTAGCTGTCTATATTTAACGAATGTATATTTGGCCAGTCGGGCGCTATACCTTTTATCCTCGCAATCTTATATTCCTTCATAACATCCACCGTAAAATTCACCTTTGTCAAAAGCCCCTGCCCACAAAATGCTGAAGATTCACAGGCAGCTTATTAAGAACTTTCACCTCATTACCATATTTACCAAGAGTTTTTTCCACAAGCGCATAATCGAATCCCGGAATCACAATATCGTCCCATCTGCTTCCGAATCCGCGAACCGCGACGTCCAGCATTGTAACGATCTGATTTCCCAACGGTTCATTTGAGTTAAGTGTTATTGCACCATAGAATTCCTGGCACTCCGTGTAACCTGAATTATGTGTTCCCGTATATGGTTTCTGGCGCACAAAATCGATCTTTTTCCCGAGGCGTTTACACACCTCTGACTCATGAGCTGCGAAAAAATCAACGAGCGCCTGTTCCTGCAACCTGGCAGGTAAATTTTCCTTTGCGACACGTATATATGCTTCTAAACCGGTTTTGAACGCACTTTCAACGAAGTTGATCCAATACTTTTGGCTCTCAGTCAGTTTATCTTTGCTGTCAACGCATATCACTGTCGCGCGTTCGCAGGCAGTAAGTCCGTCTACCTTGGGAGCAACTCCGATATGCACATAATCGCCTTCGCAGATACGGCGGTTCAGTGCCTTTCCGATCAATGTACGGTTTGCCTCGCCCGATGTTACCATTACATCAAACCCGTGATCTTCCACGCCGAGTTCAGAAGCGATGGCATATCCCCATTGCGCCACCTGGGTTTCATACATTCCGGGTTTCATAATGGAAAGCATGCCCTCCATCATGACATCTGCAATCAGGCTGGCCTGCTCAATCGCACGCATCTCGCTATCAGATTTTTCATATTTGATTTTGTAGTAGATTTTCTGTGCATCAAATACAGCATTTGAGCCTGCATAATCGCACAGAAACTCATAGATACTTAATGGCAGCACCTGTCGAGGTGTAAGTAATGCAATCCTTCGCGGTTTATACCCTACACACTCTTCAATCACATCTTCAACGCGCATGGCATCAACCGGATACTCTTCATCAGCCAGCTTAAGCATCTCAACCTTGGTAACCTTGCACCCACTGCGCGGAGCGAGCTGTTCGGCAACATATCCGCCTTCCAGGCCGGCCATAAGGTAGAATCCATTTTTCCCTATTATACCGGCCACCGGCTCAATGTTGATATTTGTGTTCCCTCCAAGGTAAGGCACATCACCGCAATAGTGTTCATCGCTATAAACTATTCCGCAGTCGAACCCTTGTTCTTCAATTGCTTTATATGTTGTGAGCTGACGCCTTGCAAACTCATCCTTGCCAATACGGAATTCCTTGTTCAAACCAGGCGCCCTGCTCAGAACTTCCGAAATGATATGAGCTTGTCTTTCCCAATCATTACGATTAAACATTTTTATCCCTCACTTGCTGTTTTCTAGTGATTGTTCTATAAGATGGATATATGGTGAAAATGACATCTTTGGTCTCGGATCAAGTGCGATGTATGTCTCTATGGACCGTCCATCCTTCATTCTGCGTTCTGATCTCGATGCAATCAGATCCCGGATGATCTCTCCCTGCGAGCGGTATTCCTTGATACACTCTGCTATAATGCCTTCAACCTCTTTAGATGCTATGATAATTCGATTAGCACGAATATTTGTGTCCCTTTTATGAACCATAGCGTCTTCGGGATCAAAATCAGCCCATACCGAATACTCCAAAACTGATTTGACACTGTGTGGTGTAGCGTGATCTACAAGCACTGGATCTCCCGCCTGCGGTATATTGTAGCATGCCATAATATGTGCTGCCAGATGATCGATGTGTTCATGATAGTGATTGGGAACCATTACCCGCGTAATACGATTATCACGAAGAAACCTAAGCATACGCGGCATATCACCCTGCTTATCCGCTGCTGTGGTCCAGCCTAGGTTACCTATAGCACTAAAATCACCAAAATTCATTCGGAAGATATGATCCCGTGGTATACCCATGCGAGCGTAACATGCTTCCGCTTCCTGTCTTCGAATATCCTCAATTGTTTCTTTTTCCGCCGCAGTACTGTAACCAGCATCTCCGCGGCAAAAAATGTAAACATAAACCTCCGCACCTGCCTGCCGCGCTGCGAGCATCCCATACCCGGCCCCGATAATAGCATCATCATCATGGGGACTCATGATACATACTCTTTCATCTTCATTCCAATCAGGAAACAAAATGTTGATATCATCTGATACTGTTTTTACTTCCGCATCATAATATTTGAAACCTAGCCTGTCTTTCATCTGGTCCTCTTTCCTGTTCGTCTCCCCGCATAAACTGCTAACCGTATATGTTTTCTGCAGGTCACTATAAACCTTATTTTAGTTATTAGCTAAGTTATTAGTATATAATTCTCCCAATATCATCGTTGCAAGAATATTGATATTCTCATCAAAGATATTAATATCAGCATCATAACCTTCGGCTAAGCGACCAATATGATTATGTTCATTAATCGCACGTGCCGGTGTCAGAGTCGTCATCTTCACAGCATCTGCGATAGGAATCTGAGCCTCCTTGTAAAGTGTCCGCACCAGTCGGTCGGTGGTGGCCACACTTCCCGCAAATGCCGCACGAGACTCAAGCATACATACCTGATCCTCAACCAGCAGATCCATGCCAAAGCCTTTAAATTTACCGTCGGGAGCGCCTGAAAGCATTGCATCTGTCGTAGAATGCATCATTCCTGCACCCTTGATTTTATACATCAATCTCAGCAATGCGGGCGGAACATGCCTTCCATCACAAATTGCTTCAACTGTGACCTCATCGCTCAGCAAAGCGGTCTCGCAAATACCTACCTGCGGATAATAATAGCAGTTTGAAAGCATAGACTGTGCATTATAAATGTGTGTTATATGAGTGAATCCTGCATCAATTGCCCGCATTGTCATAGAATAATCGGCATCTGAATGTGCCATGGACATCAGAATACCCTGTGGAGCCAATCTTCGTGCCATATCTATTACACCGTCAACCTCCGGGGAAGCAGATACCCGGCGGACTATACCTGTATCAATTAGCTCCATGTATTCATGCGGGTCTGCGCCGTATAGAAACTCCGGATTCTGCGCACCTGCGCATTTCGGATTCATATAGTTTCCCTCCAGATGTCCGCCCAATATGCGAGCGCCATCATTTGGCCCTTCCATTGCTTTTTTGTAACATTTGAGGGCTGCAAGCACTTCATCATGTGATGATGATGCCGTAGTAGGCAAAAGAGAGGTCGTACCATGCTTGGCATGGTATCTTGTACCGCGGTACAGATCCTCTATGTTACCTGAAGAAAACGGAGCCCCAAATGCACCGTGTACATGGATATCAACAAAACCGGGACTGATATAATTCCCCTTAACGTCGATCAGTGTTCCAGTTTTCTCAAAATCATCGTCCTTAAAGACACGAGCTATATGCTTCCCTTCCACTACAACGCCGCCATTGAAAACATTCTCCGGTGTTATCACTCTACCATTAAAAAATATCGTTCTCACACTATTTCCGCCTTTCCAATAGTCCGGTTTAACCGCACCACTCTGTAATAAAGTCCGCAAGAGACTGAGCACAAATGTTTAGACTTTCTATATCCACCCATTCATCCGGTGCATGTATTTGACCGCCTACAGGTCCAAAAATAGCGGCATTCATGCCACCAATTTCATTGATAGCATACAGGTCGCATGACGCCAGACTTCCGCATATCTCCGTATAATCCACATACCGCCCTGCGCATTCAAAAAGTAGTTTTGTACCTGGGTGGCCCGGATCGCTATAACCTGGACGGCAATAATGATATTCCCGTTCGATGTAAAGCGTTTCAGGCTCTGAAAAATGCTCCGATAAGTACTTTTTGAACGAAGTCTCGATAGACTTCTCAGTCTCACCCGGATATGATTGTAAAACTACTTCCATCCAAGCATCTATTGGAGCAGAAAGTTGTCCGCTCTCATATGCCTCGCCGGCTTTTACCTTTGTTATTATTGTCTGCAATTTCTGCGGCGCATTTTTCCACAGCTCTGGTACAGGTGTTTCCCTTATTCGCTTTTCTGTATACTCGGATATCAACCCTATAATCTCCGATATACCAACTGCCGGATTTTTTATAGTTGCACCGGTAAATGGCATCCCTGCATTGCCTTTGACAGTTATTTTGTATATAAGTCCTCCTAAACAGGCAGGGTTTACCTTAAGGTTTGAGAACTCCAGCAATACTGCATAATCCGCATTATAGCCTTTCAGCCTCGAAGCGATCGTGCCATTCGCTCCGGCGTATTCCTCATCTACAACCGACTCCAATATTATGTCGCCTTTTGGTACAAAACCGCTTTCTTTGAGCATTTTTATCGCTATAACCGCGCATGCAAGACCACCCTTCATGTCCGCACAGCCCCTGCCATATATTTTTCCATCCTTTATCAGCGGCTCGAATGCCTTCGTTACCGTCCATGGCAGCGGTTCAATTGGGACAACATCCATATGTCCTGTCAAAAGCAGTGATTTTCCACCGCCCGTGCCCTTCCATACAGCATCTATATTATTGCGCCCTTCAAAGTTTCTTGGCAAAAATTCAGGGTTGTTCGGATATTCCGGTAAATCGGCAGGCGAAAACTCATCTATAATAAGTCCCATATCTTTCAGATACGACTTCAAATAATCCTGTCCTGCTTTTTCTTGACCATCAGGTGGAAAATTTATTGTGGGAATTCGCACCAACTCACAGACCAGGTCAAGTATCCGTTGTTTATAAACATCTGAAATTTTATATTTGCTTTTCATTGTTATACCTCTTGTTGCGCAAATCTATATCACATTATTTGCAGAAAACGTCACCGAACGGTGACGCTTTCTGCATTTGTCAAATAATGATTGCACCGAAAATATCGATTATTTGTCAAGAAGTTCTTTATAATCAGCTATATTTGTTGAATCAATAGGGAAGAACTCTACATATTGTTGCTTCTCAACTTCTTTACCTGAAAAGTAATCCTGGAGGGACTGCATTACTAACTTGACTATATCTCTGGCTGAATACGGAGCGCCGATACCGCACTTATAATATGCATCGGGATCATTGATCATGTTTAAAGGTTCGGTACCGCTGCAACCTGAAGAAACAACTATTGTTCCCTTAATATTATTCGTTTCAAGAGCGCTCACGGCACCCATAGCACCATTATCAACAGCTGCCCAGATAACGTCTATAGGCTTCATAATATTGTTGTTAACAATGTTGGCAGCAGATTCACGTGTTTCACCGAAGTCCTGGTTAAATACAACTTCAATGTTCTCCTTACCCAATTCGCTCTCAAGCGTCGAAAGGAACGTTTCACTGCGGACACGCGTATGAGTAGCGTTCAGCATAGCCAATAAACCGACTTTTACTTTTCCACCCAAATTCTCTTTTGCATAGTCGGCGACCCACTTTCCAGCAAGCTCACCTGTCTTTGCGTGATCCCATGCTATGTATGAAATTTTATCTTTATACGATGTACCGGAGTCAAAAACGAATACCGGTATTCCCGCAGCGCCGGCGGCTTCCAATGTAGGTACTATACCTTCTGAGTTAACCGGGTCAACAACAATAGCATCATACTTCTTGGTGATAAAGTCCTCAATCTCCTTCTGCTGGGTCTCAGCATTCAAATTTCCATCTTGAACATTGATCTCGCCAAATTCCAATTCGGCTCCCTGCTTTTCGAATTCTTTTTTAACTTCAGTGCACCATTCATCATATAACGTGATATGTGCAACACCGATGCGTTTTCCCTTCCATGGGCTATCTCCTGCCGCAGCGGTTGGTTCTGATTCCTGCGTGGTGGCAGGAGTCGCTTCTGTTCCTGTAGGCGATCCAGTTTCAGCTGCAGGTGCACTGGCTCCGCAGCCTGCAAAAATTCCTAGACACATAATTATTGCCAGTAATAGAGAGAATAGCTTTCTTCCTTTCATAATTTCTTCCTCCACTTTATTTTTATCTATACCGCTTTTACGCGATATGATCCAATTAATGACATCAGACACATAGCTCAAGAATTTTTTCCTGCGTAGCTTCCTCACGCGTTAGTTCGCCTTTCAGCGTTCCCTCATGCATCACAAGTATCCTGTCGCTCATACCTAAGATTTCAGGAAGCTCAGACGAAATCATTATTACAACTTTGCCATGTCTGATGAGATCATTAATAAGTAGATATATTTCGCGTTTTGAACCAACATCGATACCACGCGTAGGTTCGTCTAGAAAGATTATATTGCTGCCCTTTAATAACCATTTTGCGATTACGACCTTCTGTTGATTGCCTCCGGAAAGGTACTGCACCTCAGTCTCTACAGATGGTGTAGATATATTTAGTTTTTCGACATATTCCCGGCTGGTTTCCTTTTGCATCTTGTTATTGATCAAGCCTGAGTGTATAAACATATCCATGTTTACCATGCATATATTGTCATTCACGCTACCAATCTGCACAAGGCCCTGAGACTTTCTGTTCTCAGGCACCAGACCGCAGCCATGATTTATAGCTGTCCGAAAATTTTTGACTTTAACTGGCTTGCCGTATAACAGTACTTCGCCGGAATCAATCTTATCGATTCCCAATATAGCACGAGCCAACTCAGTTCTACCCGAACCGACAAGGCCAGCTATACCTATCAGCTCACCCTTATGGACAGAAAAGCTTATATCATTCAATACACCTTTTCGGCAGAGATTTTTAACCTCAAGAACTGTTTCGCCAACTTCAAACTTCTCTTTAGGATATTCATTGACCATTTCCCGTCCCACCATCATAGATATCAAACTGTGCTTATCTATGTCAGAAACAGGCATAGTAGCTATATGCTTACCATCACGCAACACTGTAACATTATCGGCAAGATCGAAAATCTCTTCTAATCTGTGCGATATGTATATTATTGTGACACCGTTCGAGCGCAGTTTTCGAACTGTCTCAAACATTATTTTCTGTTCTCTTTCAGTCAGAGTCGCCGAAGGTTCGTCCATTATAAGCAACCG
>DOHN01000121.1:14081-24940 GCA_003535195.1 Ruminiclostridium sp.
ATTTAACGCCTTGCAGATTTCAATCATTTGCTTTTGCGCTATTGAAAGATTGGATACGGGTTCGTTTACGTCCATCGTCATACTGTACTGATCCAAAAGTTCTCTGGCTTTTGTACGCATGCCCTTCCAGTCTACAAATTTTCCTTTATACATCAGGTTTCCCATGAAAATATTTTCTGTTACCGATAGCGTTTCCGAGAGCTTCAATTCCTGGTGTACTACACTAAGGCCTTTGCATTGAGATTCATATGGCGTCCTGAAGCACACCTTCTCTCCATCGAAGGCCACGGTGCCCTCCTCTGCCTGATATATCCCTGCAAGTATTTTAATAAGCGTCGATTTTCCGGCGCCATTTTCGCCTACGAGCGCATGTACTGTGCCCTCTTTGACCGCAAAACTAACCTTGTCCAGGGCTTTTACACCGGGAAAGCTCTTTGATACTTCATTTAAAACAAGTATATTGTTTTCCATTGTTTAATACACCGTCCTCTGATTATTCACTTAGCGTTTTTTGTTACGAACAACATCGATAACCACGGCGCCAATAAGTACGCAGCCTTTGAGCACATCCTGTACAAATGGGTCTACGTTAAGCATCGTCATACCGTTAAAAAACAACGTAAGGAATATAGTACCGAAAAGTCCCTGTATCAGCTTGCCTCTGCCGCCGGTCAGACTTATTCCACCAATTATGCAGGATATCATAGAATCAAATTCATAAAGATTACCATTTGTAAGAGCCGCACTGTCGAGCCTTGTCAATAAAATGATACTTCCTACCGAACACAACGCGCCGGCAATTATAAACGTAAGCGCCTTGTGCTTTTTGACGTTTATTCCCGCAAAATATGCAGCCTCCGAGCTTCCGCCTATAGCGTATAGATTTCGCCCGAACTTAGTTCTCTGCATTATCACGGTAAATATTAAAAAAAGCACTAACATTATTACGACGCTTATAGGTATGCCATATTTGCTGCCGCCAATGAAACCTCTTCCAATAAATTGTATCTCCTCGGGCATTCCAGGTATAGGCGAGGCCTTTGTAATTATCTTGGCAAATCCTCTAGCTATCATCTGGGATCCAAGTGTTACTATAAATGCTGGTATATCTCCATATGCAACAAGCAAACCATTAAATGCACCAACAGAAGTTCCTACCAGCAATGCCGCCAGTATTGCTATCCATGGATTAAAACCGCCAAATTTGATAAGCCAGGCGCATATACATGAAGTGAGGCAGACATTCTGTCCCAACGACATATCGAAATTTCCTGTTGTAACTATCATTGCCTGTCCAATAACAACTATTGCCAGCGCAGTCGTCTGCTGAAGTATGTTTCTTAAATTGTTATATGTAAGAAAATATGGTGAAGCAAAAGAAAACACTATGCCGAGTATAAATATTGCCAGGATAATCGCATAACTCTTTGTAAATGTGGCAAATTTTCCTAAGATTTGATTTCCTACATTTTTTTTGTTTACTTGCACACTAGCTTCTGCTTTCATAATAGACACTCCTTAAGTAATGAATATTTGTTAATAATTTGTTACTTATGTAAAATATTTATATTTGTTTTACCTAATTATGGGAATGTACTTATTCACTAGACACTGGAAATGCAAATCTTAAAAGTAGCCAAGAAGTAAAATAAAAAAGCAATCAAAGTAGTTTCATATTTAATTACTCCACTGAACTAATAATTTAATGTTAGCACCGAAATTTTCTATTGTCAATAATACTTTTTAATTATCTTTGTGCATATTACATAATTATATCAATTTTATATTTTAATTAGTTAAAAGTTATCAACAAACTTTTGTTGTAAGTAATATCTTAATGTGCTATTATATTATTAATAAACCCACTGGAGTATATTTATGTTTATTAATAGGAGTGCAAAAAATAATTTGGTTAATCAAGCTCTCATAAAGGAGAGTAATCTAAAAACATTGTTCAACCTTATACATAATCGTGAGCCTGTTTTTCGTGCGGAGCTTGCTGGATTGACCGACCTTAGCCCAACCACGATCTCCTCACTTGTGGATGAGTTGATTCAGCGCAATTTTGTGATCTCCAAAGGCACTAGTAACACAAAAAGCCCTGGCAGAAAGCCAATTATGCTTGAGATCAACGCAAAGGGTGCATATATTGCAGCATTCGGTTGGGGACGAAGCGGGCTTAAATATTTCCTTTATGACCTGAAATGCAACGTTGTAGAGCATAGCATTATCGCTATCAATGGTTTGGACAGCTTTGCTAAAACAATATATGATACGATAACAAATACCACGTTTAGAAAGATTGCAAAACGGAAATTGCTTGCAGTATGCATTTCGATTCCAGGATTAATTGACAGCAGTAACCATATACTGGAATCCTATGTCCTGGGACTAAAAGAAAATAAGTATGTAATTGCGGAATTGATGGAACTATTCCCTTCCACTCCAATAATCATCGGCAATGAATCCGTCTTCTATACTTATGCCGAAAAGGAATTCGGCTGCTCCAAAAATGTAAACAATTTATTCTATGCTAATATTTCAGATGGTGTTGGGGCCGGCATGATACTTAATGGTAAGATTTATAAGGGCGGAACGGGAATGGCAGGTGAGTTCGGCCATAATACTATCGATATGAACGGACCGGAATGCGAGTGCGGCAGCCATGGATGTCTTGAGAATTATATCAGTCTTCCTTCCATAGTAAACATGTACTCGCAACATGCACAGAATATGCTGCTCCCCCCCGCGAACAATATCGACGAGGTTTTCGTTGCGTATGCCAACAATAATCCTGCTGCCGTTGAAACCATCCGTAAAGTGGCACAGATTCTTGCCTGCGCCCTTTGCAATGTCATTAATTTACTGAATATTGATAGGGTAGTTATCGGAGGTGGAATGCGCAATTTTGGTCAACCATTTTTGGATGAACTGGATAAGTATATGAGGCCACGGGCAGAACATAATAAAATAATAAAAAGATGCCCTATTACTTTTTCTACTCTTGACCAAAGCGCCCCTTGTTTAGGCGCCGTGAAATATTTTTTAGACAATATAATGAAAATAAGCGTTGATTTAGAGAAGAATCTCTTTCTATATTAGTCAGACTTGAAAATATATTAATGTGATTAGTGAGGTACAAAAAATGGGCAAGATCAGAAGGTACATTTCTAAAGAGGAGTATTCCCAAAGGATTGAGAAGTTGCAAAAGAGGATGCAGGCCGACGGCATCGACATAGTGCTGACGCACGCATGTGAGTGTGAATCTGCTAATGTCAGATATCTGAGCGGTTTTTGGGCAGTCTTTGATTTCGTTGGTATCCTGGTGCCGAGGGAAGGCCATCCAATATTGTTAACCGGCGGACCTGAGTCGTATGACTTTGCTGTACAATTTGCAAACATAGACGATGTCAGGATTCATCCCATGTACGTAGAAACATGCGCTCCAGAATGGGATAAGCCTATCAATCCATATAGTTATGAACAGATTCTTAATGAATTTAGAAAAAATATGTCAATCAATAAAATTCTTGTTGCCAACAGCAATACAATTCCTCATAACATTTTTGAAGATCTAAAAAAGGGAGCTGGCGAGGCTGAAATAGTTTTAGATGATAATTACATTATAAAAGATAGAGTCTTTAAATCTCCGCAGGAGATAGAACTTTTAAAAGAAGCCTATAGGATAACCGAAGAAGCTACAAAACAAACTATTGAGTATATGAAGCCAGGAATGCGGGAATGGGAATTGGAGGCCAAGTGGCGCAGCGTTGCCTATTCAATGGGTGCAGAGGGAACTAGTTATCCAGTTTGGGTGACATCTGGTGACAAAACTTTTCAAAGCCTGTGTAAATCCACAGAGCGTGTCATCGGAGAAAATGAGATGGTACAGCTCACTTTTGGTGCAAAATACAACGGTTACTGCGGTAACTTATGCCGACCTGTTATAATCGGCAAGATACCACAGGAGCAGGAAAGACTGATTTTGGTCTCTCTTGAGTGCTTAAACGAGACTCTTACCCTGATGAGACCCGGAGTAAGCTTTGCTGAGGTATATGATAGATTCCAAGCACGTCTGCATAAATACGGGTTTGTAGGTGTAAACCTTTATGGACCCGCTCACAGCACTGGTCTCCAGGAATGCGAAGCACCATGGGTCGACAATCGCGGAAATATGGTATTGATGCCCAACATGGTCTTTAACGTCGATATATGGCTGTCCAACGGTGTATATGGAGTACGCTATGAAGACGGAGTTGTTGTTACAGAAAGCGGTCTTGATATTCTTACAAACTACGCCAGGGAAATAATCCGTCTGTAAATAATCCCGTTTTCGACACTTGAGAAAATCGGGAGGTCGGGTAGCCATTACTTGATTAGCCGACCTCCCAGTCGGGTAGCCCGAGGGACATGGGACATATCACTTTCCAGCAGAAGCCAGCTATGCCATTGACACATCTTATATTCCCATTCGAATAAATCCCGATAGTCATAATGAAACAGGTTTTCCTCATAGAAACCGGTCGTTTTTATAAACTCGGCAAACTTCCTGATCACCTTGTCATCCCGATTCATCGGGGTGGTGGTATACAAACACGCAAGCTGTCTGTCCGATAAATTATTATACTTATAGGAACCTGAATCTTTCTGTTTTAAAACTGTCAGGGTACAAATGCTCACCATCTATAATTATTTGGCCGGGTGTCTTTGAGTTCTTCATTTTCCTTATCCGGGAGCAGATCCGCAAGCAGCAAATCCGATAATTTCTTATATAGAATCATCTTATCGTTATTTTCAACTAAGTTAAATATACTGCATTCAGCCATCAGGCAATCATAGGCCTGCACAAATATGTATGTGTAAGGTTTTGAATAAGGCGCATATACAAAACAGGCATCTGCTTCATCCTTGACCTTGAAGTCTAAAAGCCTGATAATAAGTTGTATAAAACCAAAGGAACGGTATTTGAATGAGTAAAATATTAGTATTGACAGAAAAGCCCTCCGTAGCCAGAGATATCGCTAAGGTATTAGGGTGCACCCAAAACAGCAGCGGCTGCATTGAAGGTCCCCGTTATGTTGTAACCTGGGCCTTAGGACATTTAGTGACCCTGGCCGACCCTGATGTATATAATATGAAATATAAGACGTGGAACCTTGAGGACTTACCCATGCTCCCCAAAAAAATGGAGCTGGTGGTAATAAAGGAGACCTCCCGCCAGTTTGGCATTGTAAGAAGTCTTTTGCACAGAAAGGACATCGATGGTCTTATCATTGCTACCGACGCGGGGCGGGAAGGCGAACTGGTGGCCCGGTGGATCATTGAAAAAGCCGGCTTCCAGAAGCCAATCCGCAGGTTATGGATCTCATCCCAGACCGATAAGGCCATTAAAGAGGGATTTCAGAACCTGAAGCCTTCCAAGGCCTACGACAATCTCTATGATTCGGCGCAAAGCAGGGCCGAAGCCGATTGGCTCATCGGACTCAATGTCACCCGTGCCCTTACCTGCAAATATAACGCCCAGCTCTCTGCCGGGAGGGTCCAGACCCCAACTTTAGCCATGATTGTAGCGCGTGAGAATGAAATCCGGAAATTCGTTCCCAAGGATTACTGGACCGTTGAAGCCACCCTAAAGGGTTTCCGCGCTCTGTGGCAGGACAAAAAAACCGGCCAAGCCCGCCTGTTTGATAAATCCCGGGCCGATGGCATCGTTTCAAAGGTTTTGGGGCAGACTGCCTCTGTTATAGAAGTCTCCCGGGACCCGAAAAAAGAATTGCCGCCTTTGGCCTATGACCTGACCGAGCTCCAGCGTGATGCCAATAATAAGTACGGGTATTCGGCTAAAAAGACCCTGTCTTTAATGCAGAGCCTTTATGAACGCCATAAGCTGGTCACTTATCCCCGTACCGATTCCCGCTATATCACCGATGACATCGTACCCACCCTGACCGAAAGATTGAAGGCCATTTCAATAGGTCCTTATATGAAGCCTGTTCAGGGCCTTTTGAAAAATCCGCTGAACATCACCAAACGTCTTGTTGATAACAGCAAGGTTACGGATCACCATGCCATTATTCCCACAGAGCAGTATGTTGACCTGTCAGCCTTAAACAGTGACGAGCGGCATATCTATGATCTGATAGTCAAGCGCTTTATTGCGGTATTGGGTTCCACCTTTGAATATGAGCAGACCACTGTCAAGATCGAAGCCTCAGGGGAACTGTTTACGGCCAGAGGGCGCATGATAAAGTCTCCCGGCTGGAAAAGCATCTATGAAGGCGATATGGACGATGATGACGAAGAAGGGTTCGATGAAAATAGGCGCCAGTCCCTTCCCCCGGTAATAAAAGGCAGTCAGGAAGCCATTCTTTCAGTGCGTGCAATAAATGGGAAGACCGCTCCGCCTAAGAGATTTACTGAGGCCACCCTGCTTTCGGCCATGGAGCATCCGGGAAAATATATGGACAATAAAGCGCTGAGAGAGGTGATCGAGGGTACCAGCGGACTGGGAACCCCGGCCACCAGGGCGGATATTATTGAAAAACTGTTTGATACCTTTTATGTGGAGAGGCACGGGAAAGAAATCGTGCCCACTTCTAAGGGCATTCAGCTTATAGATCTGGTTCCCCCCGATTTGAAATCCCCCGAGCTGACGGCAAAATGGGAACAAAATCTTTCCTCAATCAGCAAGGGGCAGGATGATGCCCACGCATTTATCGCAAAAATGAGGAAGTATGCTGAAAGCCTGGTGGGTACCGTTATTTCAAGCAGCCATGTCTATAAGCATGAAAATGTCACCCGTGAAAAATGTGAGCAATGCGGAAAATACCTGCTGGAGGTCAACGGCAAAAGAGGCAAGATGCTGATCTGCCCCGACAGAGAATGCGGCTTTCGCAAAAACATATCCCAGGCCTCTAACGCCAGATGTCCCGAATGTCATAAAAAAATGGAGATCCGCGGTGAGGGTGATGACAGAAGCTTTTACTGTTCCTGTGGCTACCGGGAAAAGCTGTCTGTTTTTAAGAAGCGAAAGAGCGAGACTGTAAGTAAAAGGGATGTCCATCAGTTCCTGAGAAATCAGAACGCTGATACTCCCATTAATTCCACCCTGGCAGAGGCACTGGCCAAGCTTAAAAACCAAAAATAGTGCGATGATAACGAAACAGTACAGTGACAAAAGACAATGGAAAATAAAATACCATTGTCTTTTTTTGTACTTTCCTGAACGAACTCGCCTCATTTATCATATTATATACAAGATAGACAACCTGGAGGTGAAAAGATGAATAATCAGGGAATTGACGCTTTGGTTGAAGATTTAGTAATGGTTACGCAAGCTATATTGCAGTTAAATTTTATTTTATCGTTGATTCAGACAGAAATAGTAAGGCTGAGCTCTGAGGGCAATAACCAGGAACAAATTGACGCTTTAGTTCAAGACTCTTTTGTTGTTGCACAAGTTATACTACAGTTAACCATTATTTTAACGATGATTCAGGCAGAGATAGCAAGACTTAGTTCAGAAGATGCTGCATAAATGGACAAACTTTAAAGAAACTTTATAACGGTAAAATGTGGTCAAGCTTTATTTACTAAACTTACAAAAGGCTGCCCCAATGGGGCAGCCTTTTGCGTTATGGAGTATTCCGTTTATATCAGTTATCCTTTGCCATTCTCTTGTAGGTTTCAAGCCTCTCACCAGCGTGCTTTTCAGCTGCCTGGAATAGCTCATCTGCAATTTCCGGGAAGGTTTTCTTCAAAGAGCTATAACGTACTTCATCTTTGATAAAGTCCTGGAAGCTCTTTGTAGGTTCCTTGGAGTCAAGGATAAACGGATTCTTGCCCTGTTCCTTAAGCTCAGGAACATAGCGCCACAGGTGCCAGTAGCCTGACTCAACGGCCAGTTTCTCTCTGGTCTGGGTCCTGGACATTCCGCCCTTGATGCCATGATTGATGCAAGGTGCATAAGCTATGATGAGGGACGGGCCCTTATGAGCCTCAGCCTCCTGGATCACCTTCATGAACTGATTCATGTTAGCGCCCATTGCAACCTGAGCAACATATACATAGCCGTATGTCGCAGCAATCATACCAAGGTCTTTCTTCTTGATGCGCTTTCCGGAGGCTGCAAATTTAGCAACAGCAGCGGTAGGTGTACTCTTGGAAGCCTGACCGCCGGTATTGGAGTAAATTTCGGTATCGAACACCAGAACATTGACATCCTCGCCGGAAGCAAGAACATGGTCCAGTCCGCCGTATCCGATATCGTATGCCCAACCGTCTCCGCCGAGGATCCACTGGGATTTCTTGACGAAGTGGTCACGATTCTTGTTCAGGGCATCTACAACCTTGCCGCATTCCTCACAGCCGGGCTTGAAGTTATCCAGCGCGTCGCTGAGAGCCTTGGAAGCCTTCTTGGAGCCTTCGCCCTCATTCATATTAGAGAGCCAGTCCTGGGCTGCCGCCTTCAAATCGGCCGGGACATCCAGGTTGAGAAGCTTTCCAAGCTGCATTGCAATATTTTCACGAATCTGCTTAACGCCCAGCAGCATACCTAAACCGTACTCTGCATTATCTTCAAAGAGGGAGTTTGCCCAAGAAGGACCCTTTCCTTCCCTGTTGGCGCAGTAAACGGTAGCAGGAGCCGAACCGCCCCAGATGGAGGAGCATCCGGTTGCATTGGCAATCATCATGCGGTCGCCATAGAGCTGGGTAATAGCTTTGATATAAGGTGTTTCACCGCAGCCTGCGCAAGCACCGCTGAACTGGATCAGTGGCTGAGCAAACTGGCTGTTCTTTACATTGGTCTTGGGTGCCAGATTATCCTTATATACAACATGCTTATCAGCATAGTTCCAGTTTGCGATCTCCTGTTCCTGGGTTTCCATAGGCTTCATTACAAGAGCTTTTTCCTTAGCGGGACATACATCGGCACAGTTTCCGCAGCCTGTGCAATCCAATGTTGCTACCTGGATCTTGAACTCAAGACCCTTGAATTGAGGACCTGCTGCAGGGATTGTCACAAAACTTTCAGGAGCATTCTTCTTCTCTTCTGCATTGAGAACGAAAGGACGGATAGCCGCATGAGGGCATACCAGAGAGCACTGGTTGCACTGGATACAGTTCTTCGGCTGCCACTCGGGAACAGTGACCGCTACACCGCGTTTTTCAAAAGCGGAGGTACCGGTTGGGAAGGTTCCATCCTCTATGCCCTTAAATGCGCTTACAGGAAGATCGTCGCCCTTCTGAGCATTCATGGGGTCAACAATTTTTCTGATAAATTCGGGTCTTCCCTCATTTTCTGCAACAAAAGCATCCTGAGCCTTTTTCCAGCTTTCAGGAACATTGATCTTGATCAGAGAGTTGATACCTCTGTCCACTGCGGCAAAGTTCATGTCAAGGATGGCCTGACCCTTTTTACCGTAAGAATGCACAATGGAATCCTTCAGGTACTTGACGGCTTCGTCAAGGGGCATCACATTGGCCAGCTTGAAGAAAGCGGATTGCATAATCATGTTTATACGGCTGCCGAGGCCAATCTCACGGCCGATATCAATTGCATTAATGGTATAGAAATTAATATCGTCGTTTGCAATCTTCCTCTTCACATCAGCAGGAAGTTTTTCATCAAGCTCTGCTTCATTCCACTGGCAGTTCAGCACGAAGGTGCCGCCCTTCTTCAATCCGTTTAAAAGGTCATATTTACCTACATAGGACTGATTATGGCAGGCAATATAATCGGCTTCGTCAATTAAGTATGTGGAACGAATCTTTGCCTTTCCAAAACGAAGGTGGGATACCGTTACGCCGCCTGATTTCTTCGAGTCGTAGGAGAAATAGCCCTGAGCGTACATATCGGTGTGGTCACCGATAATCTTGATAGCCTGCTTGTTTGCACCAACAGTACCATCTGAGCCCAAACCCCAGAACTTGCAGCGGATAGCGCCTTTGTCCTCGGTGTTGACGCTGGGTCCTAAAGGCAGAGAAAGGTGGGTAACATCATCCACGATACCAACGGTGAATCCGTCTCTGGGATTCCCGGACTTAAGATTATCAAAAACAGAAATAATCTGATTGGGCTTGGTGTCCTTAGAACCCAGTCCATAACGTCCGCCGATGATAACAGGTTTATTTTCTGAACTATAATAGAGAGATCTAACATCAAGTGTAAGAGGATCAGCCGTAGCACCAGGCTCTTTTGTCATATTCAGAACAGCGATTCTCTTAACAGACTTGGGCATGGCTTCAAAGAAGTATTTTGAGGAGAAAGGCCTGTAAAGATGTACTTTTACAAGTCCAACCTTTTCGCCCTTTGCTCTTAAGTAGTCTATAACCTCTTCACAGGTCTCGGTTACGGAACCCATTGCAACAATAACATTTTCAGCTTCAGGATCACCGTAATAGGTAAAGGGCTTGTATTCACGTCCGGTAATTGCTGAAATTTGCTTCATGTAATCATTGACAATGTCCGGAACAGCGTCGTAATAAGAGTTGGAAGCCTCTCTTGCCTGGAAGAATATATCCGGGTTCTGTGCGGTACCGCGGGTAACCGGATGCTCGGGCTTCAAGGCGCGCTTTCTGAATGCATCTATAGCGTCCCAATCCACCATCTTTGCATAATCATCATAATCGATGACTTCAACTTTCTGAACTTCATGAGATGTTCTAAAGCCGTCAAAGAAGTTTAAAAAAGGAACCCTGCTCTTAATTGCTGACAAATGTGCTACGCCTGCAAGATCCATAACCTCCTGAACGCTTCCTTCGGCAAGCAGCGCAAAACCTGTTTGGCGTGTAGACATAACGTCTGAGTGATCGCCGAAGATGGACAGCGCATGAGATGCCAAAGCACGTGCAGAAAC